>CALDDQ010000001.1 GCA_937936785.1 uncultured Endomicrobiia bacterium
TTTAGATAGAAGCTATGATGATCTTATTAATAATGCTGCGGGTGGTGTAATTGATTGGCAGGGACTCTATAATCAATTTAATAGTGGTCAACTGAGTTTATCTCAGATGTTAAATATGTTGTTTATGACTGCATTAGAATCGCAATTAGTTGCGCAATATGCAAAAGCATTAGAAGATTCTGGTCTAACAAAAGGGTCTGATGGATATAATTCAAAGATAGCAGCATTTAGAAAAGCGTTTAGAGAGGCATTTGTAGCAGGAAATTATGGCATTGATTCAACTGCAGGAAACATCAGAACATTTATTCAAAGTTTTATGGGAGGACAAATTACTGCTTTAGGAGGAGATTTTGTCAATACTACTGGAGAAAAATATACCACTTTTATGACAAATCTAATGGATAAAGTATTCACATCTTCTTATGTAACTGACTTAGCAAAGAGTTATAAAGATAAAAGGAGTGAGTATGAAAAATTATTGCCGATAATTCAAAAATTAGCCCAAGGTAAATCTTTATCTTTAGCAGAGCTTACTTCTCTTACAAGTAACTTATCAAATTTTATGGGAGATGTTGCTGTGTATTTCCAAACACAGATAGAATTTATTTCAGGACTAAATGATTTAATACCTGACGATTGGAGGATTGCATTTGGGTGGTGGGATTACTTATTAAATGGTTATGATAGGAATGGAGATGGTAATTTTGATGTTGCAGATGATTCAAAACCAATGGATCCAGCAGATGTTGTGAAAATTCTAACTAACATAATAAAAGCATTTCCAGAGTTATTTGGTGGTTCGCAAAGTGCTAATAATTTAATTGCTACTTTAGAAGGACTTAAAAATGATAAATCAGGATTGTTGAACTTTCTTAAAAATAACCAATACTTTAAGAAAACTTCTGAAACCGGTAATAATACAAGAATTAGTGATGCAATAAGAAACAGACTAAATAGTATCACTGATGCAGTGGAGAAAATTTTTAAGTTTAAAATAGAACGTGTCTGGAACTCTGGGAATTTGAACGGAGCTATAAAGCATAATAATGATGATGTAGACACAACTACAGATGTAGGATGGAATGTTGGTTTAAATAATGCATGGAAATCTGCAATGAAGGATATTTTAAGAAGTCTGAATACACAACTTACAACAAGAATTATGGCAATAGCAGATTGTATAAGAAGTGGAAATCTTTTAGGCATGAAAGATTTAAATCAAAAAATTACTCCTACAGCAGAAAATACATATAAATATTCTCATGACCCATCAATAGCAGGGACTTTACAGAACATAGTTAACATTGACGGGAAATATTATGCAGTAGTAAGTGCTGATTATATAGATATAATGGACGGTCTCGGAGCACAGGATGCAGGAGGTGAGTTAATTTATGTAGAAATTTCTGCAGAGTTAGCAGCACAAATTCAAGATAAAATAGGTGGTAGTGTGATGTTTATGGGCGATGTTGCAGCAGACACAAACGGACATTTGACAATTACAATGAATGTTTCGTATGGTGCTGGATATAGAGATTTGGGAAATATGAAACCTGAACAGATGAAAAATGTAATGGATTCTTTAAAGAATGAGGCATGGTATGGTAAAGTTTTAGATTCAATGAAATCTGTTTGGTCGGACATTAAAGCACAGTATGGTGGATATTCTACTTGGAGACAAGGGTTTGAGTTTTTAAGAAATTATGCAACTGGTGGTGGTAGTGTTGCGAATTTCTAAAATTAATTTGAAATGAAGTTTTTAAAGAACGACCTTTCAATTTAAAAGGTGAAAGGTCGTTCTTTTTTTTTTGTAATCTTGACAAAGGAAGGTGTTTTTTATATTATTTAACAGTATATTCAATTTTACTAAAAAAGGAGTTTTTATGAAAAAAATATTTGAAGATAAGAAATTGGTGGTTGTATTCTCTATAATAATAATTATTATTTTAGTTTTTGGAGTAGGACCATTGTTTATATCTATGTTTATGAAAAGTGTAGAAAAGAAAGAACCTGTTGGTAAACTACAGACAGTTCCTCTAATGGCACAAGTCAAAGGTAAAATATCTATCACGGATGAAAAAGTGGTTTTAACAGGTGTTGAAAATAAAAAATATATTTTAGTAGGTAATAAAGAAGAAGAACTAAGAAAACTTGAAGGGAAAGAAATTTCTGTTTTTGGTAACATTATGAAAGCAGATCCGTTATCTATTGAAGGTAGATTAGTGAGATTTAATATTGATGTTCAAAAATATGGCGAGAATCTTGAATTAGGCAAAAAAGTTTCCGAGAACGAATTTGCAAAAATTAAAGAAAAAATTGAGCAAAAAAATAAGTTTAGAGATGAAATTTTAGCAAAGTTAAACAAAAAAGCTGCTTCTTTTGAAGTTTTGAAAGGAAAAATAGTCATTGAAACAAAAGAAGTAGTTAAAGGTGGACCAAAGATTGATTATTTAATTTTATCTAATGATATAGGTGACAGGTACGTTTTAGTTGGTCCACTAAGTGATAAAATTAGAAAATCTTATAAAGAATATTCTGGAAAAACTTTAGTTTTGTTAGGTGAAATATCTCTGCCAACAAGGGCTTATCCTATAATAGAAACCAATCTCATAACTTTTATAGTTAGAGAAATTTATGACGAAGATTTGAAATCGTTGTAAGAATGTTGTTTCTGTAACTTAACTAATCTTTTTTGTGTTGTGAAATATATTTTTTTAATTATTGAAAATTAAGTAATAAATATATACTTCTATTCTTACATTAAATATGTTGTTGTAATAACTAATGAAAAAGAAAATAGTAGTATTAATTATTTTTTTGTTGTTTTCACAATTATATTCAAGGGATGAATTTTTATATACTTCACTTAACATTGCTTCTGCAAGAAACAAAAAGTTATCAGCAAAAAAAGAAGAAATAGAACTTGCAAAAAGACAGTTATGGGCTGCAACAAGAACTTTTTTCCCTGCGTTATTAGCTCAAAGAAGATATTCTAAAGGTAAAACACTTTCATATGATGAATATCAAGGAGAAGATTTAGCTTTAAGAATATATCAACCGCTTTATGATGGTGGTAGAATTAGAGCTTCTCATAAATATTATTCACTTGTTTTAGAAGATAGTAAGCTTAATTATACTAAATTAAGAGAAGAACTAATTTTTAATGTTAAAGTTGCATATTATGAATATTTATCTTCATTAATGGAAGTAAAAGAATTTGAATCTCTAATACCAGTGTTTGAACAATATTTTAAAAAACTTGAAAATGAATACAAAGTGAAAGCTATTTCCGAGATGGACCTTGAAGAAGGAAGAATTTTTAAACAAAAAATTGAGAATATGTACGCGAAAGCTAAACTTAACAAAAGTTTGTTTGAAAACAAATTAATTCTTTTAATTGGTGTGAAAAGTTTAGATGAAATAATTTTTCCAATACCAGTAGAAAGTTTTAGTGAAGTTCCAAGAGAAATAGATTTTGATCTTGACAATTTAAAAAGTTTATTGTTTGCAAATAATATAGATCTAAAAAAAGCAAAATTAGCTTTGCTTATGGCACAAGAAAAAGAAATAATGGTTTCTGGAAAAACTCATCCTAAACTTTATCTTGAAGGTTCTTATGGACAAAGTGGTGAAGCGTATGTTAAAGACCCGTTACAACTTACTACAGTTTGGAGTGGGATGTTAAGATTGGGTTGGATGTTTGGTGGAACTTCAATAGAGTCTTCTTACCAGAAAGATCAAACCGATCCAGGAAAAATTGTTGATATTTCAAATAGAATAGAAAGTACTGTTTTTGATACAAAATTAAGTTTGTTTGATGATATGAAATATTTTATGGAAAAGAAAGAATCTGAGGTTTTATTGTTATCAACTCAAGGTGAGTATGAAGAAATTAGAAGTGCTTTGTTGCTTGAATTAGAAAAATATTATAATGAATATAGGCACTCATTACTAGATGCTAATACTGCAAGTAAAGAACTAAAGTTTAGAAAATGGAGATTAGATGTGTTAAAAAAAAGAAATTCTTTATTTGAAGTACCTACTGTAGAAGTTATGAATGGAATATTTCAAGTGTCGGAAGCTTTGTTGTCATATTCTAAAGCTGTTTTACAAAATTATTCAGCAGTAAGTGCTATTGAAAGGTTTGTTTTAATACCACTTAGATGAGTATAGTTCAAAGTTAAAGGTGAAAAGTCAAAGGTTAAAATTATAAATTACTGATTAAAAAGATTAGAAAAGATTGAGAAACACTTTGAAATATAATAGAAATACGATGGAAATAAATGAAAATTTAGTTGAAAGTCATTTTTTCTGCCTTCGTAGACAGCGCCAAGGGCGAAAATTTTGAATTGGGGGATAAAATGGAAATTTTTAATAAAATCAAAAGTTTAATTAGTAAATTTAAACCACAAACAACAGATTCGTATGAATTCAAAAAAACGAAAAAAATTGTTATAATAATATTAAGTATAATTTTTTTAATAATAATATTTTTTGTAGTTAAAAAAATTTTTTTAAAACCAAAAGTAGTTGTTAAAGACACTCCTGCTATAAAAGTAAAAGTAGAGAAACTTGTTAGAGGAGATTATTCGCAAAAATATACAGTAATGGGTTCTATAAAAGGTGCAATAGAAAACGATTTAAGGTTTGAAATTGAAGGAGTGTTAGCAAAATATAACTACAAAGAAGGTAAAAAACTTTTCAAGGGAGATGTTATAGCATATCTTGATCCTAAAGATGCAATGACAAAATTATCCTATGCAAAAAGTAAGTTTGAAAGCGAACGGTCAGCATATTATTCAGCTCAACAACGGTTAAAAGTCTATGAAGACTTGTTTAAACTTAAATCAATCTCGGAGTCAAAATTAATTGAATCGAGATATGAAGTAGAATCTATACGACAACGTATGGAAACAGCTCAAGCAGAACTTCAACTTGCACAATCAAATCTTACCAAGACAAATTTAGTTGCTCCTTCAGAAGGTGTTTTGGCACAGATTATTGTTCAGCCGGGCGAATTTATTACTCCAAATGACGTTGTTGCAAGGTTTGTTAGTTCGGGAGATGCTAATTTTGAGGTTGATGTCCCTGAAAAAGATGTTAATCAACTAAAATATGGCCTAAATTCTAAAGTATATTGTGATTCATATCCAGACAAAATTTTTGAAGGGCAGGTTTCAGAGATAGCACCTACTGTGAAAGAAAAAACAAGAACTGTTACAGTAAAAATAAGATTACCAAATGAAGAAGGATTGTTAAGGTCAGGGATGTTTGCAAGAGGCGAAATTTTAGTTATAGAATCATCAAATACTATTGCCGTAAATTCTGATAGTGTTATAAGTTTAGGTGGAGATGTTAGGTTGTTGCCTATTTTAAAACCTTTATCTGACAAACAAGGACAAGGTATGATAGAATTTAGACAGGTAAAAGTTGGTGGTAACATAGGGAAATCAGTTGTAGTTTTAGATGGAGTAGTGGAAGGCGAGTTTTATGTTACAGAAACATCAGGAGAATTAAGCGATGGTTTAGTGGTTGAGTATACAGAAACTTTTAGTGGTCAAATTATGTCCAGATAACTTAATTATTATTTAACAAACATAATGTCTATTGTTAATTTAGGTATTAGAAAGCCAGTAACAACATTGATGCTTGCTTTTGCAATAATAGTCTTTTCTAGCATAGGAATAAAATTCATACCTGTAGAACTTTATCCTAATTACGAATTTGGTGAAATAAGTGTTATTTCACATTTAAGAGGTGGAGTTCCTGCAAGTGAAGTTGAAAAATATGTCACAAGGCCAATGGAAGAAGTTTTTAGTGAAGTTAATGGGGTAAAAGAAATTATCTCAGCGTCAAGAGAAGCTGAATCTACTATAGTAATAAAATTTTATCCTGGAACAAATCTTAATTTTGCAATACTTGATATTAGAGAAAAATTAGCTACTATACGTCACAAATTACCTCGTGAAATGGAAAGGCCAGTTATTGCAAAGTTTCAACAACAAGATGTCCCGATAGTAATAATTGCTTTGTCATCAGATTTTTATACACCGGAACAATTAAGAGTTATTGCTGAAGACAAAATAAAAGAAAAATTTTTACGTATTTCAGGTGTTGCAAATATAGAAATTGGCGGTGGTAGAGAAAGAAAAATTTTAATTGAAATAGATAATTCTAAGTTGATAGCATATAATTTGCCAATATTAAGTGTTATTGAAAAAATAAATTTAAGTAACATTTCAATTTCTGCTGGAGAAATAAAACAAAGTAATGAACGGTTCCTTATTCGTGCTACAGGTGAATATACTAACGTTGAAGAGATAAAAGAAACTGCAGTCGGTATAACAGAAAAAGGTTCAATAATAACTTTAGGTGAAATTGCTGATGTTAGGGATAGTTTTTATGAACCATCATCATTTGCAAGGTTAAATTTAAGATCGGTAGTCAGTATATATGTCCAAAAAGAAACATCAGCAAATACATTGTTTGTTGCGGATAATATAGTAAAAGAAATTGAAGAATTAAGAAAAATTTTTAAAAAAGAAATTTTGTTTACAATAGTAAAAAATGATGCTGATTTTATAAAAGCATCAATAAAATCGTTACAGAGTTCAATAATTTATAGTGGTATTTTAGTCGGAATAATATTAATACTTTTTTTAAGAAGTTTTAGAAGTATATTAGTTATAATGTTTACAATACCGGTTAGTTTGGGGTTGGCTGTTATACTGATTTACTTTACTAAGATGACATTTAATATTATGACATTAAGTGGTTTAGGTTTAGGTGTTGGTATGTTAGTAGACAATGCTATTATAATTTTACAAAATGTAGCACATAAATCAAAACTTAACATAAATAATATTAATACTAAAAAAGAAATAATTTCCAGTGCCACAAGTGAACTCTTAATGCCAATAATTGCATCAACTCTTACTACAATAATAGTTTTTTTACCATTAGTATTCTTAGAAGCTGAGGTTAAACGGTTATATGTACCATTTGGTTTAGCAATAACTTTTGCTTTGTTAGCATCTTTAGTAGGAAGTTTAATCTTTTCACCTGCGTTAATTAATAAACTAATGAAAAATTTAGAATTTGAAGAACCTCATTGGATAAAAAAGTTAAATTTATATTTTGTTAAAAGTGTAAAATGGGTTTTTCGTAATCCAAAAAAAACAATTTTTATTACTTTAATATGTATGTCTTTTGCAATATACGTTTTTATGACAAGAGAATCGGAATTTATGGAAACAACTGAACTTAATACTTTTAGGATTGGGATACAATTTCCACCTGCAACACGAATTGAACGGTCAAACAATATTGTAAAAGAAGTTGAGAAAGAGTTGTTAAAATATTCTCAAGTAGAACGTGTAACTTCAAAAGTAGAAAAATTACATACTTTTATAGAGGTGAAAGTTAAATCAGATTTAGGTTATGTCATGGAAGATTTTAGAAAAAAGTTTGAAAAATTTATGCCAGCGTTTTTATATTATCAACCATCACAAAGTTTTGCTTCAAAAGAAGTTTTTGTAGATTTTTATGGGTATGATTATGCAACATTAAAACAGATAGCATTTCTTGCTTCAGGAAAATTTTCACAACTAAAAAATTTAACTGATGTTAAAATACGTATGCGAGAAGATGAACCTGAAGTTATTGTTAATGTTAATAGAAACAGGTTAGGTTTGTTTAATTTGACTACGTTATATTTTGCAAACACATTACATGGAAAAATCAGAGGATTAGTTGCAACCTATTATCGTACAGAAGGTAAAGAAGTAGAAACTATTGCAAGATTGTTTCCTGATACAATAAAAAAAGTTGAAGATTTGCCTTTGTTAAGGTTTGTTACTCCAAATAGGGAAGTATTTGCTATAAATCAAGTTAGTGATATTATGAAGGTTAATTCACAACAAGAGATTTGGCATAAAAATAAAAAAAGATTTATACAGATAAGTGGTAATAGAGGAAAAATTGGTTTATCTAAAATAGTAGAAAATATGGATAAAGAATTGAAAGTATTAAAATTTCCAAAAGATTACTTTTATAAATTTTCTGGAGAATATGAAGATATGGTTAAAAATAGTAAACAATTTAAGTTAGCATTAGCATTAACACTTATTTTGATTTATATGACATTAGCTTCTTTATTTGAGTCATATTCACAACCTTTTATTATTATATTGTCAATACCTTTAGGATTAATAGGGGTTGCATTTTTATTGTGGTTATTTAAACGTAATTTAAGTTTAGGTGTTTGGATAGGTCTAATGATGTTAGGTGGCATAGTAGTTAATTCTGCAATAGTTATGGTAGAACAAATGAATATAATTCGCAGGAGTAAAAACTATAAATTAAAACGTGTAATTATTCAAGGAACAAGAGTTTATTTTACAGAAGTTATTATGACTTCTATAACAACAATTCTTGGTGTGTTACCATTGATATTAAATTTTGATGAATCTTCTGTTATGTGGCGAACTTTAGGGTTAACGATTTTTGGTGGAATGTTATTTTCTACTTTTTTTGTTTTGTATATAATACCTTTAGTTTATTATAGTTTTGCAAATTATAGAGAAATATTTTATGATATAAAAATTATTTTTAGAAATATTTACATAAAAATGTTTATGCGTAGACGGTTAAAACTTGTTTTAGTTGGGAAATAATTATATGTCATTATTAAGATTACCTGTAGATAGACCAACAACTACAACAATGTTGTTTGTAGCAATTTTTTTGTTTGGTGTTATATCATATCAAAGATTACCTCAAGAATTATATCCTTCGTTGGAATATCCACAGATTACTATAATTACTAAATATACAGGTGCTGGTCCGGAAGAATCTGAAAAACTTATTTCTAAAATGATAGAAGAAACAGTCGGTACTGCAAAAAATGTTAAAAGAGTGACTTCAATTTCAAAAGAAGGAACTTCTATTGTAATTTGTGAATTTTATTGGGGAACAGATGTAAACTTTGCAGCATTGGAAGTTAGAGAAAAAATAGATTTAATCAAGGAACGATTACCTAAAGATTCTCAAGAACCGGTTGTATTAAAATATAACCCGTTTCAGTTAGAAGCGATGAGTTTGTCGGTTAGTTATAAAGTTCCACAAGATGATCCGTGGAAACTCGCAGAACTTAGGATGTTGTGTAAAAAAAAATTGAAAGATGAGTTAGAAAGGTTAGAAGGTGTAGCAAAAGTTGAACTTTATGGCGGAACAGAAGAAGAAGTTTTGGTTGAAATTGATAAAGGTAGGTTATTGGCAAATCAATTGTCTTTGTTAGATTTAATTAAAGCATTGCGTGAGACCAATATAACATATCCAGCTGGTACTATTAAAGAAGAGACAAATGAATATACAGTGAAAACTATTGGTGAGTTTAAAACAATTGATGATATTAGACAAATGATTATTCCAGTAGAAAGAAGACAAGAATATGACCGGTACAGGCGTTATAGAAGAGTTAAGGAAGAAGAAACAAAACAAATTGTTTATTTGAATGACATTGCTGAAGTTAAACAGTCAATAAGAGATATTAGAGGTTATTCTAGGTATAATAGAAAAAATCATATATCAGTATCTATTTTTCCACAATCTAAGGCTAATCTTATAAAAACTTCAAAACTAATAAGAGAAAAATTAAATGAGGTTATAAAAACAAAATTACCACAAGATGTGGATGTGAAAATTATTTATGACCAGTCTTTGTTTATTAAAAGTTCGTTAAATAATATTTATTCTAATGCAATACAAGGTGGATTTTTGTCTTTTGTAATTTTATTTATTTTTTTAAAAGACATTGTTGCATCTGTTATTATAGTAATTTCTATTCCTTTAGCAATATTGTTTACTTTTATGTTAATGTATTTTGGAGGAATTTCTTTAAACACAATGTCGTTGGGAGGATTAGCAATAGGTGTTGGTATGTTGGTGGACAATTCGGTAGTGGTGTTGGAAAAAATTTTTGCTGAAAAAGAAAAAAATCCACAGAAAAATAATAAAGAATTAATTTATCATGCAACAAGCCATGTTACCGGAGATGTTTTGTCCGGAACATTTACTACGGTAGCAATTTTTTTACCATTGGTATTTGTTGGTGGAGTAATGGGACAGTTGTTCAAAGAACTTGCTTTAACTGTAAGTTATTCTTTATTATCTTCGATTTTGGTTGCTATGTTTTTAGTCCCGAGATTAGCTTTAATGTTAAATTTGGATAAATATGTAAAAAACATGGTAAAGAAAGAACATGGTAGTCTACAAAAAACTTTTTCTGAAATTTTAAAAAATGTGCTTGATATTCCATATTCAGAGACATATATTTTATTAGGAATATATTTATTTTTAGGGTTAGTAGTGTTTTACTATATACCTAAAGAATTTATGCCAAAATTAGATGAAAAAAAGTTTATTTTAAACATTACTTTACCTTCGGATACTATTCTTGAAAAAACTAATGAAATTATTTCTAAATTAGAAAATTATATAAGTTCAATGAGAGATGTAAGTGATGTTTTGGTAAATATAGGTTCTGCTGGTGAAGAAAAAACTACTCAAATTGAAACCTTAGGACAAAATCAAGCAAGAATAATTGTTCAAATAAAACCTTCAGGGAGAAAAACAGATGAAGTAGTTTCTGCTGTTTCACAATATATTAGAAAAGAACTACCCACGAGTATAGAGGTAGAATTTATCACACAACAAGGAATGTTTGGCACAGGTGGTGGGGCTGGTAGTGGACTTGTGGTTGAAGTCAAGGGTAAGGACTTGGATAAAATAAAAGGTTATGCAGATGAATTAGTAAGTTTTATGAAAAAAATTAAGGATATTTATGGTATAAAAGTTATTCCTCAAGAACCTACTCCAGAGTTGAGATTGGAAATTTATAGAGATAGAGCATCTTTATATGGTTTATCAGTTCAAGATATTTCTGCAACAATTTTATCCGGAATAAAAGGTTATGTCGCAACAAAATTAAAAAAAGAAGAAGATGAGTTTGATATTAGAGTACGTTTAAGTCCTAAGGACAGAACAGAACTATCTCAAGTTGGTGAATTTACTATTTATTCTGCATTGTTAGATCAACACATTCGTATTGCACAATTAAGTGATTTACGGTTAGTTCAATCTTTGCCAGAGATTCGTCGGGCAGAGGGACAAAGGATGTATATAGTTTCAGCGAATGTAAAAAGAAATTTTGCTAAAATTGTTAAAAATTTGCGTGGTAGAATTGAGAAAATTACTAACAAAGATAGTGATGTTAATATTGATATTACAGGAGAAACGCTTGCATTACAAGAATCTTTATCTTCATCAGTTTTTGCTTTAATGTTAAGTATAATAATAATTTATATGATTTTAGCTTCACAGTTTGAATCTTTATCTTACCCATTGATAGTTATGTTAACAATTCCATTAGGTTTAGTAGGTGCTATTTATTCTTTATTTATAACATTTAATTCCATAAACTCAATTTCTATGCAAGGATTTATTATGTTAATAGGAATTGTGGTTAACAACGGTATTATGCTTGTTAGCGAATACAATTTTTCAAAAACTAATTTTCCAGAAAAAAAATTGGTTGATATAATAATTGAAGTTACAACGGAACGTTTACGACCTATTCTTATGACAACTCTGACTACGATACTTGGACTTTTACCATTAGCAATTGGTATTGGAGGTAATCCGAATTCTTCTATGGCAGTAGCAATGGTTGGTGGGCTTAGTTTTAGTTTAGTGTTAACATTATTTTTTGTTCCGATAAGTTATTTGTTGTTTACTCAAGTTTTTGTAAAAAAGTATTAATAAATTTTTTAGGTCAGGTCGTTTTAAAAAAAATGTTGACTTTTGATAAATAAAATTATAAAATTTAAATGTAAATTACTAATAAAAAAGGGGGAATAAAAGCATGATACAATATGCAATAAAAAAAATAGGAGTAAAGTGGATATTAACCACTATGTCATCAATTTTTGCAATAGTAGGAGTTGTGATAGGATTATTTACTTTCTTTTTATTTCCTACAGAAGCAGCGGTTGGATTAGGTTTTGGAGCAAAGGTGTTAGCATTTTTGATTTTTATCATACTTTATACAATAATAATGGTTTTAGGAATTTTAATTATTGTGGGATTGTATAATAAATTGTGTAATTCTCTCGGAACTATTACATTTAGTGTAGAAGCAAAAGAAGAAGAAGAATAATTTAGTAGTTTTATAGTTAAGCAAATAGTTAATAACAACTAATGCCTCATCGTAAAATGGTGAGGCATTTATAATTTCTTTTCTTTAACAAAAAATCTGGGCGCGTAGCTCAGCCGGCAGAGCGGCGGACTCATAATCCGTTGGTCGGGGGTTCGAGCCCCTCCGCGCCCAAATAGTGTCAAACGAAGTTTAATTTTATTTTTGAGGTTGTGATTATTGTTGAAACAAAAAATTATTTTAATATCTTTGTTGATAGTTTTTTTAGGTTTTTGCTATTCTAAAATTAATGAAATAAAATTTCCTTCTTCAGTAGGATTTGTTTCTGATTTTGCCAATGTTTTATTTGAAGACAATAAATTAATCCTTGAAAAAATTATTTTAGAAGTTGAACAAAAAACTTCCGCTGAAATTGTTGTGGTAACAGTTAAAGATTTATCTGGGACCACAATTGAAGATTATGCAGTAAAACTTTTTGAAAACTGGAGAATTGGAAAAAAAAACAAAAATAATGGAATACTATTCATAACTTCTATTAATGAAAAAAAAGTTAGGATAGAAGTTGGATATGGTCTTGAAGGTATAATTAATGATGGTTTAGTAGGAGAAATACTTGATAAATACGTGTTGCCAAATTATAAAAAAGGTGATTATAATGCCGGGATACTTCTAGGAACCGTTGTAATAGCAAATTTAGTTGCAAAAGAATATAATGTTTCTTTGACAAGTTTGGATTCTGCTAAAGAACAAGTCTTACGGTTTCAGGAAAATGAAAAATTAAGTTTAGGACAAATAATTATGGGTACTATAATTGTAGTATTTCTTTTATACATTTTTATTACAAATCCTATTCTGTTTTTATTATTTCTAAACATTGGTGGTCGTGGGGGTGGTTTTGGGAGAGGAGGGTTTGGTGGTGGTGGAAGGTTTGGTGGATTTGGAGGTGGAACAAGTGGTGGCGCTGGTGCGTCAAGAAGTTGGTAGATGTCAATAATTAAGAATTTATAAAAATTATAATGAGGTATAAAGTATGGATGTTATATTAGAAAAGTTTGTTAATGAACTAAAAAATATATGTAAAGAAAAATTATGTGCAGTTATATTATATGGTTCAAAAGCAAGTGGAGAAGCAATTGAAAAAAAGTCAGATTATAATATATTGATACTTATTAACAATATGATTTTTAATGACTTAAAAAATATTTCTAATGTTATAAAAAAATGGGTAAAAAAAGGAAATTCTATGCCAGTAATATTTTCTACTGATAGGTTTAAAATGTCTTCAGATGTTTTCCCTATAGAATTTTTGGATATGAAAGAAAATCATAAAGTTTTATATGGAGAAGATATTTTGGCAGAAATTAAAATTGGGCTAAAAAATCTCAGGCATGAGTGTGAGTATGAACTAAAAAGTAATTTATTAAAACTTAGACAGATGTATATAATGAACAAAGATAATAGTAAAATGGTTAAAAACATAATTGTAGAATCACTAACTTCTTTTTTAGTAGTATTTAAAAGCATACTTATTCTAATTAACTCAACTGTACCACTAAAAAAGGTTGATGCATTAAAACTTTTGTCAGAAAAAGCAAATTTTAATCCAACAGTTTTTTTTGATGTGTTACGATTGAAAGAAAGTTCAGGTTATTTTAATAAAAACAAACTTAATTTGTTATTAGAAAGTTATGTAACTGAGATTGAAAAAGTTATAGATTTTGTTGATAAACTTGAAATTAGTTAAAAAGTTATAGATAAAAAATATAAAAGTATAATAAAAAAATGGGAGGATATGTTTGATATGAAAAATAAAGGTTTAGTTATTATAAGTATTGTAATGATTTTTATATTAATTTTAATTGCTACTTATGTTACTAATTATAATAAGTTAGTAACTTTAAACGAAAGCATTGATAGTAGTTGGGCTCAGGTAGAAAACCAATATCAAAGAAGATTTGATTTAATACCTAATCTTGTAAATACAGTAAAAGGTTATGCAAAACATGAAACAGAAATTTTTACTCAGATTGCAGAAGCAAGAGCAAAACTTTCTGGTGCAAGGACTACCATAGAAAAAGTTCGTGCTACTAATGAATTAGAAGGTGCTTTAGCTAGATTGTTAGCTATTGTAGAAAATTATCCAAATCTTAAAGCTAACGAAAATTTTATACGATTACAGGACGAACTTTCAGGCACTGAAAATCGTATTACAGTTGAACGACAACGGTATAACGAAGTTGTAAGAATGTACAATATTATGATAAGACGTTTCCCGAGTAATATTATAGCTTCAATGTCAGGGTTTGAAAAAAAAGATATTTACTTTAAATCTAAAGAAGCAGCAAAAACAACACCAAAAGTAGAATTTTAATATTTGTTGTATCTATTGATAAAAAAAATATAATTTTTGTAAAATAAATAATATTAAATTCTATTAAATACATTAAAGGACGGTTGGCTCAGCGGTAGAGCATCCGGTTCACATCCGGAGGGCCACAGGTTCAAATCCTGTACCGTCCATGTTCTTGTCAAGTTTAAAGTGAACAGAACTTAAAAAAGGAGGTATGTAAAATTATGAGGAAAGTTTTCGTTGTTTTAGTTGGTGTTATAATATTATTTTCTTGTACAAGTGCACCAAAAAAACCGTGGTGGATAGAAAAGCGTTTGAATAAACCTGAAGTGTTGGAAGGGTTAGGATATGCTTATGGGTTAAAAGATAAAAAAGCGTTAAGAGATGCTGCAATAAATGATGCTATACAAAAATTGATATTGTCAAGTTCTATTGAAGTTAGCGGCTATATTGAAACAAGATTATTTTCAGAACGTGATTTAGGTGTGCCTAAATCTTCTGGAGGTGAATTGTTAGATAATGTTAATAAGACTATTTATAATACGGTTTTGGATAGAAAATATTTTGAAGAATTTTATGATAAAAAAAATGGAGAATATTGGGTCTATGTATGGATACCACAAAGTACAGTATCTAAAATTTCTGCAGAACAAACTTTAAAAACTTTAGATAAAGCTGCAACTGCAAGTAAAAAGATGCAAAGTGTAAGAGAAGATTTAGAAAAAGACTTAATGAATTATCAGCAAAAAGAAAAACAAGATCTTGAAAATATTAAATCTTCAATGCCATTGTCAGCAGAATAATGTTATAAAATTTAATAATAAATATGGAGGAAAAAGTTATGAACAAAGAAAAAAAAATATTTAAAACCTATACTTTAATACCTTTTACTTTTTATTTGTTTGTTTTTGTTATAGGATGTTCTACTACACCTAAAATTACTCGTATTGATGCCGCAGCACAAGTAGATTTAAGTGGATATTGGAATGATACAGATTCACGTGAAGTTGCAATGGAAATGATAAAAGATGCTTTGTCAAGGCCATGGATTGATGATTTTATTTCGCAAAAAAAAGAAAAACCGCGTATTGTTGTTGGCACAATAAGAAACCGTTCTATGGAACATATAAACACTCAGACTTTTGTTAAAGATTTGGAACGAGAAGTTTTAAATAGTGGCAGGGCAAAATTTGTTGCTTCTATGGATGAACGACAAGAAATTAGAGAAGAAAAAATTGATCAATCGTTTCATGCAGATGCTGCTACACAAAAATCTTTAGGACAAGAAAAAGGTGCTGATTTTATGATTCGTGGGCAGATAAATACTATTATGGACGAAGCTGGGAATACACAATTAAAATATTATCAGGTAGAACTTGAAGCTATAAATATTTTAACTAATGAAAAAGTTTGGATAGGACAGAAAAAAATTAAAAAACTTGTCCAAAGAAGAGGAGCAAAGTTTTAGTAAATACTGAATTTTAATAAAAATTATTTAAACCTCAATTAATGAACTGTTTTTGGTTTTTCTTATGTTAATAAAATATAGTATATTACGAAGTTTAAGTTTGTCTATTTTATTTTTTTATTTGCTAATGTTTTTTACAGGATGTGCAACTCAGTTAACTTATTATAACAACTTAAAAACTCTAATAAAAACTGATAACTATCCCAAAGCGATTTCTTTGCTAAAAGAAAATAAAGAAAAAGAATATGGTGAGAAAAATCTTTTATTATATTATCTTGACGAAGGAATATTAAGTCATTACTCATGTAATTTTCAAGATTCTATTATATCTCTATCAAAAGCAGAAAAACTTGCAGAAGAATTATATACAAAAAGTATTTCTCAAGAGGCAATGTCATTTCTAATTTCAGATAATGTAAAATCTTATTATGGAGAAGATTTTGAACGTATATTTATCAACGTGTTTCAATCATTAAATTTTTTAATGCTTGGAGAATATGAGAATGCGTTGGTTGAGGCAAGAAAAGTTGATCATAAGTTAAAAACTTTAAAGGTAAACTATGGAAATAAAAATGTTTATAAAGAAGATGCGTTTGTACGTTATATTACGGGTTTGATTTATGAAAATGAGAGAGAGTATAATGATGCTTTTATTTCATTTAGAAAATCTATTAATGAATATACTACAAATAATTTAATTTATTCTTTTTCTATGCCTACGGATTTGTTGTATAGAAGTTGTAAAGTTGCAAAAAAAATTGGATTTAGAGATGAGTTTGAAGAAATTAATAAAAAGTATAATTTAAGTTTGTTTTGGGATAAAATAAAATATGACACAAATTTAGGAGAACTTATTTTGATCCATTATAATGGTTTTGCTCCATACAAAATTGATCATTTTATAGAAGTATCTTTTGGAGAAGGATGGGCATATGTAGGTAGTGTAGAAGTTGGAAATGACGCTAAGAGCGATGTAGAAAAAGCTGGCCGTATTGCACGAAGTATTGCTTCAGAAGAACAATTTGTTGTAGCATTTCCAAAATTTGTAACAAGTGATTCTCAGATAAGTTATGCAAAAGTTGATATATACACAGTCCCAGTTTCTACAAATGAATTTTCTTATTTAGTAAGTTCTGTAGATACTTTTATAGTAGAAGATATTGATAGCATCGCTATAAAAAGTCTTGAAGATAGAATTGCTAGTATAAGAATTAAATCTATTGCGCGTGCAACTATAAAATATGTTTTATCCAGGGCTATATCAGCAGAACTAGAACAAAAGACTAAAGATGAATTTACTAAGTGGTTAGCGAAAAAAGCTGTCCAAGTTGCATCTACTGCTACAGAAAAAGCTGATAAACGTTCATGGAGAACTTTACCTAAAAATATAAATTTTGCAGTAGAAAATTTGCCGCCAGGAACATATAAGTTAGAATTAAAATTTTACAATAATGCCAACCAAAAAATTTTATCAAAAACGATTGATAATATAAAAATTACAAAAAATAAAAAAACTTTTGTTACAATAAGAACTGGATATTGATATGTATTACTAGGAGAAAAATTTTTTTATGAATAAAAAATTTAAGTTGTTTGATATTTTAAGTTTTATTATTAGTTTTTTAATTTTTATTTCTAGCTGTGTTACTATAAAATCGTCAATGCCTTTGTGGGTAAAAGAATTTGGTACAAAAACTTTTTCAAAAGACGGTATTGAAGGTATCGGATTTGCCAGTTATGAACCTAGAAAACGTGATTCATATAAAATTGCTAGAGATAACGCATATAATGATGCTATAAAAAATCTTGCATTAAAATTAAAGACAGAAGTTAAAGGTATAGTAGAACGTCAAATTAAGTCGCAATTAGATATTGTAGGTAAAAAACATAAAGAAGAATCACAAGAGATTTTAGATAGCATAACACAAGTAATGTTTGATACTGTTTTGGGAAGAAAGATGTTTGAAGAATACCAGGACGAAAAAACTAAACGTTGGTGGGTTTTTGTATGGATGAACAAAGAAGATGTTGATAAAACAATAGAGGAAGAATTAAAAAAACAAGAAATAAAAAATAAAAATATTATGAAAGCATGCTTGGAATTGGAACGAAGTGCTAAACAATATTTATTTCCTTCACAAGGAAAACCTAAAGTTATTACTGCAATAAATATCTTTGAAAATATATTATCTCAGTTGCAACAAATAAAAGGTTTTGTAATAGAAAATGGTATTGACAGTATCTCATTTAAAATTGAAATTGAAAATAATATAAAAATGTTATTAAATTCTATATTTATCCAACCTTTAGGTGAAACAAATTTTAATGTTTTAATAAATCAACCTTTAGACACTTTCTTGACTTTAAAAGTAAACGCAAAATATCAAAGTCGTAATTTAGATGTTGAAATGTTCCCTTTAAAACTTAGTTTTATAAAGGGAAATGGTAATATAGATTTAAATGTAAAAACTGATGAGAATGGTATCGCAAAACCAAAAATATATAAATTAAATAACACAGATAACGAGATTGAAATTGTAGCAGATATTGAAGAGTTGGTTAAGTTTTCTGAAAGATTTAGATCTTTGGAGAATATAAGGATTCGTTATTATATTTTTGCTAAAAAAATACGCGAACTTAAAAAAGTTTATGTAGAAATAAAATCTTCTACAGAAAATATAGATTCAAGAATAGTAAATACTGAGATAATTTCAATTTTGAAAAAAGAAGGTTTTAATATAGTAGAAGAAAAAGATAATGCAGAATATTTTTTATTAGGTGATTTTAGTATAGAATATTTAGGAAATAAAATTACACTTCCTGATGGTAAAATAATGGATTTTGGTGAAATGCATAGTGGAAATATAAATGTAGAATTAAAAGATGTAAAAAAAAATGAAGTTGCTTTGAGCAAAAATTTTGTTGGTATAAAAGGATTCGGTAAAACAAAGATAGAGTCACAAAATAATACAATAAAAAAACTTGGGACTTCTGCTGCAGATTATATAATTTCAACCTGGCAATAAAAAAATATTTTTTATTTCTTTAATTTTTCTCAAAATAAAGGATCATAATATTACGTATGCACAAAAAAAAATCTGAAACTATTTCATGGTATTTTGGAGATTTTGGTGGAAAATTTGTTCCTGAGACACTTTTTGAACCAGTGAATAAATTGGAAAAAGAATATTTTAAAATGTATAAAAGTAAAAAATTTATTTCGGAGTTAAGATATTATTATAAAAATTATGCAGGACGACCTACTCCGTTATATTATGCAGAAAAACTGTCACAATATTGTGGGTTTAAAATTTATCTTAAGAGAGAAGATCTGTGCCATACAGGAGCACATAAAATTAATAATACTATAGGTCAAGTTATGTTAGCAAAAATAATAGGTAAGAAACGTATTATTGCAGAGACAGGTGCTGGTCAACATGGTGTTGCAACTGCGACTGCATGTGCGTTGTTTGGATTAAAATGTGTGATTTATATGGGTGAAGAAGATATGGTAAGACAAGAAATTAATGTATATAAAATGAAACTTTTAGGAGCAGAAGTTGTGTGTGTAAAATCAGGAACAAGAACTTTGAAAGATGCAATTAATGAATGTATGAGAGATTGGGTATCAAATGTTAAAGATACTTTTTATGTAATAGGATCTGTTGTAGGGCCTTTTCCTTATCCGCTTATGGTTAGAAATTTTCAGTCAGTTATAGGTTTTGAAACTAGAAACCAAATTTTGAATATTGAAAAACAATTACCAAGTTATCTTGTTGCTTGTGTTGGTGGTGGATCTAATTCTATGGGATTATTTAGTCCATTTTTTTATGACAAGAAAGTTAATATGATAGGAATCGAAGCTGCAGGTAAAGGAGTGAATTCTAAACACCACTCAGCTTCTCTTGCCAAAGGTAAAATAACTGTTTTACACGGTATGAAAACTTATGTTTTGGTAGATGATTATGGTCAGGTTCAACATACACATTCTATTTCAGCGGGGTTAGATTATCCAGCTGTTGGGCCGGAACATAGTTATTATAAAAGTATTTCAAGAGCAAGGTATGTTTCTTGTGATGATGATGGCGCTATTTTTGGATATGATTTGTTATCAAGGATGGAAGGAATTTTGCCAGCATTAGAACCTGCTCATGCAATTGGTTATATCGCTAAAAATAGGGAAAAGTTTAGTAGCAAAGATGTTGTTGTTATATGTCTCTCTGGGAGAGGAGATAAAGATGTTGGTATTATTAAAAATTATGGAATATGATTTTTAAAATTTATTTAGAGTAAAACAAAAATATTTAATGTGTTTAGCAGATAAATAAAAGTGTAGATTTTTTTTAGCAAGTAATATGTTTTTTTGAATTTTTCGTGGTTTTTAATAAAAATTTAATAGTAATCAAAAAGTTAACAATTTTTTTGTTAATAAAATTTTTCTATAAACTTCAAATTCATATCAAATAATCAATCTGCAAAAAAATAATAATGTTCAAATAAAATGAATTATATAATAAAATTTCTTAATAAGTTTGAAAAAAAAGAATATGTAGTAAAAAATAATTATTCATTAGAAAATATAAAGTATGTTTTGCATAAGTTGGGCAATCCACAAGATAAAATAAAAAATGTAATTCATATTGCTGGAACAAATGGTAAAGGATCAGTCGCAAGTTATATCGCAAGAATATTGTTAAATCATGGATACAAGGTAGGATTATATACATCGCCACATATTTTTAATGTTAATGAGAGAATTAGTATAAATGATGAACCAATCTCAAATAAAGATTTAAACAAGTACTTAGAAAAAATTTATAATATAAGTTTAAATTTGGGAAATACAAAAAGATTAACTTATTTTGAAATTTTAACATGTGTAATGTTTTTATATTTTAATGAACAAAATAATGATTTTAATGTTTTAGAAGTTGGATTGGGCGGAAAACTTGATGCAACAAATGTGGTTAGAAAAACAATAATTTCTGTTATTACAAAAATTGATCTTGATCATACAGAAATTTTAGGTAATAGTATAAGAGAAATAACTTTAGATAAATCACAAATCATTAAACCGAACAGTTTTTGTGTAGTATCTAAAAATTTTAATCAAGTAAATAAAATAATTGAAAGTGTATGTAAAAAAAATAGTGTTAAACTAAAATTCTTTGGTAAAGATTTTAATATAAAAAATGTTGAATATAATTTTGAAAAAAAATTTTTACGTTTTGATTATTATGGGAATAAAAAAATTAAAGGTGTTAAATTAAATATAATGTATCCAGCACAAGTTGAAAATGCATCAACTGCAATTGCTATAGCTGAAACTTTAATAGAGTTAGGTAAAATAAAAAAAATTAGTATAAAAAAAGTTTTGACTGCTATGTTATTAAAACTTCCTTCAAGATTTGAGATAGTTAATATATCATCAAAAATAATGAAAGTTAAAAATTCAAAATATAAAAATAAAATTTATAAATTATTTAATAAAAAAATGGAATTGATTTTTGATGGGACGCATAATCCTTCTGGATTTAAAAATTTTGTTAAGTTAATAAATAGGTCACCTTACAAAAATATAATATTATGTTTTACTATGATGAAAGAAAAAGATTATAAATCTTCTATCAAAATCTTGAGTAAAATAAAAAATAAAATAAATAAGGTTTTAGTTTATAAGATTGGTTCTTACAGATGTCAGAATGAAAAAATTTTGTATAATGAATTTAATAAATATTTTATAAAAAATGTATTAAAATTTAATAACATTAAAAATTTATTGAACTTCTTGATAAATTTTAGTAAAAATAATTCTCATACAGTAATTTTTACAGGTTCATTATATGCACAAAAGGAGTTGTTTGAAAAATGAATTATGAAACCATAATATTAGGAAGTGGTCCTGCAGGTTTGACTTGTGGAATATACACCTCCCGGGCAAAACTGAAAACTTTAATTATAGATTTTCCTTTAATACCTACACAAATTGTTTTAACAGATATAATAGAAAATTATCCTGGTTTTCCTGAAGGAATAAGTGGGTTTGATTTATACAGTAAACTTAAAGCACAATCTGAGAAGTTTGGATGTGAACATATTTCTGCACAAGCAGAGCCATCTTTTAAAGTTAAGGACAATAAAATTATCTTAGAAGTTGATAATAAATTATATAAAACTGAAACATTAGTTTTAGCTACAGGGAGAAGATGGAAATCATTAGGCTTAGAAAACGAAACAAAATTTGTTGGTAATGGTATTTCATATTGTGGCACTTGTGATGCTGCATTTTTTAAAGAAAAAATTGTCTGTGTAATAGGAGGAGGAGACACAGCACTGCAAGAAACATTATTTATAAGTAAATTTGTTAAAAAAATATATTTAATTCATAGAAGAAAAGAATTTAGAGGAACAAAAATATTGCAAGAAAAAGTTTTTGCTAAAGATAATGTGGAAGTAATTACTCCTGCAATAGTTGAAAAGTTTTTAGGTGATAAAAAAATTCAAGCAGTAGAAATTAAGTTCGTAGATTCTGAAAAAAAACAAATAATAAAATGTGATGGAATATTTATTTTTGTAGGTGCAAGACCAAATACAGATTTTGTTAAAAAAAATCTTACAGAAACAAAAATTGATTTAGATGATGAAGGATATGTTATTACAAATAATAAAATGGAAACAAATATTGAAGGAATATATGCTTGTGGTGATTGTAGAAAAAATTTAGTAAAACAAGTTGTATCAGCATGCGGAGAAGCTGCTATAGCAGCTATTTCGATAACAAATTATTTAGAACATAGAAAAATTTAAATTTGTTTTTTATGAGAACAATAAAATTATTTTTGATATTCATTTTTTTAATAAATGCTACTACAAAAAAAAATGTACTTGAAATAAAACCTAGTAATAAAATAGAAACTTTAATAAACGCTCAGAAAATGTTTGAGTTGCAAACATATAGAATAAAAGGTAAAATTGATGATTATGTGCTATTAAAAGATTTATCTAAAATATTTTCTGCTACATTAACATATCATCCTAAATCTGGGTATATAAGTTTTAATTATAGAGGAGAAAAATTATATTTTTATACAAACAAAAATTTTTTTGTGAACAAAAAAAAAAGAGTTTATCTGTCTGCTGAAAATGTTATGCTTAATAATAAAGTTTATGTCCCAATTACAATATTAAATCTTTCAGAATTTTCTGCTATTTTAGATGCTGAAATAAATTATCAAAAATCAAAAAATTTTTTAATAATAAATTTTATTGATAATGTTATTTTAGACTATTATGTTAGTGAAAGTTATGCTAAAATAAATATATATTTTAAACAACAGATTCATCATGAACAGTATTATAAAGATAAAACGTTAATAGTGACAGTTTTTGGAGCAAAAATTTCTCCCCGGGAATATAATATAGTAAACGGTGTTGTAAACAAAATTTCTATAGAAACACAAAATAATACAGGAAATATAAAATTATTTTTTTCAGAAACTAATATTCATATTAAAAAAGAAGATTATGGAGACAGAGTTTCTTATGAGATAATTAAAAGTCCTAACATAGATGTTTCTTCAGGTCCAATTTTTACTGAAACTGATAAGTCAAAATTATATGAAATAGATGCATCGTCAGAAATTGTAGAAAATATAATATTACCAGAAAAAGGTTCAAAATTTGTAATAGTCATTGATCCTGGACACGGTGGTGAAGATCCCGGGGCAATAGGACCTAATGGTACTTTGGAAAAAAACGTTAACTTAAGTATTGCAAAATATTTACAAACAATGTTGTTAAAGGAAAATTATGTGGTTTTTATAACCAGAGAAGATGATACATTTATTCCTCTGGTAGAAAGGACAAAATTTGCAAATGATAGAAACGCAGATGTTTTTATCTCTATACACTGTAATGCTGCTATGAAAAGATCTGGAACTGATAATGGTGTTGAAGTATATTTTTTGTCAGAAAACGCTACAGATCCGCAGGCAGTTGCTACAGAAAAACTTGAGAATGAAGTCATAAAATTTGAAAAACAGACTCCTGAGTTAAATAAATTACAAAAAATTTTATGGTCTATGGTAGTTAATGAATTTATGAACGAATCATCCAAATTGTCAACATTAATTTTAAAAGAAGTTGTTCAAAGAACAGATCTTGCTAATAGAGGAGTAAAACAAGCTGGTTTTTATGTTTTACGTGGTGCACAAATGCCTGCTGTGTTGGTAGAATGTGGTTTTATTTCAAATCCTTATGAAGAGATAAAATTAAATAGAGAAGATTTTCAAAAAGCAATTGCAAGTGGTATATTTGCTGGGATAAAAAATTATGAAGAATATAAAAATAATAAATAAAAAATCTATAGGAATATTTGACTCTGGCATAGGAGGGTTGACTGTAGTTAAAGAAATAATGAATTTATTGCCTAATGAAAATATTGTTTATCTTGGTGATACTGCAAGAGTGCCTTATGGAACAAAGTCTAAAGAAACTATCATTAAATATTCTTTAGAGAATACAAAATTTTTGTTAAATCACAATGTTAAAATGATAGTAGTTGCATGTAATAGTGCTTCTTCCTATTCAATAGAACCATTAAAAAAAATTTTAAAAAAAATTCCTGTTATTGGAGTTATAGAACCTGGAGCAAAAACTGTTTGTGAAAAAACTAAAACAAATATAATTGGTGTAATAGGCACTACTGCTACTATAAAAAGTAATTCTTACAAAAAAACTATACTTAAATATTCTAAATCTAAAAAAGTTAAAATTTATTCTGTAGCATGTCCATTGTTTGTACCTTTAATTGAAGAAGGATGGATGGACAAAATTTATCAAGAAAAATATTATCAAAAACTTAGGTTAAAAAGAGTTGATTATGAAAATTATTATAACCGAATAATTAATCATGAAAAGATTTTAAAATATGTAGCATCTGAATATTTGTCTGTGTTAAAACAAAAAAATATAGATTCTTTAGTTTTAGGATGTACACATTATCCTGCAATAAAAAAAGTTTTACAGGATGTTGTTGGAAAAAAAGTTGTTTTGATAGATTCAGCTAAAGAAACAGCTAAGAAAGTATATGAAATACTTAAATTAAAAAATTGGTTGAATGATAGTTTTAAATCTGGTTCAATAGAATATTATGTAACTGATTATCCAGATAAGTTTAAACTTGTAGGTTCATGGTTATTACAAAAAAATATAAAAAATGTAAAAAAAATCAGTTTGTAAATACATTATAAAAATTAAAACATGAAATCACAAATGTATGAAGTTTATGTAGAAACATTTTTTTCTTCAGCACATAAACTTAAAAATTATAAAGGGAAATGTGAGCATTTGCATGGACACAATTGGAAAATAGGTGTTATGGTAAGAAGTAAAAATTTAAATAGTGAAGATATGGTAATAGATTTTAAAATTTTAAAAAATATAATAAATAAAGTTTTAATGAATATTGATCATAAATATTTAAATGATATTGATTATTTTAAAAAAAATCAGCCTACAGCAGAGAATATTGCTAAATATTTACACTTACAAATATCAAAACAGATAAAAATAAAAATTTTTTCTTTGAAGATTATTGTTTGGGAAACACCTATACAATATGCAAGTTATGAAAAATAGAAATAATAAAAAGAAATGTGTTGTGCTGCTTTCAGGTGGGTTAGATTCTTCTACTTTGCTTTATCTTGTAATTAAAAAGAAATATTTACCTACTTGCTTAATATTTGATTATGGTCAAAAACATAAGAAAGAAATTGAATCAGCAAAAAAAATTGCAAAATCTGTTAAAGTTAAATATTTTTTAGTTAAAACAAACTTTCCTTGGAAAGGGAGTGCTTTGGTTGATAATAAAATCAATATTCCTGAAAATAGACTGTTTAATGATAAAAAAATTCCTTCCACCTATGTCCCAGCAAGAAATATAATATTTTTAAGTTATGCAGTATCCCTTGCAGAAGTTATTGGTGCAAAATATATTTTCTATGGTGCAAATCAAATTGATTATTCAGGATATCCAGATTGTAGAAATAATTTTATAAAAAAATTCCAAAATATAATAAATGTGGGGACAAAATCTGCTGTTGAGAACAAAAAAATAAAATTAGTAGCTCCACTAATAAACTTTTCCAAAAGTGAAATTGTAAAACTTGCACATAAACTTAATGTTCCTTTAAAATATACTTGGAGTTGTTATAAAGGAACAAAAAAACCTTGTGGTGTATGTGATGCATGTAAACTAAGAAATGAAGGATTTAGAAATGCTAAGTTAAAAGATTTTTATGATTAAAAAAAATGATTTGTTTCAAATAAATGAAATATTTTTCTCGTATCAGGGTGAAGGGAAATATATTGGTGAACCAACAATATTTATACGGTTTGCTGGATGTAATCTAAGATGTTTATATTGTGACACGAAAAGTTCTCTAAAAATAAAAAAGATGGTTAATAGTGATTATATTTATAAAAAAATTTTGTTTTTATCAAAAAAATATTTTGTTAAATATATATCATTTACAGGTGGTGAACCTTTGTTTCAACAAAATGATTTAGATGTTTTAGTAAAAAAAATAAAAAATCTTAAAATTAAACTTTATTTAGAAACAAATTCAACTATTCCTGAAAAATTAAGTAAAGTAATAAAATATTTTGATACTATATGTCTTAATTTTAAATCTGAAAATAAAATTATAAAAAATATTTTTGATTCTATTGAATTGTGTAGAGAATATAAAAAAAGATATTTTATTAAAATTGTTGTTACAGATACTAAATATAAAATTAGAGATTTATCTAAAATTGCTAAAGAGTTTCTTAAAAAAAAAGTTGATTATGTTATATTACAGCCTGAAAGTTTTCTTTATAAAAATAGAGACAAATGTTTATTTAAAAATATATCTCTATGGTACAAATATTTATCTAAAAATGTGAAAACTATAAATATTGTTCCTCAGTTACACAGGTTTGTATGGAAAATAAAATAAGTGATATTTTTATAAAAAATGTTTTTATAACTGGATTACCTAAAACTGGTAAAACATATTTAATAAAGAAAGTGTTAGAAAGATATTCAAAAAAAATTTTTGGTTTTTATACTCAAGAGATAATTTTTGAAAATAAAAGAGTGGGATTTAGTATAATAAATGATTATGGAGATAAAGAAATATTTGCATTAAAGCACGAATATATAAAAAATAAAGATATTTTTATTAAAGAAAAATATAATGGTTTAATAAAACATTACAAAAAATATGATGTTTTAATAGATAATTTTGAAAAAATAGCTGTTAATTATTTGGAAAATAAAATTTTAAACGAAAATATTTCTTATAAAAATATTTTTATAATTGATGAAATAGGTTCTATTGAATTGTTATCAGAGAGATTTTGTCATTTAGTTATAAAAATATTAAACTCAAATAATTATTTATTAGCTACCTTAAGGTATAACACATATCCATTTGTAGATGATATAAAAAAATTTAGAAATAGCAAAATATTTAAATTAGAAAAAAATAATTTCAACAAAATATATTCATCTGTAATAAATTGGATTGAAAAAATTTAGTTATAAAATTATGATTCAACAAAAAATTATTGTAAATACTGATGCCTGGACAAAAATAAAACAGGGATATTTATGGATTTTTTCTAATCAGATATTAAATAATAACGAGTTAGAAAAACAAATTTCATTAGTAAAGATTTACAGTCAGAAAAATGATTTTTTATCAATTGGGGTATATAATCCAAACTCGTTAATTTCGGTAAGAATATTATCTAATAATAAAGATATAAAGTTTGATGAAGATTTTTTTAGTAAAAAAATTTATAATGCTATAAATTATAGAAATATGTTAGGTATAGATACAAAATACTGTAGAATAATTTATGGTGAAAGTGATTTTTTACCAGGTCTTATAATTGATAGATATGATGATGTGGTTGTAGTACAATTTTATTGTTTAGGTATGGAGTTATTTTTAACTGAGATAAAAAATTCTTTGATAGATATTTTAAATCCAAGTTGTATAATTGTTAGAAATGATTTTTCATTGCGCAAGTATGAAAATGCAAAAGAAAACAAAGAAATAATTTATATAAAAAAACCGTTTACAGAAAATGAATTAAAAGGAGGTATTGTAATTGAACATTTAAACAAAAAATATGTTGTTGATGTATTAGAAGGACAGAAAACAGGTTTTTTTTATGATCAGAAAAATAATCGTGAATATGTTTCTAAAATTGTAAAAAACAAGTCGGTATTAGATTTGTGTTGTTATACTGGTTCTTTTAGCATAATGGCAAAATCATTTGGTGCAAAAGATGTTTTAGGATTAGATACTTCTCAAAAAGCAATAGATATTGCAAAAAAAAATGCATTATTGAATAAGTTAAGTATAGATTTCGTGAAAGAGGATGTAGAAGAGTTTATAAAAAATGAAAAAAACAAGTATGATGTTATAGTTTTTGATCCTCCATCGTATTGCAAATCAAAAAAAGATAAAATTAAATCTATAAAAAAATATATAAAAATATGTTCTGAATTATTAAACTTATTAAATAATAATGGTATTTTATGTTTTTCAGTTTGTTCTTATCATATTACTTGGGAAGATGTAAAAAATATAATACATGCTTCTATTGTTAGGTCTAAAAAAAGTGGTTACATAATAAATTATGGTATGCAGTCTTTAGACCATCCTGTGTATAGTATAATGAAAGAAACAGAATATTTAAAATTTGTTTCTACTTTAATAAAATGAGGTATATTTTTAAAAATGAAAAAACTAAATGTTATTTTTGACAAAATATCACCTGAATTACTAATTTCTATGCCTTATGAATATAAAGGCAAAGATATAAATGTTGAAATCGAAACACATGAGTTTACCTGTATTTGTCCTTGGAGCAAATTGCCTGATTATGCAAATTTAAAAATAAAATATGTGCCTAAAAGATATTGTGTTGAACTGAAATCGTTAAAATATTATTTACAAAGTTTTCGCAATGTTGGAATTGTTCATGAATCTGTGGTTAATAGAATATTTGATGATATTAATAAATCTATAAAACCTAAGAAATTGCTGGTAGAATTAGAATTTTACTTGCGTGGAGGAATAAAAACTACTGTTAGACGAGAAAAATAGTTTTCTAATAGGAGCAAATTTAATGAATGATTTGTTCAAAAAGGTAAAAAAAATACACTTTATAGGGATAGGTGGCAGTGGTATGAGTGGTATTGCAGAAGTTTTATTAAACTTAGGATATAAAATTAGTGGTTCGGACTTGAAAAAAAGTGAAATTACATCAAGATTAAAAAAGTTAGGTGCAAAAATTTATTTTGTACATAAAGAAACAAATGTAAAAGAAGTTGATGTTGTAGTTACTTCAACTGCTATAAAACCTAACAATCCAGAAGTTTTATCTGCCAAAAAACGCAATATTCCAACAATTCCAAGAATTGAAATGTTAGCAGAAATTGCGAGGTTAAAATATACTCTTAGTGTATGTGGAACTCATGGAAAAACTACAACTACTTCTATGTTAGGTTTGTTATTAGACACTTGTGGATATGATCCGACAATAGTTGTAGGTGGGAAGTTCAACAATATTGGGACTGGGGCAAAAATTGGTAATGGGAAATATATTGTAGTTGAATCAGATGAAAGTGATGGGTCATTTTTAAAACTTTCTCCATATATAGTTGTTTGTACTAATATTGATAATGATCATTTGGATTATTATGGGACTTTTGATAATTTAAAAAAATCATTTTTACAACATTATAATTCTGTGCCTTTCTATGGATTTAATATTTTGTGTGGAGATGATAAAAATATTTTAAGTTTAATACCAAATGTTCATAGAAAATATTTTACTTATGGCTTGAATCAGTATAATGATTTTATAGCAAAAGACATTGAACAAAATGATGAGTTTATGACATACAAAATTTATTTTAAAAATAAATATGCAGGGAAAATATTTTTGAAAGTTTTTGGTATACATAATGTACTAAATTCTTTGTCAGTTACAAGTTTAGGATTAGAGTGTGGTTTTGAATTTAAAAAAATAAAAATTGCATTGGAAAATTTTGATGGAGTGGCAAGAAGATTAGAATATAAAGGAAAAATTATTGTTAATGGTAAAAGTATAGAAGTATATGATGATTACGGACATCATCCAACTGAAATGTACAACACAATAAACACATTGCGTAATAAAACAAAAAAAGATGTTGTTATAATTTTTCAACCACATAGATATTCAAGAACAAAAATTTTGTATAGAGAATTTGCATCAGCATTCTCTAAAAAAGATAAAATTTTTTTAACTGAAATATATCCCGCAACAGAAAAACCTATAAAAGGTATAAGTTCAAAACTTATTTATGATGATATGCTTTACAAGGGTTTAAATGTTTCCTGGTACAAAATGGATAATGTGATAAAATCTTTAAACGAAAATACTGTATTATTAACTTTAGGAGCAGGAAATATTGTCAATATATGTGATAGTTTCATAAAAAAATATGGAAAATAAAATATTCTCTGAATTAAAGAACGAAGGTGTTGAAATAATTTTTAATGAAGAATTGAAGAAACATACTACGTTAAAAATCGGTGGACCTGCAAAATGTTTTTTAACAATAAAAAGTAAACAACAACTTGTTAAAGTATTAAAAATTTTAAATTATTACAAAGAAAAATATTTTATAATTGGTGCTGGTTCTAATTTGTTAGTTTCAGATGAAGGATATGATGGTTTTATATTAAAACTTGCAGGTGATTTTGTTAGTATAAAAACTATTTCAAATAATGGCACACACGTATATTCTGGTGCAGGAACGATGCTTGCAATGTTGACGAAATATTGTATTGAAAATTCGTTGGGTGGGTTAGAGAAATTGTTTGGTATACCTGGAACTATAGGTGGAGCGATATGGATGAATGCTGGTGTAAAAGATTGTAATATATCAGACAGACTAGAGTTTGTTGAAATAATAAATTTTTTTGATGATAAGTGTGAAATATCAAATATAAAAAAAAATGAAATAAAATTCCAATATAGAAGTTCAGGTTTAAAAAATTGTATAATTTTAGGTGCTGGATTTAATTTCAAGAAAACTGATAAAAAAATTTTAGAAAAAGAAGTTTCTGAAACATTATTAAATAGAACATTGACACAACCATTAGAAAATTTTAATGCAGGATGTGTGTTTAAAAATCCACAAAATTCAAATTTATCTGCTGGTGCTTTAATTGAACAATGTGGTTTGAAAGGTTATAAAATTGGTGATGCTGTTGTTTCAGAAAAACATGCAAATTTTATTATAAATATAAAAAATGCTACAGCAAAAGATTTTATAAGTGTTATAAAACATGTACATGAAACTGTAAAACAAAAGTTTAACATAAGTCTTGAGTTAGAACTTGAATTGTTAAATATTAAAATATGAAAAGTACAAATAAACTTAAATTAGCAGTTTTATATGGTGGATTTTCGTCAGAAAGACAAATTAGTTTAAAAACTGGAAAAGCTGTATATGCTACATTATTAGAGAATAAAAAGTATAAAGTTACACTAATAGATTTAAAAAAAAATAATTATATAAAGAAGTTATTAGAATTAAAGAAAGATAAAGTTGGTTTAATATTTAATGCTCTTCATGGTAAGTTTGGTGAAGATGGGAAATTACAATCTTTGTTAGACATTTTAGGATTAAAATATACAGGAGCAAATGCATTATCAAGTGCAATTGCCATGAATAAAGTGTTAACAAAAGGTCTATTATTAAAAAATAAAATTTTAACTCCTAAATATTGGGTTTTAAACGATGAAAAGAATGCTTTAAATTTAATAAAAAAATATAATATAACTTTTCCTTTAGTTGTTAAACCGGTAAGTGAAGGTTCTGCAATTGGTGTTTCTGTAATAAAATCTAATAACGAATTAAATGAAGCATTAAAATTGGCTTTTAAATATAACAGTAGTGTTTTGGTAGAAAAATATATAAGTGGTAGAGAACTAAGTGTACCAATTTTAGGAAATGAAGTTTTACCAATAATAGAAATAAAGCCAAATTATAATATGTTTTATGATTATGAATCAAAATATAAAAATGGTGGTTCTATACATACAATTCCTGCACGGTTAAATAAAAATTTATACCATAAAATTTCTAATATAGCAATTAAATCTATGAAAGTTATTGGTTGTGAGGTTATGTGTAGAGTAGATATTATTGTTGATGAAAATAATGAACCTTATGTTTTAGAAATAAATACAATTCCCGGAATGACAGAAACTTCTTTATTTCCAGAAGCTGCAAAAGAGTATGGGATAGAATTTCCTTGTTTGTTAGATAAAATAATAGATTTATCTATTAAAAAATATTGTGTATAATGATATTTGGTTTTTTGAATTTTTATGCGAAAATATTATAGCAGAAATAAAAAATATAAATTTAAAAAGAATAAATATTATAAAGTATTTTATACCAAAAAAAAATATTATAAAAAAAATAATTTTAGAAAAGTTTTTGTAATTTTTTTATCTTTAGTCAACTTGGTGAGTATAGTAACAATAATTTTTTATTTTGTTTTATATCTAAAAACAATAGACTTACATTCTATAATTGGAATCAATCAAATTTCAATTTTAAAAAATGAAACGACAATACCTTCTGAATTGGTTATAAAAAAATTTTTTGAGGAAAAAATTAATATATTTAATCTAAATAGGGTGAAACACAATATTATTAGAATATTGCCAGAAATAAAAAATATAGAATTTAAGATTCGTTTGATTAATAATTGTTCATCTGAAATAAAAAAACAAGAACCAGTTTTTGTAGTAGATAATAAAAAACAAAAAATATTTTATTCAGCAAACGGGGCGAAATTTTGGGTTTATGATATATCAAAGAGTAATATTGATAACTTAATTGAATTAAACATAGAAAAATCTGTTAATGCAAAATTTTTAACAAGTTTTTATAAACATATAGATATTACACAAAAAAAATATTTAATAAAAAAAGTTTATTTTAAACATAATGATGAAATTATAATAGAAACTATTTCAGGAAACAAAATAATTGTAGATAAAAATTTAATTAATGTAGAACCAGAGTTATTTGCTAAGACTCTTGAAATTGCAGAGAAAGAAAATGTTGATATTTATGGTAGGAATTTAGAGGATGGAAAATTATATATTAGGAAACGAAATTAGTTTGAGTTTAAGTATATAGCAATTTAATAATGAAAAGTAATTTTAAAAATATTTTTTATACTATATTTTTTAAATTTTTTTTTTGTTTTATTTGGTATTATTTTTGCAATAAGTATAATAGAATTGTTTCTAAGAGTTTTACAAAAATATAGTTTTAGTTCTATGACTCATATGCATCACATATATTCAGGAAATTTTTTTAAAAGATATAGACCATCTAAATTATTTGGTTATGAACTTGTTCCAAATTTGTTCTTTGAAGAAGATAGTAATTCCAACACAAATTCTTTTGGTATGAGGGATAAAGAGTATATTATAGAAAAACCAACAGATACTTTTAGAATTCTTTTATTAGGAGATTCAACTTCAGAAACGCCTATTTGGCATGTTAAATTAGAAGAAAATTTAAATAAAGATTTTAAATGTGAGATATTAAATGCTGCTGTATCAGGATGGAACATATATCAATATTGGCAGTATGTTAAGAACAAAACCAAAATTTTTAAACCAGATCTTATATTAATAGCATTTTGTTTAAATGATTTAAATGGTACATCTTATGTTCCTACTATACTTTTTGAACAAGATAAAATTATATTTTTTTCTATAAAAAGTAATAATATATGTTCAACCATTACTAAAACAACTTCTATAAATCCTTATATTTTTAAACATTCATATGTTTATAGATTTTTAGTAAATAGATTTATTATTTCAAAAGCTGAAAAGTATCCTTTTAGTCAAGATATGGATGAAAAAGAAATAGTTAAAGATATGTTATTAGAGATTAAACAAATTGCTAATAATAAGATTTTAGCAATAATATTTCCTTATTTAAAACCTTTGGAACAATATAATGAAACTCAAAATAGACAATATGTGTTTACTAAGGAAATGTTAAATTTAACTTCAATAAAATTTTTAGATTTAACAGAATATTTTAATAGTTTTGGAAAAGATATAATTAAATTCAGAGATAAACCAACAGATGAAATTCATTTTAATGAAAAAGCAAATAACTTAAAATCAGAAATAATTTATAAATGGTTGAAAGAAAATTTATAATATGTAAATGAAAAATAATTTTTAAAATAATGTATTTTATATTATAAAATATTGAATTTTGTTGAAAACAATTATATAAATAATTTGAGAGTCTTTTTGTGAGGTATATAATTATGCCAAAAGATGAAATATATTGTGGGTTAGATATAGGTTCAGGTAGGATAACTGTTGTTTTAGGTAAATATAATGAAGAAACAGATGAAATAGAAGTTTTAGCAGGGAAACAATCTATAGATAGAGATGCTTTTACAGCAGGAGTGGTAAAAGATGTTGAGAAAGCTAGTAATATAATTTCAGAAACTATAAATGAAGTAGAAGAATCTGCCAAAACTAATAAGACTAACATTATTGTTGGTGTTCGTGGAAGGTTTGTTCAGACATATGATATCAAAGCTCAAATACCAATAACTTCTGCAGATAAAACTATTACTGTTGAGGACCAAGAAAAAGTTGAAGATTTAGCTGTGAAAAGTCTAAGAATATCTTCTGAACGGGAAATTATAGATGTAATTCCTAAAGATTATATTATAGATGGACAACCTGGTATAAACAATCCTGTAGGCATGGAAGGTAGTATGTTAGAAATTGATGCACATGTAGTTGTTGCATATTCAACTTTTTTACGTAACATAGAACGTACCCTGGCGAATGCGAACTATGCACCAGAAAAAATTATATATTCATTAATACCAGTAAGTGAAATAGTTACAGAAAGTGAAGAAAGAAAGCTTGGGACTTTAGTAATAGATTTCAATGGTCAAACTATTGGTGCAGTAATTTATAATGATGGATATATTAAATACAGTAAAGAATTCTATGATAACGAAATAGATATTGGAAGTGATATGATAACACGAGATATTTCTTCTTATTATAAAACCTCTTGGAACATTGCAGAAAATATTAAACAACAATATGGAATAGCAAAACCATCTTTGGTCAAAAAAGATGAACAGATAGAAATTCCTTCCAGAGATGGTAAAACAATGAAAACTACCAATAGAAAAGGATTATCACAAGTGATAGCAGCACGGTTGGAAGATTTGTTTGTATCCAGAGTTATACCTGATCTAAAAAATACAAATTTGTTAGAAATAGTTTTACGTTCCGGTGATATAGTTTTAACTGGTGGTGGTGCAAATATGTCTGGTATAATTAATGCTATTGAAGATTTATTTTCTCACGAATGTGGTATTGAAGTTGAGGCTAGAATTGGAACTGTAGGTTTAGAAACTGGGATTGTCGGTCCTGAAGATATAATTTCGAATTTTTCATATACAACAGCAATAAGTTTGATAAAATATGAAATTACACATATGCGAAGGAATATGTTTACAAAACGTGGTTCGAGAAAAACTAATATATTTAAAAAATTATGGGACTTATTTGAATAATTAAATAATATTATGAACAATACTATAATAAATCCTGTAAAAATAAAAATTATTGGAGTAGGAGGAGGTGGCGGTAATGCAGTAAACAGGATGATTTCTTCAGGACTTATTGATGCGAATGGAGTTGAGTTTATAACAATGAACACTGATGTGCAAGCATTGAGAAATTCTTCTTCACATATAACAATACAGTTGGGAGTAAAAACTACCAAAGGACAAGGTTCAGGTGGAGATCCAAAGATAGGTCAAGCTTCAGCAGAAGAATCTATAGAAATTATTAAGGAACTCTTATCAAATACTGATCTTGTATTTCTAACTTGTGGAATGGGTGGTGGAACAGGAACAGGTGCAACACCTGTTATTGCGAAAGTGGCAAAATCGTTAGGTGTTCTAACTGTAGGTATTGTAACAAAACCGTTTAGTAAATTGGAAGGAAAAGACCGAACACATAAAGCAGAACTTGGAATTACAGAACTTAGAAAGTATGTAGATGCTTTACTTGTGATTCAAAATGATAGGTTTTTAGAAATATATCCTGATGTAAGTTTTTTGGATATATTATGTCGGTTTTCTGATGATGTGATTTATAAGGCAGTATTAAGTATATGGAATGTTGTAACAAGACCTGGTCATGTAAATGTAGATTTTGCTGATGCGAAATCAGTTTTAAAGGATGCTGGAGATATAATAATGACAGTAGGTTCTATTGATGAAGATACGGAAAATAAAGTTATAAAAACAATAAAAAAAGCATTAAATAATCCTTTGATTGAGAATATTTCAATTGAAGGAGCTAGAAAATTATTAGTAAACATATGTGGAGTAGACATTGTAGCAAGTGATATGAAAATGGTAGGAGAATTTTTGTCACAAACAATTGCTCCTGATGCACATGTTTTTGTTGGGTATGTCCCAGATCCTAGTTATGGTAAAAAGGTAGAAATTACACTTATAGCGAGCGGATTTCCAACAACTGTTAAACAGCGTAAAAATATTAAAAAACGACGAGAAGATAATAGAAGTATAGACAACTTAAATATTTCTGCAATTAATACTGGGAACAATAATATTGATATTAGTAAAATACCTGCTATAGAACGTGGGTTAAGAATTTTGAAATAAAAAATGAAACAAGATTTAGATAAGTTAAACAATATTTTAGAAAAATTTATACAAAATGGTGGTAGTGATTTACATCTTCGTTCAAATGCAGTGCCTTATATAAGAGTCAAAAATAAATTAATACCTTTAGATGATAAAATTTTTTCTGAACAAGAAGTTTTCAACTTTGCATATATAATGATGACTGAAGAACAAAAAAAACAGTTTGAAACAAAAAAAGAATGTGATTTAGCATATGATTTTAATGAAATTTCAAGGTTAAGAGTGAATGTTTTTTATCAGAGAGGTATTGTAAACATAGCAATAAGATATATACCTAAAATTATTCCCAAAAAAGAACAATTAAATTTACCTGATATTGTATACAAATTAGCAGAAAATACTCGTGGATTATTGTTAGTTACAGGACCTGCAGGTTCTGGAAAATCTACTACTTTGGCAAGTTTAATTGATCATATAAATACTGTTCGTTCAGCACATATTATTACAATTGAAGATCCAATAGAATTTGTTCATAAAGAAAACAAATCAATAATAGCGCAGCGCGAAATTGGAATTGATACTTTAAGTTTCCCTGATGCGTTAAGACATGTAGTACGACAAAATCCAGATGTTATTTTAATTGGCGAAATGCGTGATTTAGAAACTATGCAAGCAGCACTTACTGCAGCACAATTAGGACACTTTGTATTGTCAACTTTACATACAATAGATGCTGTTCAAACAATAAATCGAATTATAGATTTGTTTCCACCACATCAACAAGAACAAGTAAGATTACAGTTAGCAGATACTTTAAAAGGTATAATTGCACAAAGATTGGTCCCATTAAAATCTGCAGAAGGATTAATTCCTGCAGTGGAAGTTTTAGTTGCAACACCATCTATAAAAAAATCTATTGAAGAAAAAAATTTTTCAGATATAGTTTCAAATATGAAACAAGGGAAATTTTATGGTATGCAAACTTTTAATCAAGCATTGTTAGAATTATACAAAAAAGATAAAATAGCCATAAATGATGCTTTGCAATCAGCTACAAGCCCAGAAGATTTGATGCTTGCAATAAAGGGTATAGAAGGAACTTCGACATGTTCACCAACACAGTTGTTTGAACGATTTGAAAAAAAATAGTTCTTATCTATTATGTGGAAATCAAAGAATAATATTTTATTATTTGAAAACAAAAAATTCTTAATTATTACCACAACAAAAAAAATTTTTTGTAACAAAAACAATTTAATTAAAGTTTTAAGAAAAATAAATATTAATAAAAATTATACTATTCTTGTTTGTGAACAAGTTCATGGAAATAAAATTAAGTTTGTCTCAAAAACTAATTCAATTAAAAAATTAGAATATAAAATTTCATTTTATAAAAATGTTGATGGTATTGTTACTGATAATATTAACAATTTAATTTGTATCTTTACTGCAGATTGTGTCCCGCTATTTGTTTTTAACGAAGAAAAAAGTATTTTTGGGCTAATACATGTGGGTAGAAAAGGTGTATTGTCTGGTATAGTAGAAAAATTATTAACAAAAATTGAAAAATATGAAATAAGAAATTTTAAGTTTGTTTTGGGTCCACATATATGTGAAAAATGTTATAAAGTTGATGTTGGTTGTGTTAAAAATGCATTATTTGGATTTGATAATCAGAAAAATATGTTCTCTTTAGAAAAAGAGATTTTAGGACGGTTAATAAAAAGAGGAGTTAATAAAAAACAAGTAATTAAAACTAAATACTGTACAAGTCATAACTATTCAAAATTTTATTCTTATCGCAGAGGTGATAAAGAAAAACGGCTTGTGTCATTGATCTTGAAGAAAATCAAATATTAAAAAATGAAGAATATTGAAACTGAAAAAAAGATAGTTAGTCTTATGATTAAGTATTATTGTAAAATAAAACATAAAAGAAAAATGTCAGATTTATGCACAATTTGTAATGAACTAATAGAATATTCTTTGAAAAAACTTAGTTTGTGCAGATACGGTGATAATAAACCACAATGTAATAAATGTAGTATACATTGTTATTCAGCAGATAAAAGAATACAAATAAAAGATGTAATGAAAACTGTTGGTCCGATTATGTTAATTTTTCATCCAATAAAAACTTTACGCCATTTTTTTAAGTAATATAATAAAATTTTGATAAATAATTTTTTTAAAGTATAATGAATTTAATAAAAAAATTTTTACTAATTACAATAGGTTATGTTTCAATTGGATTAGGAATTTTAGGAATTTTTTTACCTTTGTTACCTACAACACCATTTGTTTTACTTGCAGGATATTGTTTTTTGAAAAGTTCTAATCGTCTGTATATGTGGATTATAACTCATAAAATTTTTGGAAAATATATCTATAATTATATGCATCATAGAACAATTACATTAAAAACAAAAATTACTTCTATTTTATTGTTGTGGATAAGCATAATTACTTCATTATTTTTTGTTAAAAATTTATTAGTAAAAATTCTATTAATTTTTGTAGCTATTGGAGTAACAATACATTTATTTTTATTAAAAACATTTGATTTGAAAAAAAAATGATATAATTTATGACACAGAAATATCTAACAACTAACAAAAATTTATTTTTGTTTTTTTTCAAATTATTATTACAAAAACCGTTGTAAAAATAAACTTATTTTAGTATAATTTTTTAGTTAATTTTTATTAAATAAAAATGTTATTTTGTGTATTTTAAACAATTTGTTATTATTAAAAAGTTAATTATGAGAGGTAAAAATGGATACTTTAAAAATTCTACGAAATAAAATTAATTACATAGATATAAAAATATTAAATTTATTAAACCAAAGAGCAATGATTGCAAAAAAAATTGGAGAAATAAAAAAAAATAATGGTGACTATATCTATTCACCCGGGAGAGAAAAAGCTGTAATTAATCGGATAATGTCGTTAAATAAAGGTCCAATAAAAAATAATGAAATAAAAGACATTTTTATTAACATAATGCAAGCATGCCGTATTCAACAAAAAGTTTTGTCAATAGCATACTTTGGTGCAGAAGCTTCCTATACACATCTCGCTGCACTAAAAATTTTTGGTTCTGGGAATAAATTTGTTTCAAAAGATACTATAACAGATGTTTTTTATGATATAGAAAAAGATATTATAGAGTTCGGTGTTGTGCCAGTAGAAAACACTACTGAAGGTGTTGTTTCACATACTTTAGATATGTTCTTGGAAACTAATTTGTATATATGTGGTGAATTAAACATGAAAATATCACATTGTTTGGTTTCTAGATTAAAAGATATTAAAAAAATTAAAACTATATATTCTCATCCTCAAGCAATTGCGCAGTGTAGAAATTATCTATACAAAAATTTTAAATTTGTAAAAATTATTGAATCGTCGTCAACATCACAAGCAGCAAAACTTGCTAAAAAAGATAAATATTCTGCCGCTATATCATCAGAAGTGGCAGCAAAAATTTATGACTTGAACATAATTTCTAAAAACATTGAAGATTTAGATGAAAATTATACAAGGTTTATTGTTATAGGAAAACATTTAGCAGAGCATTCTGGTAGTGATAAAACTTCAATTGCATTTACTTTAAAAGACAAATCTGGAATTCTACATGATGCATTAACACCGTTTAAAAAATATAAAATTAATTTATCTAAAATAGAATCTCGGCCATATAAAAAACATCCTTGGGAATATGTTTTTTTTGTAGATTTTGTTGGGCATATAAAGGAAAAAAAAGTCTTATGTGCAATAAAAGAATTAAACGATATGTGTACTTATTATAAATTTTTAGGTTCATATCCATCAGCTAAATAGTAATGTAATAAAATTTTTTCTATGAAAAACTGGAGTTTTTAAAATGAAACAAAATAGTTTTCCTTTACCAAAATCAAGGCAAGAAATACGCAGTTTTGAACCATATATACCAGGTAAATCTATTGACGAAATTAAAAAAAAATATAATTTAAAATCAGTTATAAAACTAGCTTCCAACGAAAATCCATTAGGTAGTTCAAAAAAAATAGTAAAAAATATTAATTCAATAGCAAAAAATATTTATCGTTATCCAGAAAGTTCAAGTTTAATTTTAAGAAAAAAAATTGCTCAAAGATATAATGTTAAAATAGAACAAGTCATAATCGGTTGCGGAACAGATGAATTGATAGAAATTATTGCTAAAACTTATTTGTCGAAAGAAGATAATATTGTAGTCTCAAAGCATGCTTTTATTAGATATAAAATGTCAGGTGAACTTATGGGATGTAGTGTTATAGAAGTACCAATGAAAAATTTTACTCATGATCTGTATTCTATGTCAGGATATGTAAATAATAGAACAAAAATAATTTTTATAGCAAATCCTAATAATCCGACTGGAACATATAATACTCACAAGGATATTTTACAATTTTTATCAATTTTATTTAAAAAAAATTTTTATCCAATAGTTGTGATAGATGAAGCATACTATGAATATGCTATTAGAGAAAAAAATTATGCAGATAGTTTAAAATTGTTAAAGTATTACCCGAACATTATAATTTTGAGGACATTTTCAAAAGTTTACGGATTAGCAGGATTACGTGTGGGATATGGTATTTCCAGAAAAGAAATAATTAGTGAACTTGACAGAGTTAGACCGCCATTTAATGTAACATCTTTTGGACAATATTTAGCCTCAAATGCTTTTGAAGACACAGCACATATAAAAAAATCTGTAAATTTGGTTATAAGAGAAAAAGAATTTTTGTACCAACAATTAGAAATAATGGGATTAAATTATGTTAAAACAGCAGGAAATTTTATTTTAGTAAATGTTACACCATACAGAGGAAAACAAATTTTTTTGGAATTACTAAAGTTAGGTATAATTGTTCGTGCAATGGATGAATACGAACTACCGTATCATTTTCGTGTAACTATTAGTACACATAAAGAAAATATAGCGTTTTTAAATTCTTTAGAAAAAGTTTTAAAGAAAATACAAATATAATTTTATAAAATTATTTAATTGGAGAAAAAAATGATTTTAGTAATAAACAACAAAATCTCAGAAGAACAGTTTAATAATATAATAAACAAAATTAAAGAATTAGGTTTTAAACCTCACATATCTCGTGGAGTGAAAAAGACTGTTGTTGGCATGATTGGGGAACAAGCAGAAAGGTATGAAGAATTGTTTGAATCAATGGAAGGTGTAGAACATATCTCTGAAATAGAGAAACCATTTAAACTTGCTAGCCGTGAGTTCAAAGAAGAAAATACTGTTATAAAAATTAATAATATAGAAATTGGTTCTAATAATGTGGTTATAATCGCAGGTCCTTGTGCTGTAGAAACAAAGGAGAGTATAGTAGAAATTGCAAAACTTGTAAAATCTGCGGGGGCACACTTTTTACGAGGAGGAGCTTACAAACCAAGAACATCACCATATTCGTTTCAAGGCCTAGGGGAAGAAGGATTAAAATATCTGCAAGAAGCTAAAAATATTACAGGGTTAGGAATAGTAACAGAAGTAATGAGTATGGAACAAATTCCAATAATATTAAATTATGCTGACATTGTTCAAATAGGAGCAAGAAATATTCAAAATTTTGATTTGTTGAAAGAAGTTGGAAAAATTAATAAACCAGTACTATTAAAACGTGGGATGGCAACAACTGTAAAAGAACTCTTAATGTCAGCAGAATATATTATGTCTCAAGGAAATTATAATGTAATTTTATGTGAGCGAGGAATAAGAACATTTGAAGATTCAACTAGATTTACACTAGATTTAAATGCAATACCTGTTATAAAAAGTTTGTCTCACTTGCCTGTTATAGTAGATCCGAGCCACGGTATAGGAATTAGAAATCATGTTCCAACAATGGCAAAAGCATCAGTTGTTGCAGGTGCAGATGGTCTAATAATTGAAGTGCATACAAATCCTGAAAAAGCATTGTCTGACGGAGCACAAAGTTTGTTACCAGAACAGTTTATAAAACTTATGCAAGAATTAAGAAAAATAGTTAATGTTATCGGAAGAGACATATAATCTATGCCTGAATTTAAAAATATTGCAATTGTAGGACCAGGGCTTATTGGTGGTTCTATTGGATTAGTATTAAAAAACAAATTTAATAATAAAATTAAAATAACTGGAATAGGACGCAATGTTGAACGGTTAAAACTTGCAAAAAAACTTAAAGCAATAGATGATTATTCTACTAACTTAATTTCAGGAATAAAAAATAAAGATCTTGTGATAATATGCACTCCAGTAGAACAAATTGTTGATATAATAAAAAAAATTGTGCCTTATATAGACAAGAATACTCTAATTACTGATGTTGGTAGTGTTAAAGGATATATTTTAAGAGAGGTTAATAAATTAGTTTATAGTACTAATTATGGTAAAAACATAAATTTTATCGGTTCTCATCCTATTGCTGGTTCTGATAAGACAGGAATAATTAATGCTCGTGCAGATCTTTTTAATAATTCTGTGTGTGTAATTTGTTATGAAAAAAATTTGTCTACAAAACAAATGTTGTTTAAATTAAAAAAATTTTGGCAAGAAACTAATTCTAAAACTGTATTATTAAACTATTTAGAACATGACAAAATTTTAGCTGCAACAAGTCATCTTTTACATATATTGGCATTTGTAATTGTAAAACAGATTACTAAAAGAAAAAAATATATCAATTTCGTTGGTGGAGCTTATAAAGATATGACACGGATTGCTAACTCTAGCCCAGAATTATGGAGCCAAATATGTAGTTTAAATAGTAAATTTATTAAAAAAGAGTTGGATATTTATATTAATTATCTTAAATATGTAAAAAAAATAATTAATAAAAAAAATCTGTTAGAAAAATTTTTTGTAAAAAGATGAAAGAAATTAAATTATTTAAAAAATCAAAAATTAATGCTGAAATAGAAGTTGTTCCTGATAAATCTATAACACATAGAGCAATAATGCTTGCTTCATTGGCCAGTGGAGATTGTGTAATAAAAAATTTTCTTTCTAGTGCTGATTGTTATTCTACAATAAATGCATTTAGAAATTTAGGTGTAAGTATAACTGATACGGAAAATGAATTATTAATAAAAGGAACAGGTATAAATTGTTTAAAGAATCCAACCGCTCAAATAGATGCTGAAAATTCTGGTACAACAGCGAGATTGTTATCAGGTATACTGGCAGGACAAAATTTTGTTTCAACAATTGTTGGTGATGAGAGTTTATCAAAACGTCCTATGAAACGAATTATTGAACCTCTAAGACAAATGAATGTTGAAATAAGTGCAGTTGAAGATAATTATTTACCAATGACAATAAAAGGCAACCCTTTTTTGAAACCACTTTTGTACAATTCTAAAATTTCTTCTGCTCAAGTAAAATCTTGTATTTTATTTGCAGGAATGTTTGCTGATGGTATAACAACCTACAAAGAACCAATTTTGTCAAGAGATCATACAGAACGTATGATGAAATATTTAAACTTACCTATTGAAATAAAAAATAAAAAAATTAGTTTAAAAGGTCCGGTGAAAAAAATTGAACCTTTTGAAATAGAGATTCCAAACGATCCATCATCAGCAAGCTATTTTATAGCATTAGCTTTGTTGTTAGAAAATTCTAATATAATTATAAAAAATGTCTGTATAAATCCTACCAGGATAGGGTTTATAAATGTTTTAATAAAAATGGGTGCTAAAATAACATTTTTAAATCAAAGAATATTATATAACGAACCTGTAGCAGATGTTTTAGTTAAAAGTAGTAGGTTAAGAAGCATAAAATTAAACAAAGAAGATGTACCATCAACAATTGATGAAATACCATTGTTAGCAACTGTAGCAACTCAGGCTGTTGGAGTTACTGAAATTCGTGATGCAAAAGAGTTACGATTAAAAGAATCAGATAGAATTAAAACTATTTGTAGTCAGCTTACTGAAATGGGAGCAAAAATTATTGAACAAGAAGATGGTATGATAATTATGGGAGGGACAAAGTTAAAACCATCTAAAGTAAATTCTTTTAATGATCACAGAATAGCTATGAGTTTAGCTGTTGCAAGCAGTGTTGTTGATGGGAAAACTGTTTTGTTAAATCCTGATTGTGTAAAAATATCTTTTCCAAACTTTTGGGAATTATTTAAGAGTGTATAAATATGAAAACAACAGTAATTGCAATTGACGGACCTGCTGGTTCAGGAAAATCTACAGTTAGTAAAATAGTAGCAAAAAAACTCGGTATCGCAAATGTTGATACAGGAGCAATGTATCGCGCAATAACATATAAGTTGTTAAAATCTAACATTTCATTAGATGATTTGGATGCTATTAAAAAAGTATTAGATGAAACAAAGATAACATTTGAACAAAATGAAAATGATTTTAGAATGTTTATTGATGGAGATGATGTGTCAAAAAAAATTCGCTCAGAATATATATCAGCAAATGTTAACATTATAGCCGCCATCCCAGAAGTAAGGAATAAATTAAGAGAAATACAACGATCTATAGGACTTAAAACAAGTTGTGTAATTGAAGGTCGTGATATTACTACTGTAGTGTTTCCTGATACCAAATATAAATTTTATTTAGATGCGCCAATAGAAGAACGAGTAAAACGTAGATATGCCGAGTTAAAACAGAAAGGAGAGGAAATAAATTTTGATTCTTTAAAAGAATCCATTGCCAGACGTGATAAACTTGATCAGACAAGAGGTATAAACCCCTTGCGAATAGATAAGGATGCTATTGTGATAAATACTATGGGCCTTTCTGCACAACAAGTTGCAGAAAAAATTATTGATTATATAAAATATATTGGACAATGAAACCATTTTATTTTATCGGATGGTTGATAATTAGAACATTTGTAAAATTGTTTTATAGGTTGAAAGTTGTCGGAATAGAAAATTTTCCAAAAGGAAAAGTTCTTGTAGCACCTAATCATATTAGTTTAGCTGATCCACCTATATTAGGTTGTTCAATTAAGCAAGAATTAAATTATATGGCAAAAAAAGAGTTGTTTGAAAATAAAGTTTTGGATTTCTTTTTAAGAAAAGTTAATGTTTTTCCTGTTACAAGAGAAAATGTTGAACCATCTTCTATAAAAAATGCAGTAAAAATTTTAAACCAAAACAAACCATTAGTGTTGTTTCCGCAAGGTACAAGGTCTAAAAATTTTAATCCAGAAAAAATAAAAACTGGATTTATTAAAATAGCTAAAATGGCAAAAGCAAATATTTTACCTGTGGCAATAATAAATACCGACAAAATGATAAAGTTTAAACAAATAAAGATAATAATTTCAAAACCTATTTTTCAAGAGTTAACAGAAAAAGATATATTAAATAAATATATCCTTGCTATGAAAGAGATGTTATGTAATTATCAATAAAATAATATGAAAATAATTTTATCAAAATGTATTGGTTTTTGTAGTGGTGTTAATAGATGTGTTAGGTTAACAGAACAATTATTGAAAAAACATTCAAGAGTATATGCTATAGGACAGCTTTTACATAATGATCAAGAGATGAATAGGTTAAAAAAACTTGGATTAATAACTGTAGATAATCCTGGTGAAATAAAAGATAATTCTTGTGCAATAATACGGACTCATGGTATAGAAAAAAGTTTTTTAAAAAAAATTAAAGAAAGTAATAAAGAGATTATTGATGGCACTTGTCCTATTGTAAAAAAAAATCAACGATTAGCAATAGAATATTCACAAAAAAGATATAATATTATAATTTATGGAGATATTAAACATCCTGAAATAAAAGCTTTGTTGTCATATATAAATCCAGATGTTAAAACTGTAATTATAAATTCTGAGGAAGAAGCACAAAAAATTAACATAAACCGTGATTCTAAAATAATTCTTATTGCTCAAACAACTAAAGAATTAAAAAAATATAAAACTATTGCAAAAATTTTAAAACAAAAATTTAATAATTTATGTGTTCTAGATACTATATGTAAAGAAACTATAACAAGAGAAAATTGTGTAAAAGATATCTCAAAATCTGTTAATGTTGTAATAATTGTTGGAGGTAAAAATTCTGCTAATACAAAAAAATTAGTTAATATTGCAGAAAGTAAAGTTGAAAAAATTTTTCACATAAATAATGTATCAGAACTACCGTTAAATCAAATATCTACAAGAGACACTATTGGGATAGCTTCTGGAGCTTCTACTCCTATATGGCTTGTAGAAGATGTTGTTAAAAAATTAAAGAGTTGTAAAAATTTAAGATAGTTTATTTAGGGGGAATTTTTATGGAAAAAAATAATATTGAAGAGATGGACTATATAGAAGACATAAATCCTGATGAGATATATAAATATGTAGAGAAAATTAAAGTAGGAGATATTGTAGATGGAAAAATTATTCAAATAACTCGTGATGGGGTGTATGTGGACATAGGTTCAAAAACTGATGGTTTGATACCGATAGAAGAATTTAATAATTATAAAGATATTAATAAACTGTTTAAACCGTCGGAAGTTATTAAAGTTTTGGTTATAAAAATTGACCAAAACAATGTTCATATAGTTTCATTCAGACAAGCAAAACAGTTAGAACTTATGAAAAGTTTTCAAGAAGCTTTTAAAAACAGGACTATTTTAGAAGCAAAAGTTTTAACTTTGACAGATTTTGGTGCTATAGTAGATATTGGTATAGATGTTGGTCTTTCTTTTAGAGAAATGACAAAAGATTTTAAATTAAAATTAAAAAGTGAACCAAACATAACTGTTCCAGTAATAATTAAAGAAATAAAAGAAAATTTTGGTAGAATAGATATTATAATTTCTCAAAAAGATGTTGTTGAAATAGAACAACAACAAAAAAAAGTTAAATTGTTTGAAAATATAAAAGAGGGAAATATTGTAGTTGGAATTGTAAAATCTTTTACTAATTTTGGTGCTTTTATAGACATAGGAGGAATTGATGCTTTGTTACATATAAGTGATATTGCATGGTATAGAGTTGATAAACCGGAAGATGTTTTACATGTTGGTGATAAAATAAAAGTTAAAATTCTTAGAATTGATTATCAAAATGAAAAAATATCTGTTGGATTAAAACAGTTATTTCCACATCCCTGGGATAATGTTGAAAATAAATATAATAAAGGTAAAGTTGTTAAATGTAGAATTGTAAATATAACAAACTTTGGTTTATTTTTAGAGTTAGAACCTGGTATTGACGGATTTGTGCATATATCAGAAGTAGATTGGAAAAATGAAAATGAAAATTTAATTAAAAAATACAAAATAGGACAAATAATAAATGCAAAAATTCTTGAAGTTAATAAGGAAGATAAAAAAATTGCTCTATCAATAAAAAAAACATTAAATAATCCCTGGGAAAATATTAAATTAAAATATCCTTCAGGAACAAGAATTAAAGCAAAAGTTGTTAAAGTTGTACCTTTTGGGATATTTGCAAATATCGAACCTGGGTATGATGGACTTATACATATATCAAACATCTCCTGGACAAGAGAAGTTAGAAATATAAAAGAGATTGCTAAAGTTGGAGATGAAATAGAATGTATAGTGTTAGATGTTATTCCAGATGAAGAACGAGCTTTTTTGTCTATAAAACATTTGATACCAAATCCTTATGAAAAGTTTAAAGAAGGAACAATTGTTAGATGTAAAGTAAAAAAACTGTTAAAAAATTTAATGGTAGTAGAGTTAGAAGAAAATTTAGAAGGTATTATCCGTGCCAGGGATGCTTTTGTTGATGAAAAAGATAGTGGAAAAAATGTTAATCAGTTATACAAAGTTGGACAAGAATTAGATGCTGTGGTAATAATTTCGGATGAAAAAGTTCGCAGAATTGAGTTGTCAATTAAATCTTTAGAAAAAGAAACAAGAAAACAACTTATAAAGAAATATTCTAACATTAAACTTCCAAGTTTAAAGGATATTTTGGAAGAAAATTAACTTAAGATTTTTAAAAATGATAAAGAGTAAGTATTTTTATTATATAATTTTGATTCTTGTAATTTTTATAACTTTTTTTAATTTTTTTATACTAAAACCAATTTTTTATACAAAAGAACAAAAATTTTTTCCAAGAATAAATGTTAGTAAAATAGAAATTACAGAATCAGAAATAGATCAAAAAATTCAGGAATTAGAAGAAAACATTAAAATATCATCAGCAGATCTAACAAAAAATGTAGATTTAGGCATATACTATTATTTAAAAGGTCAAAAATTTTATGATAAAGCAATTAATATATTAGATAACGCATGGCGAATGGGTGCTTTAGATGAAAGAATATTTTATTATTTGGGCAATATGTATAGTTTCTTAAAGTTATACAACTTTGCAATTATAGAATATAGAAAGTTTTTAAATAATCATCCAGATGATCTTGAAGTACAAATTCAATTAGCTAATACTTACTATTTTGCAAAAAAATTTGATGATGCAATTATGATGTATGAAAACATAATTAATACTGATAAAGAAAATGTTGTTGCAATGACAAATTTAGCAACAATTTATTTTGAAAAAGAAAATTATTCAGAAGCACAAAATTTGTTCTTGAAAGTTAAGGAAATATGTAATAAAAAAAATATAATTGAACCCAAAAATGTTAATTTGTATATAGGTAAGATATATTATTTAAACAAAAATTATTCCTTGGCTTTAGAATATTTTAAAAATGAATTAGATCTTTATCAAGAAAAAAATCTTGAAGCACAGATTTATTTGGCAAAAACGTATTTTGAATTAAAGGATGATTTTAATACACAACAATATGCAAAAGAAGTATTAAAAATTATTCCTGATAACAAAGAAATGAAATTTTTATTATCAAAAATAAAAAAATGATTTCAAAAATATATTCTGGAACGGTATATGGCATAGAAGGTTTTTTGATTGAAGTAGAAATTGACATTGCAAAAGGATTACCATCTTTTTCAATAGTAGGATTACCGGATGCTGCAGTTAAAGAATCTAAAGAACGTGTTATGGCAGCGATACGTAATTCAGGGTATGATTTCCCAGCAAAAAAAATTACAGTAAATCTTGCACCCGCAGATTTAAAAAAGGAAGGTGCTGGATTTGACCTGCCAATAGCTATAGGCATTTTAGTAGCATGTGGCATAGCAAAAAAAGAAAAAATAGAAAATTATTGTATAATAGGAGAACTTGCTTTAGATGGAACGGTAAGGTCAGTGAAAGGTATTTTATCATTAGCACTAAAATTAAATAAAAAAAATAAAATGATAATATTACCAGATGAAAATGCTAAAGAAGCTGTTATTGCAAATATTAAAGTTTTTCCTGTCAAACATTTAAATGATGTGGTAAAATTTTTAAACAATGAACAAGAAATTTTACCTTATAGTGAAGATTTAGAGAAAATATATGATGAAAATTTTTTTTATGAACATGATTTTTTGGATGTGAAAGGACAACAGTATACAAAACGTGCAATTGAAGTTGCAGCTTGTGGTGGACATAATATTCTAATGGTAGGACCTCCAGGATCAGGAAAAACTATGATAGCATCAAGAGTCCCTACTATATTACCAAGACTGACTTTTGAAGAAGCAATTGAAACTACTCGTATTTATTCTGTCGCAGGATTGTTAAAATCAGGATTTATTTCCATTAGACCTTTTAGAGCACCACATCATACCATTTCTGATGTAGCACTTGTTGGTGGTGGACAAACACCAAAACCAGGTGAAATATCTTTAGCACATAATGGAGTTTTGTTTTTAGACGAATTACCTGAATTTGATAGGAATGTTATTGAAGTTTTAAGACAACCGTTGGAAAATGGAACAATTATTGTTTCAAGAGCAACATTTAAATGTGAATTTCCTGCAAATATTATGTTAATAGCAGCGTGTAATCCATGTCCGTGTGGTTTTTATGGTCATCCTAAAAAAGAGTGTGTTTGTACACCATACCAAATTCAAAAATATGTCTCTAAAATATCAGGACCTTTACTTGATAGAATTGACATACATATTGAAGTTCCACCAGTAGATATTGCAGATTTATCATCTACCACTATGACAGAATCTTCAAAAGATATTAGATTAAGGGTGGAGAATGTTCGTAAAATACAATACAAAAGATACAAAAATAAAAAAATATATACTAATTCTCAATTAACTTCAAAATTAATAAAAGAATTTTGTCCAATGACAGATGAAGCAAAAAATATTTTAAAATTAAGTATTGAAAAACTTGGTCTTTCAGCACGAGCTTATGATAGAATTATTAAAGTTTCAAGAACTATAGCTGATATGGATAATAAAGATGTCATAGATTCTATTCACATAACAGAGGCCGTGCAATATCGTAGTATGGATAGGTGGTTAAAATGACAATGTGGAATAATAACAAAATTGTAATTTTAGTCCCAACATATAACGAGTCTGAAAACATAGAGTTACTTATAAAACAGTTAAATGAATCTTTACCAGAGGTAAAAATCTTGATAGTAGATGACAATTCTCCTGATGGAACTTCTGAGATAGTTAAAAATTTACAACATAAATACAGAAACTTAATTTTAATCACAAGAAAAGAAAATCGTGGTCGAGGTTACGCAGGTATTGAAGGGTTTAAAAAATGTTTAGAACTTGGTGCTGAAATAATTGTAGAAATGGATGCTGATTTATCTCATTCTCCGTATGAGATAAACAAAATGATTGAAGAGTTGAAAAATTCTGATGCTGATATTGTTGTAGGTTCTAGATACATAGAAGGTGGTGAAGATGTTGAAAGAAGTTTCTTAAGAAAACTTATAAGTTTTTTTGCAAGAGTTTATATAAATTTTTTTACTGGTATAAATTTAAAAGATATAACATCAGGATTTAAAGTTTATAAAAGTAATGTTATAAAAACTATACTTCCATATTTAAAATCTTCAGATCCGTTCATTGTTACAGAAGTAAACTTTTTTTCTAAAATAAACAATTTTAAATTTAAAGAAGTTCCAATAAAATTTCACAAACGATATAAAGGAAAAAGTAAGTTGACTTCAGGCAAACTTATAAAATATTTGTTTAAAGTTGCCAAATTAGTTTGGGATAATTTTGTCTGTGAATCATACAATCTAAGATTCGTTCAATTTATGTTATTGACTAACATTTTGAGGTTAATGTTAATACCACTTTTTGGTCTAACAGATGACGAAGCACATTATTGGCAATATTCACAATATTTAGATTTTTCATACTATGACCATCCACCAATGGTAGGATATATGATATATTTTTTTACAAGAATTTTTGGTAACACATTATACGGTGTTAGGTTACCAGCAGTGTTTTGTTTTATAATTGCTAGTATTTATTTTTATTTGTTAATCAAAAAAATGTTTAATTCAAAAATTGCTTTTTATTCAGTTATACTTTTAAATTCTGTGCCAATATTTTTTGTTGGTTCTATAATTACAATTCCTGATGCGTCTCTTGGTATGTTTTGGATGATGTATATGTATTATTTTTATAAATTTGTTAAAACTTATAATTACAAAATATTATATTTTTCAGCAACTTTATTAGGTTTCGCACTTTTAAGTAAGTATACTGCATTATTGTTGGTTTTTAGTACTGTAATAATATTTTTATATAAAAAAGAACTAAAAAAATATTTTTTAAAGAAAGAATTTTATATTTTTTTAAGTATAATTATTATTTTATTTTTACCAGTAATTTTGTGGAATTTTGCTAATAATTTTGTTTCTTTCAAATACCAGTTTTACCATGGTATGGGAAACAAATTAAATTTTTCTATAAATACATTTTTACAAAATTTTGGTTCTCAATCAATTTATTTATCACCCCTGTTGTTTGTCTTTTTATGGTACTATGTTATTACTTTCTGGAAAAAACAAACAACATTTGAAGAAAATTATTTGTTATCGTTTTCATTGGTAGGTGTTATAGGTTTTAATTTGATAGGGTTTAATAATCAAATATTACCTCACTGGCCAGCAATATCGTACATACCTTTGTTACCAAGTATAATTTTTTATTATAAAAATAATTGGCAATATATTTCTTCTATAACAGTTGCATCTTTATTAACAATATCAGTTTTAGTTATAACAATATTTGGTTTGATTAAAATACCAAAAAATATTGAAAATGCAGATACTCCGGATAAACTTTTTGGCTGGGACATTGCAGCAAAAGAAACTATTAGGTTTATTTCAGAAAACAATAATTTTTTTATACTAACACATAAACATTATACTGCAGGTCAGTTACGGTTTGCACTGGCAAAATATTATCCAAAAAATGAAAAAAATATTCCTAAAGTTTATTGTGTTAACGATTATCTTGATCAGTATGATTTTTGGAACAAAGAACTTTGTTCATTAAATGGTATGGATATACTTTTTGTTGTCGAAGGTAGGTTCCCAATAGATGATATATTTAAAAAATATTCTTTTAAAAATTATAATCTTAAATCTTCAATTAGATTTATTAAAAGTAAAAATTGGCCTTCAAGAGTTTTTGAATTTTATTACATAAAAAATTTTAATTGCAAAGAGTTGGCTTCAGAATTAATTCAGTTAGATTATAATAATGTAAATAGCGTGTCTGATTATTTAAATAATTATGACAAAAAAATTTTTTTAAAAATAAATAGTTTGTCAGGAAAATTTAAAATTTTAGACTATGCTATGATCATATTTACTTTTTTTGGTGATGGATTGTTTATAATTCCAGTATCGTTTGTTACATTGTTTCTTATAAATAATTTTAAAATTAGACCAACACTTAATGATTTTTTTGTGTCTTGTATAATATTATTAACAGGAGGAGTCATAATACAATTTTTAAAAAATTTTTTTAATTTACCACGACCTGTTAGATATTTCACTCCTATGATTATGAACAACCAAGTAAATGTCCGTATTTTATTGCAACAACTTGATGTGAATGGTTTTCCATCAGGACACACTTTTACTATATTTTGTTTTGCTACTTTTTTATATTATAAAATAACAAATTTTAATAAAACAAGTAAGTTTTGGTTAACTGTTTTATTTTTTACAGTAGCTTTTTTGGTTGGAATAAGTAGAATTTATGTTAGTGCACATTTCCCAAGTGATGTATTAGGTGGTATAATTGTTGGAGTTTTTTACACTTACTTTTGTTTAAAGTTTAAAAGATTATTAAGTTAGGTTTTTAGTAAAACTATAAATTTATGAAAAAAACTTTTTTATTTTTAGTTATAATTATTTTTACTACAATAACAATTGCTAAAGAATATGAAGTCGTTAAAGGAGATACTTTATGGAAAATATCTAGAATTTTTTATAATAACTCTTTTTTGTGGAAAAATATATTTGATGCAAATTTGGATAAGATTAAAAACCCAGACTTAATTTATCCAGGACAAATATTTGTAATACCAGATAGTGATGATATGGGAATAAGAGATCAGTTATTGAATAATGACAAAGAGAATGTTTCAAAAGTTGAATCAGAAGTAGAAACAGAAATGTTAAATGAAAAAAAAGAATATTTTCAAAATAAAATTGAGTATACGTTATCTGAAAAAGAACTATTTATTTATGATGAAACAAAATTTATTGGAGAAATAATTTCTTCAGAAAGAGAAAATATTTTATTTACTGATGGGGATATAGTATTTTTTAAGATAACAAAAAATGATGTGCCTATTTTTATAGATGAGGTATTGTATGTATCTCACAAAGGTCCAACTAAGTATGACTTGACATTTAAAAATATTCCAAATAATGAAGTTATATTATTAGGGAAAATTAAAGTTAAAGAAATTAAAGATAAAGTTGTAAAATCTATTATAATTCGTTCTTATTCTCCAATAACAGTCGGTGCTTTTATTACAAAATGAAAAAGATAGTAATATTTTTTATTTTAATTTTTCTAACTGGATTATTTATGTACAATTATATATTTAATTCAAAAAGAATAGATTTTTATCTTGATAAGTATCCAAATTCTCAAATAGCTCAGTTTATTGATTTAGTTATAGGAAAAATAAATTATTTAAAAGGTGATTATGAAAATGCAATTATAAGATTTAATAGAGTGATAAACAATTATTATATTGAAAATTATAAGTTACAAGCGTATTTTTATATAGCACAAACTTATGAAAAAAGGAATGATAAAAAAAATGCAATTGAAACTTATTTTTTTCTTAAACAATATTATCCGGACACTAATTATGGGCAAGATGCTGCTAAAAGATTAGAATTTTTAGATTCATTTAAATGAAAAAAGTATTATATATATTATTTTTCATATTTATAATTCCTGCGATATCTTTTGCACAACATTATATAGAAGTAACTTGCGATTTAGTGCAAGATTGTTTTATCGTAGAAGAAATGTTAAAAAAAAATTACGAAAATAAAGATATTTTTATTCAAGATACAATGGTATATTTAGGTCCTTATGATATGGATGAAATTGAAAGTGTTAAAAATAATATTATACAGGAGATGAACTTATCAGCAAGAATTGTTTCAGTAAAAGATGTAACATTTATTAAGCCTATAGATGATATAATGTTTTTTGATACGAGTTTACAACAAGATGATTTTGTTATAGAAACTACTTCAAATACTAAGTTTTTAGACAATAACACTATAGAACTTTATTCAGATCCTAAAATAAAAAAAATTATTTCTTATGCAGCAGAATTATATGCTACAACACCATATAAATTTGGTGGTGAAAATATTAGCAAAGGGTTAGATTGTTCTTTTTTTGTAAAATATATATATTCAAAATTAGGAATAAATTTGCCTAGGACTTCAAGAGAACAAATTAAAGTTGGTAAATTTATTGCCTATAACGAATTACGAGTAGGAGATCTAGTGTTTTTTAAAAAAATTTATTATAGAAAATATAAAAATAAAACTCATAAATATGAGATGGTAAATCATGTAGGTATATATTTAACCAATGGAGAATTTATTCATGCAGCAAGAAGTAGTAAAAAAGTAACAATTTCATCTTTGAATGAAGATTATTATAAAAAACATTATGCTGGTGCAAGAAGGATATTGAATGATATATAAAGATTTTATTGAAAAAATAATTTTAGCGATAAATAATAAAAAATTAACTTTAAAAAAAGTTTCTGAATATGCTGGTATTGATATATCGTATCTGTCAAAAATACTTTCTGGTAAAAGAAATCCTCCTAATGACGAAATTATAATCACAAAAATTGCAAAGATATTAGAACTTGATGCAAATGAACTTTTATTTTTATCTGGAAAAATTCCACAAAAATATCAAAAATATTTTTCCAAAAAATATTTCTTGGAAAAATTTTATAAAATAACACAAGAAAAATATAGTAAAACAAAAAAAAATAATTCAACAAACATAGTGTGCTCTGATAAGAAAGAAATCTTAGATGAACTTTTATAATTTATGAACAAAGAATTAGAATCTTTAATAATATTAAACAATATTCCAGACTTAGGTCCGGTAAGAATTAATAGTTTAATAAATTTTTTCTCTACCGCAGAAAATGTTTTAAATGCTTCTTATGAAGAATTAAAACAGGTAGAGAACATTGGTCCTCTTATTGCAAAAAATATTTTATATTGGAAAACTAAAATTGATCCTAAAAAAGAAATTGATATCGCAACAAAAAATAAGACTAAAATAATAACATATCAAGATCCTGAATTTCCAGAAATGTTAAAATATCTATCTGATTCACCCAGACTTATTTATGTCAAAGGAGAAATTAAAAAATGTGATTTGTTATCTATATCAATAGTTGGCACTCGCAAACCTACAAATTATGGTAAACTTGTGGTAGAAAATTTAATAAAAGATTTATCTAAATATAAGATCACAATTGTAAGTGGATTAGCTTATGGGATTGACACTTTATCTCATAATTTAGCTATAAAAAATGGTTTAAGGACAATTGCTGTTTTAGGTAATGGTATTGGAGTATATTATCCAAAAGTTAACAAAAGGTTGCAAGATACTATCCCAGATTATGGAGCTTTAATCTCAGAATTTTCATACAAAACTAACCCATCAAAAACAACTTTTCCTCAAAGAAATAGAATTATTGCAGCATTGTCGTTAGGAACAGTTGTTATTGAAGCAGATATAAGAAGTGGAGCAATTATTACTGCAAAATTTGCATTAGATCTTGGTAAAGATATTTTTGCAGTTCCTGGTAGTGTGTTTTCAACACAAAGTAAGGGAACTAATTATTTGATAAAAACAGGAGCAAAAATTGTTACTTGTGCACAGGATATTGTTGAAGAAATTGAACCATTAGCGAAATTTATCTTAAAAGAAGAAGCAAAAAAATCAACAGAAAAGTTGAATTTAAACCTGAAACTTGATATTGAAAAAACAAAGATATTAGACATTATAAAATCAGAACCAGATGGTGTTCACATTGATAAAATACAAAGTTATACAAACTATGATTTAAAAAAATTGATGAATATACTATATTTTTTAGAGGTTAATTCATATATAAAATCTTTACCTGGAAAAATTTATATAAGTGTTGAGGAATAATTTATGGATCTAATTATAGTAGAATCTCCAACAAAAGAAAAAACTATTTCTAAATTTTTAGATAAAGGAAATTTTAAAAATAAGTATATTGTAAAAAGTTCTTATGGTCATATTCGTGACTTACCAAAACATAATATTGGTGTTGATGAAAACAATAATTTTAAACCTACCTACATACTTTTGCCAAAAGCGAAAAAAATTTTGCCTATGTTAAAAAACTTGGCAGAACAATCTTCTTTTGTATATTTAGCAACTGATTTTGACCGTGAGGGTGAAGCAATAGCATGGCATTTGGTAGAATCTTTAAAATTAGATGCTAACAAAATAAAAAGAATAACTTTCCATGAAATTACTCCTCAAGCTATTGAAGAATCGTTAAAAAATCCAAGACAAATTGAACAAAATCTTGTTAATTCACAACAATCAAGACGTATAATAGATCGTTTGGTTGGGTATAAACTTTCACCGTTGCTATGGAAAAAAATTGCAAATAAACTTTCTGCAGGTAGAGTACAATCTGTGGCATTAAAAATTATTTATGACCGCGAACTTGAGATAGAAAAGTTTGTCCCAGAAGAATTTTGGACCATAGAAGCACAGTTTTATAAAACAGATTTTAGTGATAAAATAATAAAATCAAAACTAAAATATATTAACAATAAAAAAATTGATAAATTAGAAATAAAAACAGCTCAACAAGCAGAAAAAATTGTTAGTGAAATAAAACAGATAAATTTAGGCAATGTGCTTGATTTAAAAAAAGAGTTGAAACAAAAACAGCCTTCGGCACCTTTTGTAACATCTTCATTACAACAAGAAGCATCACGAAAGTTAAGATTTTCTCCATCAAAAACTATGCTGATAGCACAAAGTTTATATGAAGGAGTAGAATTAGGTGGTAAGGAACGTATCGGTTTAATAACTTATATGAGGACTGATTCTGTATTTATATCACAAACTGCAATTGAAGAAGTACGAAAATATATTGAACAAAAATATACTGTAAAATATTTGCCACAACAACCAAATAAATTTAAAAATAAAATTAAAAATGCACAAGAAGCTCATGAATCTATTCGACCAACAAGTGTGTTTAGAGATTTAGAAAATGTAAAACGGTATTTAACAGAGGATCAATTTAAACTTTACAAACTTATTTGGGAACGTTTTGTTGCTTCACAAATGAAAGAAATGAAGTATGAGCATACTATACTAAAAATTGCTGTTGGAGATAATTACATTTTTGAATCAGAGGGGAAAAAAGTTATTTTTGATGGTTTTACTGTTTTGTATCAGGAAGATGTTATTGATGAAGAAAGTAATTTTTTACCAGAAATTAATATTAATGAAAAATTAAATTTAAAAGATTGTACTACAAAACAAAATTTTACTGAACCACCAGCAAGATATAATGAAGCATCTTTAATAAAAGAGTTAGAAAAAAATGGTATTGGCAGACCTTCAACTTATGCAACTATTGTTGATACTTTAAAGATTCGTGGATATGTATTGTTGAAAGAACGCAAATTTTATATTTCACCAATTGGGCGTGAAGTTATTGAACTTTTGTCAAAATATTTTCCTGAGATTGTAGCAAAAAATTATACTGCACAAGTTGAAAAATTGTTAGACAAAATTTCTGAAGGAAAAGAGGATTGGATTAAAGTAATAAAATTGTTTTATGAACCAATAAAAAAAGATTTACTTTTAGCACTAAAAGAAATACAATCCAAGAAAATAGAAAAAACTGAGGTAAACTGCAAATTGTGCAATGGTAAAATGGTTATTCGTAATAGTAAATTTGGAAAATTTTTGTCATGTGAAAATTTTCCTAAATGTAAGTTTAAAATGAAATATGAACAACCTAAAACAATTAATGACACTTCCACTAAGTGAACAAAATAATAAATATATTTTAATTTTTAAAACTTATTTACTTGGAGAAAAGGGGTTTCCAAGAACTACAATAAGTGCATATTTGTTAGATGTGGAAGAATTTTTTATGTACATTGAACAAAAGTTAAAATTAACTGATATTAAACTTGTAAACAGAACTGCTATTAGAAGTTTTATGTCACAGCTGCAAGAGTTAGGTTATAAAAAATCATCTATATCAAGAAAAGTTAGTGCATTAAAAATTTTTTTTAAACTTATGATAAGAAAAAATATAATTAATTCAAATCCTTTACAATATACTACTACTATAAAAAAAGATAGATTATTGCCTACGTTTCTCACTAAAGAAGAGGTTACTAAATTATTAGATCTTATAAGTTCAAATAATTTAACAAATTCACGAGATAGAGCAATATTGGAATTGATGTATTCTTCAGGATTAAGAATATCAGAACTTGCATCATTAAATGAATCAGATTTGGATATTTACGAAGGTTTAGTAACTGTTTTGGGAAAAGGTTCAAAAGAACGAATAGTTCCTGTGGGTGATGTAGCACTAAATTTTTTAAGAAATTATTTAAAGTTTAAATCACAATCAAAGTTTAACGAAAAAGCATTGTTTATAAATAGATATGGGAGACGTTTAAGTGTTCGTGGAATACGTAAAATTGTTGCTCATTGGGTAAAAACAGCATCTTTGCACAAAAAAGTTTCTCCACATACTTTTAGACATACATTTGCGACTCATCTTTTAGAATCAGGATGTGATTTAAGAAGTATACAAGAAATGTTAGGACACAAAAGTTTGTCTACAACAAATGTTTACACACATGTAACTTTAGAACGGTTAAAAAATGTATATGAAAAAACACATCCAAGAAGATAACATTAAAATATTTAAATATAAGTTTTATATTCCAGGAAAACATTATTATGGCTGTAGTTTGATAGTTATTAATGTTGAAAAATTTCAGATAATAAAATATTCTTCAGTAATATCGTTAAATCCTGCTGTATATGAAATAGATTTAACACAAAGTCTGGATAAAATTGAAAAATTGATTTATAAATATAAATTAGAAAAAGGCGCACTGTTTGAGTTTACGAAAAATTTGTATTTAAAAATTTATGAGTATGAGAAAAAAATTGTTTCATTTATAGATGAAGAAAAAATTGGAAATTTGATTGATATAATATTTAATATATTAAATATATCCAATTATGGAGAAGAAAAAATTAAATTTATATATAAAATTAACAAGAATCTAAAAGATATTGAAGAAGAAATAAAGACTGTTAGTGCAAATAGTTTAAATAAAGTAATAAATTATATTGATGAAAAAATTTTTTTTATAAAAACAAAACCTGTTTTTGATAAAGATAAAGGAATTTTTGTTTACAAACTTAAACAAAAGATGAATTTACAATGCATTATTATTGATAATAGAGAATTAGTTAAACAGATAATAAAAATACTTTATGGAAAAGAAGAAAAATATATTAATGGAAAAATTTCAACTATAACAAGAAAAAATAAAGGTTATTTTGAAATTGTTGTCAATATTACACCTGTTATATTAACAAAATTCATAGTACATAAACTACAAAAAATTAAATTAGTTTAAGAATTATATTATGGAAGAACATAATCACGACATAACAGATCAGGACTCGTTTAGTAAGGAACTTTCTAATGCACAAAAAGAAGCAAAGGAACAAGTTTTACAATTGTTAAAAAACAAACTCAATGCACAAAAAGAGCACTGGAATAAAATTTTTGATACTAAACAACAAGAAGTTGCTACTTTACAATCAAAGTTAAAAGATACTGAATTAAAGCTTAAAGAAGTACAAAAAACTTTAGAAATATCTCAAGAAATAGAACTTGAAAAATTAAAAAAAACAACCGAAGAACTACAACGTAAAAAAGAAAAAGAAATTGAGAAATGGCAACAAATAGAAAATGAAATTAAAACTTTTAAAGAAATATCATACACTGCAGAAAAAAGACTTAAAGAAGAATTACATAAGTATCAGGAATTGCGTAAATTACACGAAGATAAATTAAAAGAATGGCAAGAAAAATATAATCAACAAGAAATAGAATTCCAAAAATTCAAAGAGATAGTTAAACAGAAAGAAGAATTTTATGCTAAAGAAAAAGGGGCTTATGAAACAACAATTAACGAATTAAAAGAACAAATTTTAAAATTACAAAACACTTTGTCACAACAAAAAGTTTCTTATGAAACACAAATAGTTGATTATCAAAAAGATTTAGAAAAAGTCCAGAGTGTGTTAAACCAAACTGTTTTACAGCTTCAACAATATAAATTTGAAACAAACAAGTTAACAGAAAATTTACAACAAAAGAATATTGAAATAGAACAACTACAGTTAAATATAAAACATTTAAATGAAAATTTTGATTTAGAACGTAAAAAGTATGAAGAAACAATAAATTTACAAAAAAATGAATATGACCAATTTAAAACATTTACAGAAAATAAACTATCCGAACAAAAGCAGTCATACGAAACTAAAATTTTAGAATTAAATAATTTAATTTTAGAATTAAAAACTGATTTAAACAACAAAAATCTTAAAATAACTGAATTAGATGATGTAATAAAACAAAAAGATGAACTGATAAAATCATTAGAAACAAAAACAAATGAATTTGAATCACAAAAAAATAAAGAGTTTGAACAATTAAATTTACAGTTGTCTGCTTCAAACGACCGTGTAAAAGAACTTAATATAAACTTAAACCAACTTCAACATAACTTTGAATTAGAACATAAAAATCGTCTCTTGCTTGAACAAAAAATATTACAATTAGATGAAGAAAAAAATATAGTTATTACTCAATTAAATAAAGAAATTAACCAATGGAAAAGTGCATTTGACGAAGAACTGCAACGTAATGAAGATAGACTAAAAGACATTTCTCAACGGCATCAAAATATTTTGTCTTCAAGAAATAAAGAAATAGAAAAGTTACAAACTGAGTTATCAAACTTGGAGAATGAAAATGCTACTTTACGTAAAACTAACCAAGAAATAAGTATATATACATCACAACTTGAAAACAAAATAGCATCTTTAGAAACAGAGCTTAATGATGTTAAAGATAAATTACAAACAGAACGTGATCAATGGTCTGAAATATTGGCTAAAGAACGGTTGAGCTGGGAAGAACAAAATAAGTTACAGGTGTTAGAAATTGAAAAAGAAACTCAAAAATATAAACAAGAAATACAAGAATTAAAAAATGTTTCAGAAGAGATGTTGTCCAAATTCAATGAAACAGAAATAGAAAAAAAACAGTTGGAAAGTATAAATTCAGACCTTGCTTCAAAAATAATATTGTTAGAAACTGAAAACAAACAACTACAATCTCAAATATTAAAATCACAAGAAGATTTACAACAAAAAGTTTCAGAAATTAAAATTTTTTATGAAACTAATATAAAAAATCTTGAAACAGAGTTGGCTGTTGCAAGAGAGGAAGTTGTTAATTATAAGACTAAAAAAGATTTAGAGATAAAAACTTTAATTGATAAACATGAAACTCAAAAAAATGAACAACAAAATATATTATCTAAAGAACGTGAAAATTTCGAAATTGCAAAATCAGAACTAATGAAAAAGATTGATTTGTTAAATTTAGAAATATTAAATTTTAAAAGAGAAAATGATATATTAAAAAATACAATAATAAGTCTTGAACAACAAATTAAACAAAATAATGATGAATTTAAAGAAAAATTATCTAAAAAAGAACAATATATATTACAATTAAATAATCTTATAGAAGAAGAAAAGAAACGTAAAACTCCAGAGTTGTCAGAGTTTATAATTAAATCTGAACAAGAAAATGCTGAATCAAGAAAATTGTTAATTAACACAAGAAATAGTTATGAAACAAAAATTAAAGAAATGCTTGAACATGAAAAAATGTTGCGAGAAAAGTTTGAAAAAGAAATTTCTTCTTTGCATAAAGAAATCAATCTTGTAAAAGAACAGTTATATAAAACACAACAGTTAAATGATTCTCTCAATCAACAACTAAAACTTTTACAAGAAATGAATACTCTTCCTGAAAAACAAAATAATAGTTCTGAATAATTTTTATAAATGAAACACCTTGATATTGATAAAACAATTTTTTTAGTAGATGGAAATGCTTATATTCATCGTGCATACCATGCGTTACCTCCATTAACAACTTCAAAACATTTGTCAATAAATGCAGTATATGGTTTTACACGAATGATATTAAAATTGATAAAAAATTATAACCCAAAATATTTAGGTATATGTTTTGATTCTTCAAAACCAACCTTTAGACACAAAATGTTTCCAGAATATAAAGCAACTCGTAAAAAAATTGATGAAGAATTAAAAGTTCAATTTCCTTTAGTTAATGAAATGGTATTGTCTGCAAATATTAGTCAATTGGTTTTAGATGGATATGAAGCAGATGATATTATTAGTGCACTGGCAAATAAGTTTGCAGACAGTAATTACAAAATTATTATAATCAGTGCAGATAAAGATATTTTACAAATAGTGGATAAAAATATTATTGTATACAATGAACCAAAAGATATTTTGTTTGATGAAAAAAAAGTTGTAGAAAAATATGGTTTTAAACCGAGTTTGTTGCCTGATTATTTTGCGTTGTTAGGAGATAAAATTGACAACATTCCTGGCGTAGATGGTGTTGGAGAAAAAACGGCTGAAAAACTTATAAGACAATATGGTGATTTAAACAATATTTATTCAGAAATAAATACTATTGAAGAAAAACTTAGAAAAAGGCTTATTTTAGGGAAAGAGAGTGCATTTAAAAGTAAAGAGTTAGTTTCATTACTAAAAAAAATTAATGAATTAGACAATTATGTAATATCAAATTTAGAATTAAATTTTAACCAAGATAAACTGATAAAATTTTTAAGTAAATACGAAATGCAAAGTATAATTAATGAATTATACAAGATTAAACCACAGAAAATATTATCAAAAAAAGAAACTAATCAATTAGATTTAAATTTTAGTCAAATAAAATATAATCCAAAATTTGATCTTATAATTGAAAACATATCAGACCAATATTTATTTTTAAATTCAGAAAAGAATTTTAATATAATTAAAGAACTACTGTCAAAATCATATCAAGAAATATTTTTTTCATTAATATATTCACAATCTGTTGATAAATTATCACATAACAATCAGAATATTAATAATGAGAATCAAATATTTGGTTTGGTAGGATTAATTGTTAAAAAAAAAGAAAACGATTTGAAGGATAACTCTACTAAGGAAAAAATTTTTTTTTATCTTCCTCTATGTAATCACAAAACTTTTGAAGATAAAATTATAGAACCAACCACAAAAAATAGTTTAATAGATTTTTTTCATTTTTTGTTTAGCCAAAAAAATTTAAAATTTATTTCTTATGACCTGAAACACCAACTTGTTCTATTAAAAAACAAAAAATTAATTAAGAATATATGCACAGATAAAATTTTTGACATAAAAACAGCTTCTTACCTTTTAAATCCAACAAAAAACGATTATTCACTTCAAACAATTGTCAACGATAACTTAGAAAATGACCCTATACTAGAATTTTGTTTTGCTACAGATTTTGATATAACAACTTTTCCAATAGAAAAATTATTATTAAGGCTCCAAAACACTTTAAATATTTTAAATTCTTTATATTCCGAATTACAGATAAAACTTGAAAAAAATGGTTTGATAGAATTACTAAACAAAATTGAACTACCACTAATAACAGTTGTTTCAATAATAGAATTAGAAGGTATAATGGTTGACAGAGAATATATTTTAAATTTAAAAAATGAAATTATCCAAAAACTTGATGAAATTCAGAAGTCTATTTTTAAAATTTCAGAAACTAAAATAAACTTAAATTCACCTAAACAACTAAGTTTTATTTTATTTGAGAAACTAAAATTACCTACAATAAAAAAAAATAAAACAGGATATTCTACGAATGAAGAAGTTTTATATACATTAAGAAATGCACATCCAATAATACCATTAATCTTAGAAAACCGTGAACTGGAAAAATTAAAAAATACATATTTAGATCCATTTTTAAAACTTATCAACTCTGAAACTAATCGCATTCATACAACATTTAATTTAACTGGAACATCTACAGGAAGATTGTCTTCTGAAAATCCTAATTTACAAAATATTCCAATACGAACTGACTGGGGTAAAAAAATTCGTAAAATGTTCGTGTCGCAACAAGGTTATAAACTGGTTTCATTTGACTACTCTCAAATAGAATTAAGAATTCTTGCTCATTTTTCTAATGACCAAAATCTTATTACTGCATTTTTAAACAATGAAGATGTTCACACAAAAACTGCAATGGAAATATTTAATTTATCTTTAAAAGAAGTTTCTAATGAACATAGAAGAATTGCAAAAGTAATAAATTTTGGAATTATATATGGTATGTCTGCTCAAGGATTAGCAAAAGAGTTGGGTATAAATATTCAAACTGCTCAAGATTATATTAACAATTATTTTAATAGATACAGTTCTGTTAAAGAATGGATAAAAAAAACAATAGAATCCTCAACAAAAACACTTTCTTCAAGAACACTTTTTAACCGGTATAGACCATTGAACGAACTTTCGTCACCAAATCCTACCTTAAAAAATTTTGGTCAACGATTAGCGATTAATACTCCCATTCAAGGAACTGCAGCTGATATTATAAAACTTGCTATGATAAAAACTACAGAATTTCTAAAAAATAGTTTTACAGAAAATGTATCAAAAATGTTGCTGCAAATTCATGATGAGTTGTTGTTTGAAATAAGGACTGACTTCATAGACAAGGTTGTTCCTGAAATAAAAAATATAATGGAATCCGTAGTACAACTTAAAATACCATTAGTTGTTGATGTAACAATTTCTGATAGATGGGAGAAGAAATAAAATTATTTTGTCCATTTAACAGATTAAATAATTACAAAATGTATGTTATTATAAATTATAGATTTTTTGTTAAAATCATTTTACATATGTTTATTTCAATATTTGATTTGAAACAAATTAAAGTCTTGAAATAAAAATTAAAATTTTATAGTTAAAGAAAATGCCCAAAACTTCAATGAAGAAGGTTGCTTTAACTGGTAATATAGCATCTGGGAAGACTATATCTTTGAAAATTATTAAGAAGCTTGGTTTTCCTACGATAAGTTCTGATGAAATTTATCATCATTTGTTAAAAACAGATAAACACTTAAGACAAAAATTATCTGACCATTTTGGTACTGCAATAATTAATTCTAATGGAAACATTAATACAATTTTTTTAAGGAAACTGTTAACGATAAATCCTGATGAAATAAATTTTATAGAAAAACTATCACATCCTAAAATTTTAAGAGAGATAAAAATTTTTCTACAAAAGAACTTGAAACAAAAAAAAGATTTAGTTGTAGTTGATATACCTTTATTGTTTGAAAAAAAGTTACAATCAATGTTTGATTTCGTAATAACAATTTATTGTTCTAAATCAACACAAAAAAAACGTTTAAGACACCGTGAATTTGATGATGACGATATAAAATTTATGTTTTCCAGACAACTACCTGTAAAAATAAAGTTAAAACAATCAGATTTTACAATACGAAATGATAAAATTTCAATCAAACAATTAGAACAAGAAATAAAAAAAATTTTAAAAAAAATCTTACATAAATAAAAACTTTTTTTTATAATAATTTACACAACTTTATTATTGTTGTTTTATAATACATATTATAAATTTTTGGAAGTTTATTTTTATTAAATAATAATAGAATAATTTGTGAATAAACAACAAAAAATTTAATTTTGTTAAATATGGCATATGCTACCAAATTAACATAATTTTTTCCAATCGTTGACAAAGAAAAATTTATATTGTAAAACTTAGAAAATTATTTTAACCTTAATTTATGGTTATTCATATATTAGCAGGAGAAAACATATGATGAGAATAGCGCCAAATATAGCAAAACTTACTAAATTTGATTATAAACCAAAACCTAAATGGTACTTAATTGATGCTACAGGTAAACCATTAGGACACATAGCAACCAATGCAACAAAAATTTTAATTGGTAAACACAGACCAACTTTTTCTAAAGATCATCCTGCAGGAGATTTTGTTATAATAATAAATGCTGCAAAATTGGTTTTAACGGGGAAAAAAATTGAACAAAAATTTTATTTTCATCATACTGGATATTTAGGTGGTGATACTTATATACAATACAAAAAACTTTTCCCATCAAAAGCTGACTTCATAGTACGCAAAGCAGTTAATGGTATGTTACCAAAAACAAAATTGCGAGCAAAACTAATAAAAAGATTAAAAGTTTTTAATGATGACAAAATAAGGTCAATGTCATTTGGTAACAGAAAAAATCTGGAGGTAATATCATGGTAAACAAATCTGTTACAATAGGAAGAAGAAAATCTGCAATTGCAGTAGCAAAGTGTAAAGAAGGAACGGGTAAATTTTTGATCAATGGAAAAACTTTAGATGAATATTTTGGCAATAATTTATTACAAAAATCAAGTGCAATATCGCCTTTAGCAGTTACAAATCTAAAAGATAAGTTTGATATAGAACTAAAGGTCAAAGGTGGTGGTTTAACTGGACAAGCAGATGCAATAAAACTTTCTTTAGCACGATTTTTATTAGAATTAAAACCAGAGTTAAAACCTGTTTTAAAACAGAATGAAATGTTAAAACGTGATCCTAGAGAAGTAGAACGTAAAAAATCTGGACAACCAAAAGCTCGTAAAAAGTTTCAGTGGACCAAAAGATAATTTCTTTCATTTTTTATATAAAAGATTTAATTTGTTTATTTTTGTGATTTTTTACCACTATGGAGGACAAAATGAAACGTGAGGATTTTGTAAATAGAGTTGCTCAAGCAAGTGGTGTAAAAGCGTCTTTAGTACAAAAAATATTAAGAGAGTTTGTGAAAGTTCTTGCTGATGTTCTCAAAACAGGAGATAAAGTGTCAATATCAGGACTAGGAATGTTTTGTGCAAAAAATACAAAATCAAAAAATGGACGAAATCCAAAAACTGGCGAAATAGTTCCTATTCCAGCAAGAAAAAAAGTTTCTTTCCGGCCAACTGACGGTTTGAGAAAAGTTATAAATTCGTAAAAATTTTTGTTTTTTTTCTATAAAAAATTTTATTCATAATATGTTAAAATTTATGAATTGTATTTTAATTAAACAAAAAAATGTATTTACCATCTAAAAAATTACAAAAACTGCCACCATACCTATTTTCAATAATAAACAAATTAAAAATAGAGGCATATGCTAAAAAACTTGATGTGATAGATTTAGGCATGGGGAATCCAGATACACCAACAGATCCTGAGATTGTTAATCGCTTATGTGAAACAGTTAGAGAACATCCAAAAACACACAGATATCCTCAAGCAAAAGGAATTCCTAAGTTCAGAAATACTGTTGCTGAATGGTTTATAAAACGTTTTGGAGTAAAGTTCGATCCTGATAAAGAAATTATTGCATTAATAGGATCGAAAGAAGGTGTGGCACATTTGTGTATGAGTTATTTAAACCCCGGTGATTATAATTTAGTCCCAGACCCTGCATATCCAGTGTATTACAATACAACAATTTTGTCCGGTGGAAAAGTTTATCTATTCAAACTGGATGAAAAAAATAATTTTTTACCTGATTTTGGTAAAATACCAAAAAAAGTTGTAGAAAAGAGTAAAATAATTTTTTTAAATTATCCCAATAACCCGACTTCTGCAATAGTAGAAGATGAAACATTTTTTAAAGATGCGATACGATTTGCTAAAAAAAATAATATTATTTTATGTTATGACAATGCATATTCTGAAATAACATTTGGAAATTATGTTGCGCCATCAATATTTCAATTTGATGGTGCTAAAGATGTTGCTGTAGAATTTCATAGTTTTTCAAAAACCTTTTCAATGGCTGGTTGGAGAATAGGTTTTGTAGTAGGTAATGAAAAAATAATATCACAATTAGAAAAGTTTAAATCTTTTGTAGATTACGGTTCACCAACATTTATTCAACTTTCTGCAGTAAAAGCTTTGTTAGAATATGAACGAATAGTTAAAACTATTAAAAATGTTTATGAAACAAGAATGAGGTTAATGATAAAAGAATTTAGAAAAATCGGATATGAAGTTTCTCCATCAAAAGCTACAATGTATCTATGGTGTAAATTACCTAAAAAAATTATAGATGAGGTAGGATCGTTAAAATTTGCTCAAGTATTGTTGCAAGAGACAGGTGTCGTAGTTTCACCAGGAGTAGGTTTTGGTCCTAACGGTGAAGGGTATATAAGAATTTCTTTAGTAACAACAAATAACCGTTATCACGATGCTGCATTAAGATTTGACAAAATATTTAAACATTTTGGTGTTAATTTGAAATTAAAAAAATAATTTATTTAGGTACAAATTATGAAAAAAGTAAATATAGGACTTGTAGGATTTGGTACTGTAGGACAGTCATTGTTAAAATTATTTTATAAAAACAAAAAGTTAATTTTGCAGAAAGCTGGTTGTGAAATAATTTTTAAATCAGTGTGTGAAAAAGATCATTATAAAAAAAATATTTTACAAAAAATTGATAAGAAAATATCCTTTACTCCAGATGTAAATACTATTATAAATGATGAATATATTGATATTATAGTAGAACTTGTTGGAGGAGTAACTGTCGCTCGTGATATAATATTGTCAAGTTTAAAAAAAGGAAAACATATTGTAACGGCTAACAAGGCAGTTCTATCTCAACATTGGCATGAAATATTTGGTTTAGGAAATGAACTAAACAAAATGGTATATTTTGAATCTTCTGTCGGAGCAGGAATTCCGTTAATACAATCTTTAAACGAAGGTTTAGCTGCAAACAAAATTATAAGAATAATTGGAATTTTAAATGGAACAACAAACTATATATTATCTACTATGACAACATTAAATGTATCCTTTAAGACAGCACTAAAAACTGCTCAAGAACGAGGATATGCAGAAAGTAATCCATCAATGGATATAGAAGGTTTTGATACAGCACATAAGTTAAGCATATTAAGTTCAATTGCTTATAGCCGTTGGATAAAACCTCAACATATTTATATTGAAGGGATTGAAAATGTAGAGTTAGACGATGTAAAATTTGCAAACAATTTTGGTTATGACATTAAACTTTTAGGAAATGCTGCGATTGTTAAAAATAAATTTATGTTTGAAGTGCGTAAGTTTTTAGTTTCAAAGAAACATGTTTTTTCTAGCGTAACTAATGAATATAATGCTATTTTAATAGAAGGAGATTTTAGTGGTCCGGTAACTTTTATAGGTCGAGGTGCTGGAGGAGACACAGCTTCTTCTGCAGTAATGTCTGATATAATTTATGCATGCAAAAACATAGTAAACATTGTAGAAGGTAGATTTCCTTATGTTTTTTATGATGCAAAACAAAAAGTTGAAACTATCAAACATGATGAGATATGTGGCTATTATTATTTGCGTTTTATAACTATTGACAGACCCGGTGTATTGGCAAAAATATCTTACATCTTAGGTAAGTTTGAAGTTTCAATCGCTTCTGTATATCAACAAGAACCCGTAGAAAAAATTCATCGTGGAGCATCAATTATTATGTTAACACATAAAATTGAAGAAAAAAAATTGTTAAAAGCAATAAATGAAATTAACAAACTTGATATAATTTTGAAAAAAACTGTTCATATAAAAATATTAGAAGAAAAAGGAAAATGATATGGTATTAGAAACTACTGATATAAAATCTATAACAGGTCCGCTTTTATTGGTAAGCGGTGCTAGAGGAGCTAAATATGAAGAGTTGGTAGAAATTGTTTTGTCTAATAACGAACATAGATTAGGTAGAGTGTTAGAAATTAATGAAGATTTAGCTCTAATACAACTTTTTGAAGAAAGTCGTGGAATTTCAATAAACAATGCTAAAGTTCGATTTTTAAACAAAACAGTGACTTTATCAGTGTCAAAAAATATTTTAGGTCGTGTTTTTGACGGTTTAGCAAGACCTATTGATGGAGGACCAGAAATACTACCTGAAGATAGGCTGGAAATTAATGGTAATCCAATAAACCCTGCTGCCCGTGCATATCCTAAAGAGTTTATTCAAACAGGGATATCTACAGTGGACGGGTTAAACACATTAGTTAGAGGACAAAAATTACCAATTTTTAGCGGTTTTGGACTTCCACACAAAGAATTAGCAACACAGATTGCTCGGCAAGCTACAGTTTTAAAATTAGAAAACATAACAGAAAAGTCTTTGAAACGAGATGATGAGTTTGCAGTTGTTTTTGCTGCAATAGGAATTACTTTCGAAGAATCTAATTTTTTTATTTCTGAATTTAGAAAAACTGGTGCTTTGTCAAGGTCGGTTTTGTTTATAAATTTGGCTGATGATCCGGCAATTGAACGTATCGCAACACCAAGATTGGCTTTAACCTGTGCTGAATATTTGGCATTTACGCTAGATATGCATGTTTTGGTTATTATGAGTGACATAACAAACTATTGTGAAGCATTACGTGAAATTTCTTCCGCAAGAAAAGAAGTCCCAGGAAGACGAGGATATCCTGGTTACTTATATACTGATCTTTCTACTTTATATGAACGTGCAGGAAGAATAAAAGGTAAAAAAGGTTCAATAACATTAATGCCAGTACTTTCTATGCCTGAAGATGATAAAACTCATCCGATCCCTGATCTAACAGGATATATAACAGAAGGACAAATAGTGTTAAACCGTGACTTACATAGAAAAGGGATTTATCCTCCTGTAGATGTTATGTCAAGTTTGTCCAGATTAAGAGATAAAGGTATTGGCAAGGATAAAACAAGAGAAGATCATCCTGACTGGGCAAACCAACTTTTTGCATGTTATGCAAGAGGAAAAGAAGTGGAAGAGTTGGCAATAGTTTTAGGAGAAGCTGCTTTAAGTGATATTGATAAAATATATCTAAAATTTGTAAACGAATTTGAAAATAATTTTGTAAACCAAAGTCTTTCCGATAATAGAACTATAATACAAACTTTAGAGATAGGATATAAACTGCTAAAAATGTTTCCTCAAGAAGAGTTGAAACGTATCCGGCCAGAATTTAAAGAAAAATATCTTAAATAATTAAATAATATTGATGTTATTTTTTTATGAAACTAAAAATTAATGCAAATAGAATGAATTTGATGAAATATCGTCGTAGATTAAAGTTTGCCATACGTGGACACAAACTTTTAAAAGATAAACAGGAACAATTAACACGCGAGTTTAATATTTTAATAGTAACACTTAACAGTTTGAGAACTCAAATAGATGCAGAATTAAAACAAGTTTATTCTCAGATTAAAATCTTGTATTCTAATTTTCCACTAAAACTTGTAGAACAATGGTGTGATATGTATTCAAGAAACCAAAATTATGTTATTGCATCTAAACAAATGTATAAGTTAAATTTAAAGTATGAAGTTTTAGAAACTAAAAAAAATGATACCATAAATGTTTTAGGATTAATAACTACAGAGCCATATTTTAATTCTGCTGTTGTAAAATTGAACTTATTATTTCCAAAACTTTTACAGTTGGCAACTTTGGAACATTTGTGTGAACTTATGGCAAAAGATTTAGAGACAACCAGACGTAGAGTTAATGCACTAGAATATGTTTTAATTCCACAAATAAATGGTGCTATACGTTATATTTTAGACAAATTGAACGAGTTAGAACGTACTAATATTACTCAATTAATGAGAGTAAAACAGTTGTATGGAACAAAATAATGATAAGATTTGTTGAAGATATAAAAACAGTTTTTGTTAAAGACCCAGCTGCTAAAAGTATACCTGAAGTATTGATTTGTTATCCTGGACTACATGCAATATGGTTACACAGAATTGCTCATTGGTTTTATAACAGGAAACTTTATTTAATTGCACGATATATTTCACACATAACAAGATTTTTTACAGGGATAGAAATTCATCCCGGGGCAAAGATTGGTAGAAGATTTTTTATTGATCACGGGATGGGAGTTGTAATTGGTGAAACAGCAGAGATTGGTGATGATGTTTTAATTTATCAAGGGGTAGTTTTAGGTGGGACATCGTTAGCAAAAGGTAAACGACATCCTACTGTCAAAAATAATGTAGTTATTGGTGCTGGAGCTATATTGTTAGGAAATATTGTTATTGGTGAATTTGCACGCATAGGTGCCGGTTCTGTGGTTTTAAGAAATGTACCTAGTAACGCAACAGTTGTTGGAGTTCCTGGCAGAATAGGGTTAGGGTTTTCACCTGAAGATATTAATAAATTAGAACATGGAAAATTACCTGATCCAATTGCTGATGCTATACAGGTAGCATTGAAAGAAATCGATCAGTTAGAACAACGAATTAAAAAGTTAGAATCTTTAGAAGGTGTAACAACTCAAATTGATGAATATTTAGAAAAAAAGAAACTTGAAATTGAAAAAGATTTTTTTAAACAAGAAGAGTTTAACTATGGTAGTGGAATTTAATCTTTAAAATTTATACACATAATAGGAGGTATTAAATCTAATGAATAATTTTAAAACCACAATATTAATGTTAGGACTTATAATTTTGTTTGTTATCGTAGGACAATTTATTGCTGGACGAGAAGGTATGATTTGGGCATTTACAATGGCAATTGTTATGAACGGAATTGCATATTGGTTTTCAGATAAAATTGTTTTAATGTTATACGGAGCAAGAGAAATTAAAGAAACAGAAAACCCGGGTTTATATTCAATAATTCGTGAACTTACCACAAAAATGCAACTTCCAATGCCAAAAGTTTATATTATCAATAAACCAACTCCAAACGCATTTGCTACTGGTAGAAATCCAGCAAATTCTGCAGTTGCAGTAACTTCTGGTATTATAGAATTGTTGTCAGAAAGAGAATTAAAAGGTGTTATTGCACATGAACTTTCCCACATAAAAAATCGTGACACTTTAATTTCAGTTGTTGCGGCAACAATTGCTGGAGCTATATTTACATTAGCACGAATGGCACAATGGGCAATGATATTTGGTAGTGGAAGACGAGATAATAATCGTAATTCTAATCCAATTGGTTTAATAAGTATGTTAGTTTTGATTATAATAGCACCTATTGCTGCAATGATAATTCAACTTGCTATTTCTAGATCAAGAGAGTATGAAGCAGATAAATCAGCCGGTATTGTAACATCAGATCCGTTAAGTTTAGCTGATGCGCTAAAAAAGTTGGCTGATGGTGTTAAGCGCATTCCATTAAATAATGCAGGACCTACTACTGCACATATGTTTATTGTTAATCCTTTAAAAGGAGAAAACATTTTATCTTTATTTTCAACTCATCCTCCTATATCAGAACGTGTTAAAAGGTTAGAAAATTTAAATAACGAAATTAAAGGTTATAATATACCAAAAATAATTAGATAATATTTATGCCAAAAAATAAAAAGTTAGACTGGAAAAATAAAAAATCTAATAGTGCAGAAATTGCGTATTATAAAATTTCTAATCGTGGAAAAAAAATTATTTTTTATAGTATAGTATCATTAACTCTAGGATTTGTGTTATTAAAATTTACAAACTCAGATGGAAGTAACTGGGCAAGTATAACCTCGCCTTTCATAATAATATTGTCTTATATAGGTGTTGGAATAGGGATAGTTTTCCTAGAAAAAAAATAATAAAATTAAAAATTTTTGCACAAAATTTTGACAATAAAGTTTTATAAATTATATTGGGAGGATAATTCAAATGAATTTAGTAATATTTAGTGGTAATTTAGCAAAAGATGGTAAGTTGTTAAAAACTACTACTGGTAAGACATGTTTTGTGTCTACACTTGCTTTAAGAGAAGATATGAAACCAGAAACAAAATCTGCTACCTTTATAGATATTATAATATGGGGAGATCGTGCAGAAAAGTTAGCCCCATATCTTACAAAGGGTAAAACTATCTCTGTAGTAGGACGAATAGAAATAAATAAAAATATAAAAGATGACAAAACTTATATTTCACCACGAGTTGTGGTAGAAACATTAGAATTTTTAAGTAAAAAATCTGATCAACAAAATAAATCCGAAGTTGAAACTGATGCTATATCTGTATCTGATCTGGAAGATACAGTAGAAAATAAAACAGATAATTTACAAGAAAATAATGATGATGAAGTTCCATTTTAAGAAATATTTAATGTGATTTTTGTCACACAACTTGACAAAGAAAGAGTATTTTAGTAGTTAAAAAAATAAATCTAAAAATAGGGGGGAATAAGTACACATGAAATTAGGAATAGTTATATTAAGTGCAATGGTAGTATTGATATCATCTTGTGGTCCTAAAAAATATGCCGCAATAAAAGATGAATTGTCAAAACAATATGTTGAAGCAACTCCGTTTAAAACTTTACCTGAAGAAAGTGTTGGTGAAATTGTAACTGGTATAGGTTCTTCAATAAAAAGAGCAAATCCGGTTTTAGCAAGAGAAGCTGCGATAACTTCTGCACAGGCAGATTTGGCAAGAAAAGTAGAGGCAAAAGTTGAATCTGTATGGAAACGCACTATGGCAGACTGGGCAGAATATAAGCCTGAAGGTGCAGATGAAGCTATGTCTGTGGAAGAAATGAAAACAATGCAAAAAGTTATTGTAGACCAGGAACTTCGTGGTCCTTGGCAGATACAAGAGTTTGTTAATAAAAATGATGGTACATATTGGGTAAGGATAATTTTACCTTCTTCTACAGTAGAAAAATGGTTAAAACAAAGATTACAACAACAAAGTTTATTAAAAAAATATGTTATTGAATCTCAGATAAAAAAAGTGCAAGATGATTTACAAAAAGATTTAGATAACCTAAGAAAAAAAGAAAAAGAAGATTTGCAAAAAGTTAATAACATAGTAAATCAATAAATTTTAATAAAAGTGAAAATTTTAATAATTGACGATGATGTGGAAATATTAGATTTGCTGGAGTCATTTTATACCTCATTAGGACATAACGTAGTCGTTTGCACAAATGCTAATGACGGAATAAAAAAAGTTGCCACTGAAATTTTTGATTTTTTAATGTTAGACATTAATTTACCTGAAAAAGATGGAATTTCTGTTTTAAAAGAAGTTAAACAAATGGATCCACAATTGTATGTTGTGATGGTTACTGGATATAGAGAAGCGGATAAAGTTATTGAAGCATTTCGTAATGGTGCAATAGATTGTTTATTAAAACCATTTAATTTTGATTATATTAAAAACAATGTCTTACCACAAATTCCTGAACGACGGAAATGAATTTCAAATTAAAAAAACTAATAAATATTTATTAGTTTTTTGCCGCGGTGCTGGAACTGGTAGACAGGGAAGTCTCAGAAGCTTCTCCTGAAAATGGGTGTGGGTTCAAATCCCACCCGCGGCAAATTTAAGTGTGAATCTTTCAATTATGGAATTTAAAGTTGTATCTACAAACAAAAAAATTTATCATAATTTTACTGTTCTGGAAACTTATGAAGCAGGAATTGAATTGCGTGGTTGTGAAGTAAAATCAGCAAGAGTAGGAAAAGCTGATATTAAAGATGCATTTTGTTTAATTGAAAAAAATGAAGTTTGGTTAATAAATTGTAACATCGCAAAATATGAAAAAACTACTTATGACCGGTTAGAACCAAATAGGAAAAGACGATTACTACTTCATAAATCAGAAATTAAAAAGTTATATGGAAAAATGACACAAAAAGGGTTAATAATAAAACCTATAAAAATGTATTTTAACGAAAAAAGTATTTTAAAAGTTGAAATTGGGCTTTGTAAACATAAAAAAGTTTATGACCGAAAAGAAGAAATTAAAGTTCAACAGATAAATCGTGACTTGCAACAGTTTAAACGGAACTTTTAATTTTAGAAAAATTCTTATAATTATTAAACTTTTTTTGAAATAAAGAACTAAACAAATTTGTATCGGAGAAAACTAATGAGAAATAATTCTTTAATTGATTTGTTTAAACAATATAATGCAATGTTAGAAGGTCATTTTCTTTTGTCCTCAGGTTTACATAGTGATAAATATTTACAATGTGCACTTGTACTTCAATATCCTGATCTTGCAGAAAAAATTGCGATGTTGTTGTTTGAAGAAATTAAAAAAAAATCTGATATTTGGCAAAGAATTAATCTTGTAGTTTCGCCAGCTTTAGGAGGTATAATTATTGGTCAGGAAATGGCTCGCGTGATAAAAACTATTGCTGGTTGCAATGTTAGAGCTATTTTTACTGAACGAGATAACTTAGGACAAATGACCTTACGAAGAGGATTTGAGATTACAAATAAAGATAACGTTATAATTGTTGAAGATGTTGTGACAACTGGAAAATCTACAAATGAAGTAATTGATGTCGTTGAAAAATGTAATGGCAAGGTTTTATCTATAGCAAGTATAATAAACAGATCAATAGAAGAAAAAATGTTTAAGTTTCCTTATTTTTACATCTCAAAAGTTGATATAAATAATTTTGTTCCTGAAAATTGTCCTTTGTGCAAAAAAAATATTCCTCTAGTAAGACCAGGAAGTAGAAAATAACAAATGAATTGTCTGAAAACAGTTTATAACAACTATTCTTTAAAATACGGTAAAACAGAAAAAAGTTTCTTATTAAAAAAAAGTAATGTTATATCTGTGTTAGAATTAAAAAATCATAAATATGCTGAAATAAAAAATATTGCTTTTGAACTTGTTAAATCATTAAATCATCCACTAAAATATTCTTCGTTAAAAAATATAATAAAAAAAACTAATCCACAAAATATCGTCATTGTGGTAGAAGATATAACAAGAGCAAATCCATATTATCCAGTAATACTTAATACTTTAATTGACTATTTTCCTAAAAAATATAAAACCAAAGTTACCTTTTTAATAGCTTTAGGTACTCACAGACCACATTCTAAAAAAGATAATATTAAAGTTTACGGAGAAGAAATTGTTAAAAAATATAAATTTATAAATCATAACTGTGATAATAAAAAAACTAATGAATATATATGTACAACATCTTTTGGGAACAAAATTTTTATCAATAAATTTGCATTAAATGCCGATTTATTAATTCTAACAGGTAGTATTGATACACATTCGTTTGCAGGATATTCAGGAACGAGAAAAACTATTTTACCAGGCATTGCAGCAAGACAAAGTATAACTTTTAACCATTCGTTTGTAGTTGATAAAAATTCTAATATGGGAAATATAAATTATAATAAAATTAATCTTGATATGTTAGAAACTGCAAACAATTTTATCTCAAAGAGAAAAAAAGTTGGTAAAGAAACTTTTTTCATAAACTTTATAAAAGATCATAAAAAAAGGTTAATAAAAATTTTATCTGGAGAAATGAATACAGTTTATAACAACGGAATAAAAATTGCTAAAAAATTGTTTTCTGTACCAATAAAAGAACTTTCTGATGTAACAATTGTAAGTTGTGGTGGGTACCCTCGTGATATAAATTTATATCAAGCACAGAAGAGTTTGACCTGTGCTTCTCTTGCTACAAAATTTGGTGGAACAATTGTATTATTAGCAGAGTGTTGTGAAGGTGTTGGGCAAAAAATTTTTGAAAATTGGATGAAAAAGAAATCATTATCTGAAATACTTTCAACTAAACAAAAAAAAATTGTAGTAGAAGGACATAGAGCATATTTAACTGCAAAAATTCTTAAACAATATCAGTGCATATTAGTTTCAGACATAAAAAAATATTTAGTTCAAAAATTGAAATTTAAATTTGTAAAAGATATTAATGAAGCAATTGAAATAATAAACAAAAAATATAGAAACAATTTTAGTTGTTACATAATTCCAAATGGATCATCAATTTTGCCTATTAAAGAATAATTTTACAAACAAATAAAACATATAGGAGAAAAAAATGAACAACTTAAATCTTATAAAATCTCTATCAATAAAAAATGAAAAGAAAATTGTTATGCTTGTTATTGATGGACTTGGTGGAGCACCAAAAATTGATACGCAAAAAACTGAGTTAGAAACTGCAAATATCCCAAACTTTGATAAACTTGCTTCGAATTCTTTATGTGGACTTTCTGTGCCTGTTGATTATGGTATCACTCCTGGAAGTGGACCGGGACATTTAGCTCTGTTTGGTTATGATCCAATTGAAAACTTAATTGGTCGTGGAGTTTTGGAAGTATTAGGATTGGGAATGCAAATGTCAAACAACGATGTCGCTTTTAGAGGAAATTTTGCTACAATAGATAAAAATGGTGTTATAACAGATAGAAGAGCAGGTAGAATATCTACAGAAACTAATGTTGAATTAATAAAAAAAATTTCACAAAAAATTAAAAAAATTGATGATGTAGAAATTTTTTTGCAGTCAGGTAAAGGACATAGGTTTGCTGGAATATTTCGTTCCAGTGGAAATACAATTTTGTCTGATCAAATTACAGAAAATGATCCTCATAAAGAAGGAAATAAACCATACAAAATTTTACCAATAAATTCATTAGACAAAAATGCTAAAAGAACTGCTCAAATAGTAGAAACTTTTATAAATGAGGTTAAAAATATTTTAATTTCGGAAGAAAAAGCTAATTACTGTTTGTTACGTGGATTTTCAAAATATCCAGATATACCTACTATGCAAGAAGTATATAAACTTAATCCAATAGCAATTGCCGTCTATCCTATGTATAAAGGATTGGCACAGTTGGTTGGGATGGAAATTGTTAAAGGTTGTGAATCTATTACAGATGAAATTAAAAAATTAAAAGAATTATATAAAAAACCATATGATTTTTACTATATTCATTTTAAAGATACTGATGCAATGGGCGAAGACGGAAATTTTGACGCAAAAGTTCAAAAGTTGGAAGAAATTGATAAATTATTACCTGAAGTAATTAATATGAACCCAGATATTTTAATTGTTACTGGTGATCATTCTACCCCTGCAGTTACAAAAGGGCATTCGTGGCATCCTGTTCCTGTAGCAATAATGTCTAACCATATTCCTACGCCAAAAAATAATGTTATAAAATTTGATGAACAAAATCTTTCAAAAGGAATGTTGGGAACAATTTATTCCACAAAAATTATGCCTTTAGCAATGGCATATGCTGGGAAATTAGACAAATATGGTGCTTGAAAAAATTTTCTTAATAGAATAAAAAAAAGATAATAAATTTTAATTTAATCTTATAAAGATTAAAATGTTGGTTTAGTTGGTTAAAATAAAAAGTGTGTAAAAGAAAAAACAAATATGAAAAAAAATAATAAAAAAAAAGGATTGATATTAAACTTTAGTCCAAGAATTGGTGGAAACAGCGATTTTATTTCAAAAATTTTATTCTTGAATTTAAAAAAACATTTTGATTTAAAAATTATTAACATTAACAATTTAAAAATTATACAATGTAAGGGTTGTGAAAATTATTGTATTAAAAATGTTAAATGTAGATTTAATGATGATATGAACATTTTATATGAACACTTTAGAAATGACGATCTTTTAATAATAGTTTCTCCAATATATTTTTACCATATCCCAGGATATGCAAAAATTGCTATTGATAGATGCCAACCGTTTTGGGTAGAAAAATATGTTTTTAAAAAAGTTAGTTTAAAACCTAAAGTTGCTTCAGTAATACTTATTGGAGAAACAAAAGGAAAAAAACTTTTTTCAGGGACAGAACTTACTCTAAAATATTTTTTTGATACAATAAATACTAAATTTGATCCAAAAATTAATTTATACTTACGTTCTAATATCAGACTTAAAAATGTTATACAGAATTTTTCTAAAAAAATAATTAATGCATTTTATCAATAATTTAACTCTGATTTCTTGACATTTAGTTCATATTATTATAAATTTTTAAAAGTGAGGTGATTTTTATGAAAAAACAAAAAAGTATTAAAAAAACTGAAAAACAAATAACTAATATAAAACAAACCAAAGGTTCAAAATATTTAATTACTATAGACCATCCAAAAAATGATGAAATAATTTTACATAAAAATCATTATGCAATAAGAACTACTGTAACAAGTGGTGATGGTGTGGTAGAGATTTCAATAAATAATGGTGGGTGGCAAAAGTGCCGTTCTACAGCAGGACACTGGTGGTATGATTGGCATAATATTCCAGAAGGAAAACATGTTATAGTTAGTAGATTGCGTGACGAACAAAAAAATAGAACTTTAAAAAAATCAGACCCTGTGTGTGTAACAGTTAAGTAGTTTAATTACATTTAAAATACTTTATATTTATAAAAATTTTTTTAGTTAAGTTTTTAATTTTTAGTTTGCGGGCGTAATTCAGTGGCTAGAATGTCTGCTTGCCAAGCAGAATGTCGTGGGTTCGACCCCCATCGCCCGCTTATTTTCTTATCAAAAAAATTAGTTTAACTTATCTATTAAACAAGGTGGTTTTGAGAAATTGAAAAATAGTGTTTTTAAAAATGTGTTAATTAGTGTTTATGACAAGAGTGGTATTATAGAATTTGCACAAAAGTTAGAAAATGTTGGGTTAAATATATTTTCTACAGGTAAAACTGCAAAGTTATTAGAAAAAAATAATATTAAAGTTACAGAAGTTTCTAAGTATACAGAGTTTCCAGAAATACTCGGTGGAAGAGTAAAAACTCTACATCCAAAAGTTTTTGCTGGGATTTTAGCTAAAAGAAATTCTAAAGAACATCAACAACAAGTTAAAGAATATAATATTATTAATTTTGATATTGTAGTTGTAAATTTATATCCTTTTGAAAAAACAATTTTAAATATTTCAAACGATGAAGATAAAATTCTTGAAAATATTGACATTGGTGGAGTATCGTTGATTCGTGCCGCTGCAAAAAATTTTAATGATGTAGTAGTTATTGTAGATCCTAACGACTATAAAATTATAATTGAAAAAATTAAGAACAATGAGGTAACTATAGAATTTAGAAAATATTTAGCTCAAAAAGCATTTTTTCATACTTCAAGATATGATAGCATAATAGCAAATTGGTTCTTGAACAAAAATAAAGAATTAGATGTTTTTTTAGATGAATTAACCATTGGAATTAAAAAAGTTTCAAATTTAAGATATGGAGAAAACCCTCACCAAAAAGCTGCTTTGTATAAATTACCAAGATATGAACAAAATTATTATACATTATTAGAAGCTGAAAAAATTCAAGGGAAAGATTTATCTTATAACAACTATCTTGATTTAGATTCTGCGTATAGTATAATAAAAATGTTTAATGAATCTGCTTGCGTTATAATAAAACATAACAATCCATGCGGCGTTGCAGAATCTAAAACTATTTTTGACGCATACAAAAAAGCATTAAGTTGTGATCCTGTATCTGCTTATGGAGGGATAATCGCGTTTAATAGAGAAGTTGATTTTGATACTGCAAAAGAAGTTATAAAACTTTTTACTGAATGTGTAATTGCACCAGGTTTTTCTATACGTGCAAGAAAAGTTTTTGAAAAGAAAAAAAATTTAATATTATTATCATTGCCTATTGGAAAAAATAATGTGGAAAATGAATTTAGACAAATTGATGGTGGGATTTTGTTACAAACAAAAGACATTATTTTAGATGAAGAATATAAAATTGTTACAAAAAAACATCCAACACAACAAGAACTAGTTTCTTTAAAATTTGCCAATATAGTTGCAAAACAAACTAAATCCAATGCTATAGTACTTGTAAAAAATAAACAAACAGTTGGTATTGGTGCAGGACAAATGTCAAGAATTGATGCACTAAAAATTGCAAAAATTAAAATGAACCAGATGGATAATTATGTTCTCAAACAGTTAAATGATTTTTCTGTTGTTTTAGCCAGTGATGCGTTTTTCCCTTTTAGAGACATCGTCGATGAATCAGCTAAGATTGGAGTAAAAGCAATAATTCAACCTGGTGGGTCAATACGTGATATTGAATCAATTAATGCAGCAAATGAGCATGGTATTGCGATGGTATTTACTGGAATAAGACATTTTAAACATTAATAATTTATAATGTGTAACAAAATTTTTGGGTTATTTTTTTTATCAATACTGTTTTTTAATGTCAATTTATTATCTAATATTATATCTGATGAATTGTTTGGAATAAAGATTGGAACTAAATATAAAACTATTGCTAAAAATTATAAATTAACTAAATCTAAAAATGAGATTAGTTCTGTTAGAGTTTATAGAATTATTTATGCAGAAAGTTTTGGGGTTGAAACATTTCTATACTTTTTCAAATCAAGAATTTATAAAATTAAATTTATATATGGAAAAGATTTTGCTGATGAAACTGATTGGGAAAATATTTATAACCAAATGAAAACTAATTACGGGGAATATCTAAGTGAGGTTACATATAATGAAGAAAAAAAATGTATAGAAACTTATACTTGGCAAGATGAAAAAACAAAACAAGTATTAGAAAAGGTTTCTAAGAACAACAATTTAGAAACATTCACAGTATTAATTTTGGATAAAAAAATGGAAGATGAAATTTTGAAACTATCACCACTACAAAAATTCTGGCAAACAATTATTTCAATTTTCTAAAAATATTAAAATAAGTATGAAGAAATTTTTATACCTATTAGTAAAATCTGCTGGCAAAATACTTTTGAAATATTTTAATTCAAACAATTTAAATGTAGAGTATAAATCAAAAAACAATCCTGTAACTATTGCAGATAAAGAAACTGAATATTTATTAAAAAATTTAATTTTAAAAAAATTTCCTAATGACAAATTTATTTGTGAAGAAAGTTGTAGCACAAAAGTTGAAATAAATCCGTCCAAACGTTACTGGATTATTGATCCATTAGATGGAACCGTGAATTTTACTAAAGGACTAAATATATTTTGTACTTCAATTGCTTTAATGGAAAATAATGATATTAAATACGCAATAGTTTATAACCCTTATACTGAAGAACTTTTTTATGCACAAAAAAATTTCGGTTCATTTAAAAATGATAAACAAATTTTTGTTTCAAAAGAAAAAAAATTAAAAAATTCACTTTTAGTTACAGGATTTCCATATTATACTCACAAAAATCCTAAACAAGTTTTTGATATTTTTAATAAATTTTCAATTTCTGCGCAGGGAATAAGACGGCTTGGATCTGCAGCAATGGATATGTGCTATGTTGCTCAAGGTGTTTTTGACGGATTTTGGGAAGAAAATTTGCAACCATGGGATGTTGCAGCGGGTTTTTTAATAGTAAAAGAAGCTGGAGGTAAAGTTACAGATTACTTTGGGAAAAACAATTTTTTGTTTGGTAAACAACTTATTGCTTCAAACAATAAAATTCATAGCCAAATGTTGAAAATTACTAAAAAAATATATAGAACCACAAATTATTAGTTTTTTAATATATGATCTGTAATTTTTAATTTGAAATTAACTTATTACGGGGCGTAGCGCAGTGGCTTAGCGCGTCCGGCTTGGGACCGGGAGGTCGGTGGTTCAAATCCACTCGCCCCGAAAGTTTTTAAACAAAAATTTTCTTTCTGATAAATTTCAATGAAATTAAACAAGCATACTTTTTCAATAAAAAACTTACCTAAACTCGACAGACCTAGAGAAAAACTTATGAAATATGGACCTAATAAACTTTCCAATGAAGAACTTCTGGCTATAATTTTACGTATAGGTAGTAAAGAAAATAACGTTTTAGTATTAGCAAAAAATTTATTAAAAAAATTTGATGAAAAAGAATTACCTTATATAACTTTTAATGAACTAAAAAATTTTCCTGGAATTGGACAGGTTAAAGCATGTGAAATCGTAGCTTGTTTTGAATTGGGAAAGAGGTTTCTAAAAGACAAGAAAGTGCATTTGTTTTTGTCTCCAAAAGATATTTTCGAACGGTTGATAGAATATCGGTATAAAAAAAAAGAACATTTTTTTGTATTTTATTTAGATGTTAAAAATCAAGAAATTAAATTTGAAATTATTTCTGTTGGAATTCTAAATACTACTGTAGTTCATCCAAGAGAAGTTTTTGAAGGAGCAATTAAAAATTCTGCTGCACAAATTATTGTTGCACATAACCATCCTTCAGATAATGTACATCCGTCAGAAGAAGATTTAGAAATTACAAAAAGATTGGTAGAAGCAGGAAAAATATTAGGTATAGATGTGCTTGATCATGTCATTGTTACTAAAGAAAATTATTTTAGTTTTAAAGATAAAGGATTGGTTTGAAACTTATAAGTATTTATTCAGTAATAAAAATTAAAATATTAAATTTTACAAAAAAATTATTGCAAATCTGCACAAATAGTATTATATAACAAATATTTTTTATACCTTTTTCAAGGGTTTTAAATTATATTAATCTTATTTTATATTCATGTCTTTATATATTACTTTATAATAAATCAATTTTTTTGTTCTCCATTGAAAAAAAATATTTTATTTTATAATTTAAACACATAATAAAAAATTTTTAAGTTTTTATTTTGAATTTAAGCACACCTAATTGTAATTTTTAACAGAATAAAAAATGAAATTAAACTTAACCAAGAAAATTTTAGTTAAACATTTGTTTAATTCTATGGACTTACCAAAACCAGCAGAAGAAATTGCATTAAAAGTTGATCAAACACTTACACAAGATGCTACAGGTACACTTGCATATTTACAGTACGAAAATATTGTAGCCGATAGAAAAGATAAAAGAATAAAAACTAAACTATCAGTATCCTACGTTGATCACAACACACTTCAGCCTTCGTTTGAAAACAGTGATGATCATAAATATTTACAAACAGTAGCACAAAATTATGGAATAATATTTTCTCCACCAGGGAACGGAATTTGTCATCAACTACACTTAGAAAATTTTTCAAAACCAGGAGAAATTTTAATTGGTTCAGATAGTCATACTCCAACATCTTCTGCAGTTGGAATGATAGCAATTGGTGTCGGAGGATTAGAAGTAGCATGCGTTCTTGCTGGTGAACCGTTATATATAAAAATGCCAAAAGTAGTAAATATTATACTAAAAGGTAAACTTAAGAAATGGGTTTCATCAAAAGATATAATTTTGTTTCTATTAAAAAAATTTACAGTTAAAGGTAATGCTAACAAAGTTTTTGAATTCACAGGAGAAGGAATAAAAACTTTATCTGTCTATGATCGTGCAACAATAACTAATATGGCTACAGAATTAGGTGTAACAACATCAATTTTTCCTTCGGATGAAATTACAAAAGATTTTTTTGTCCGACAAGCAAGGTTAAAAGATTTTAAATTTTTATTCCCAGATAATAATTGTGAGTATGATGAACAATATGAAATTGATTTGTCAAAAATTGAGCCATTAGTTGCAACTCCTCATTCTCCTGATAATGTTGTTTCTTTAAAAGAAATTGAAGGTTTGAAAGTTGATCAAGTGTGCATTGGAAGTTGCACAAATTCATCCTTAAAAGATATGATTTTTTTATGTAAAATTTTTTCTGATAAAAAAGTAAATAAAAATGTTTCTGCAGTTGTGAATCCCGGATCAAAACAGATATTATTAGTATTAGAAAAATTAGGATTGTTAAAAAATTTGTATTTAGCAGGATTTAGAATTATGGAACCAACCTGTGGAGCATGTATCGGGCAAGGACAAGCACCAATTTCAGATGGAGTATCCGTTAGAACTTTTAATAGGAATTTCCAAGGACGATCTGGAACATTAGATGCAAAAGTTTATTTAACTTCAGTAGAAGTTGCTGCTGCAGCAGCTATGTTGGGAAAATTTGTTCAACTAAAAAAGTTAAAAAAATATCCTAAGTTCTCTTTACCAAAAAAGTTTTTTGTTTTAAAAAATGGATTCATTTATCCAAATAAAAAAACTATTGGAAAAACACCTATATTTTATGGACCAAATATTAAACCTTTACCAAAATTTGGTCCATTGAATATAGAAATAAAACTTAAAGTAGCAAAAAAAATGCAAGATAATATTTCTACTGATGACATAATACCTGGTGGAACAAAAATTTTATCTTTACGTTCTAACATACCTGCAATAAGTGAATATATTTTTAACAGAAAATATCCAGAACTAATAAAAAAGTTAAAAGATTATAAAACAAAATACTCAAAACTTTGTATAATAGCAGGGGAAAATTATGGACAGGGTTCTTCACGTGAACATGCTGCTATTGTTCAAAAATATAATGGGATTGAAGTTGTAATTGCGAAATCGTTTGCAAGGATACATAAAAGTAACCTTGTAAACTTTGGAATTTTACCTCTAGAGTTCGCTATTCAAAATGATTATGATAGAATTTCAGAAGACGATGAAATAGAAATCACAGATCTAATTAATCAGTTAAAAAATGGAATTTTAGAGATTAAGGTTTTGTATAAAAATATTATAATAAAAACTATAGCTGACTTAACAAATCGTGAAAAAGAAGTTATAATTGAAGGAGGAAGATTAAATTTTGTAAAAAAGAGTTGTGTTTAATATTCTGTTTATGAAAAGAAAAAAAGGTATTTTCATAGTTTTTGAGGGACCGGAAGGGTCGGGGAAAACTACACAAATAAAATTATTGGCAAAATATTTTAAAAAAAGAAGATATAAGTTTGTTTTGACTCGAGAACCAGGTGGGACAAAAGTTGCTGAAAAAGTTAGAAAAATAATTTTAACTACAGGAAATATAATTTCACCTTTGACAGAACTTCTATTATATGAGTCATCCAGGTCACAACATGTAGATGAAATTATAAAACCTAATCTTGAAAAAGGTAAAATTGTTATTTCGGACAGATTTTCTGATGCGTCAATTGCGTATCAAGGTTATGGTCGTGGAATTGATATTAAACTTGTAGAACAATTAAACAATATTGCAACTTATGGTATCAAACCAGATATTACAATTTTGTTAGACATTTCTGTGGAGGAAGGATTATCCAGAATTCAGAATAATAGAAAAAAAATTGATCGGTTAGAACAGGAAAAAATCGATTTTCACAAAAAAATACGTTTTGGGTATTTGCAACTGGCAAAAAAAAGAAATAACATCATAAAGATTAATGTTGAAGATAAAGATAAGTTAGTTATTCATAAAGAAATTTTAAACATAATAAAAAATAGATTAAAATTATGAGTTTAAAAAATGTTTTGGGACATAATAATGCTATAAAAATTTTAAAGAATGAGATTAAAACAAATTCTGTAAAACATTCTTATATTTTTCATGGGATAAAAGGTGTTGGAAAAAAATTTACTGCAATACAATTTGCGAAGGTTTTATTTTGTCAAAACAGACAAAAATTAGACTGTTGTGATAAATGTAATTCGTGTACAAAAATTGATAAACAAACATATCCTGATGTTACAATAGTAGATTTTAATTTTCAAGCTAATTTTTTAGAAGAAAAAATAGAACAACAAAAAGTTATTAAAATTGATGTTATACGTGAAGTTCAGCGATTGGCAAGTTTAACTTCCTATTCAGGGATACAGAAAGTTTTTATAATAGATTCTGCAGAAACTATGCAACGTCACGCAGCCAATTCTTTACTCAAAATATTAGAAGAACCACCAAAAAATTGTATTTTTATCTTAATTTCAACTGGATTAGGAATGTTACCAAAAACAATTTTATCACGATGTGAACTAATAAAATTTTTGCCTTTAAATATTCAACAGTTAAAATCTATAGCTGCAGACAAGTTAGATGTAATATATGAAAATTCATTTGGTTCTATTGAAAATATTTCTTACTTAGAAAAAATTATTGCTAATTTTGAAATCAATAATTTAAAAAACATATCTTATCAACAAATTCAAACTTTGTCTGATGAACTATCTAAGGACAAAGAACTAACAAAGTTTTTTATGTTTTACTTAATAGAAAAGATGATAAAAAAAATGGTTTATGACAAATCAGAATCTTTATTTGATTATTTGGAACAATTTATAAAGTATTATCACCTTGTAGAATATAATCTTGATTTAAAATTGTTTTTAGATACAATTTTAACAAATGCGAGAATTTTATGGAACAAAAATTAATTGCAGAACTTGATTTAGATGGCCAAAAGATTTTAGGAGAAAACAATAAAGGAATAGATCTAAAAGTTGGTGAACAAGTTGTTGTTTTTATAGACAATTCTTATTCAATTGCTACAATAATCTCTGAAGAAAAAATGATGGATAAAAATAACAAAAAAATATTTAACATAATAAGAAAAGTTTCTGCACAAGACTTACAACGTTTAAAAGATAATAAGATAAGTGAGCAAGAAGTTTTAAAAACTTTGTCATCCAAAGTGCATAATTATGAATTATCTATAAAAATAGTTTCAGTAAAATATTCTTTTGATAAAAGTAAACTCTTTGTTTATTACACTTCTGACTCTCATGTAGATTTTAGAAATTTTGTTAAAGAAATGGCACATAAACTTAAAACAAGAATACAAATGATACAAATTGGTCCAAGAGATGAAACAAAGTTGTTGGGTGGAATTGGTGTATGTGGAAATATTCTTTGTTGTAAAAGATGGTTAAAAAAGTTTGAATCTATTAGTGTTGAAATGGCAAAAACACAACAGTTATCACTAAACATTCCAAAACTTTCAGGTGTGTGTAATAGATTAAAATGTTGTTTGAGTTATGAACTTGATTTCTATAATGAATGTATAAAAAAAATGCCAAAGTTAGGTACAAAAGTAAAAACTCCAGATGGTGAAGGTAAAGTAGTTTCATTAGATTGTATAAAAGAATCTGTTTCTGTCTCAATACCTTTAGATGAAGGCGAATCTGTAACAAAAAACTTTCCTGTTTCTCAAATAGAATTTTCTCTTGTTAATAAGTTGAAACAAACCGTTGGGTTAGATAAAAAATATTCTTCAAAAAAATTAAAATGAAAAAATTTTATATTACTACTCCTATTTATTATGTAAACGATCTGCCACACATAGGTCATACTTATACCACAATACTAGCAGATGTTATTTCTAGATATTACGAATTTTTAGGACTCGAAAATTATATGTTAACAGGAACAGATGAACATGCAACAAAAATTTTAGAAATTGCGAACAAAAATGGTATAGAACCAAAAAAATATTGTGATGAAGTTGTTCTTCAGTGGAAAAATACGTGGAAAAGTTTGGATATAAAATATAGTCGATTTATTAGAACTACAGATATTGATCATATAAGTACTGTCAAAAAAGTTTTAACAATATTAAATGAAAATGGTGATATTTATAAATCTAATTATGAAGGATTATACTGTATTCACTGCGAAAAGTTTATTTCACAGGAAGATTTAATAGATGGTAAATGTCCTGACCATAATGTGGAACCCAAAAAATATCAGGAAGAAAATTATTTTTTTAAACTATCAAAATATAAAGAAAAGATTGTTTCTGCAATAGAATCTGATGAGATAAAAATTATACCTCAAACACGTAAAAACGAAGTTTTAGGTAAATTAGCACTAAAATTAGATGATATCAGTATATCAAGAAAAAGATCTGCTTGGGGCATACAACTTCCTTTTGATCAACAACAAACAACTTATGTTTGGATTGATGCTTTAATAAACTATTTGTCTGGTGTGGATTATTTTAAATTATCTAATAATAAGTTAAAAACAACCTTTTGGCCAGCAGACCTGCAGTTAATGGCAAAAGATATTTTGTGGTTTCATGCCGTAATTTGGACAGGTATATTGATGGCAATTAAAGCTGAGTTGCCTAAAAAACTTTATGTACATGGTTTCTTTACTGTCAATGGACAAAAAATGTCAAAAACAATTGGGAATGTCATAAAACCAAAAGAATTAATTGATATTTTTGGGGTTGATGCTACAAGACTATTGTTAATTTATAACATTGTATCAGGAGTTGATGGTGATTTTTCTATAAGTTCTTTAGTAGAAAAATATAATCAATTATTAGCTAACAATTTAGGCAATCTTGTTTCAAGAACTTTTGCTATGTTAAAAAAATATTTTGACAACAAACTAAAAACCTTACCTGCTTCAGATGAATGTATAAATAAAATTGTTTTTTATAAAAAGAATTATGTCTCTTCTATGGAAAATGTAGAACTAAACAAAGTGATAGAAAATATTTTTGAAATTTCAAGTTTTGCAAATAAATATATTCAAAATAAAACCCCGTGGCTATTAGCAAAAAATGGACAAATGAATCAATTAAAACAAGTTATGTCTGACCTTTTGTATTACATAAAAGCTACTGCGTTGCTGTTGTTACCTGTGATGCCTCAAACTTCACAAAAAATTTTACAGTTATATAACGAAAATCTTTGTTTAAACATTGAATTTCAAAAGTTAGTTCTAGAAAACAAAATAAATATATTTTCAGAAAATTTTAACGATGCAGAAATTTTGTTCAAAAAAATATAATATTTTATATCCATATAAAAAAAAGTTATATCTTAACATTACAAACCGTTGTCCTATAAAATGTAGTTATTGTATTAAGTATAAATGGCAGTGGAAATTTAGAAGCCACTATTTGAAATTAGCTAAAGAACCATCGTTTAAAGAAATAATTCTTTTACTATCAAAGTATAATATTAACAAGTATAAGGAAATAGTTTTTTGTGGTTATGGAGAACCTTTTATGCGTTTTTATTTACTAAAAAAAGTTGCTCAATGGATAAAGAAAAATTATCCTAAAACAAAAATTCGTGTTAACACAAATGGTCTGGGAAATGTTATAAATAAACAAAATGTTTGTAAAAGTTTAAATAAAATTATCGACACCATTTCTGTATCTTTTAATGCGCATAATGAAACTGTTTACTCAAAACTTCACAAAACAAAAATTAGTCGTCCTCTGCAAAAAATAATAGGTTTTATTAAAAATTGTAAAAAATATGTAAACAATGTTACCATAACAACAATTCAACATCCTTTAATTGACAAAGAAAAGATAAAATCAACTGCTAAAAAATTAGGTGTAAACTTTAGAAACCGAAAGTATTTAAATCAATACGAACCAAAATAAAAATTACATTTTTATGCCATATCATCTTTTACCAAAAAAAATATTAAGTTTGGTATACTATAATTATGATGATTTTATGATTTTTGAAACAAATAAATTTGATCGTGAAAATTATCTTAGTTACATATTTATAAAACCATACAAAACTATAATTGTTAACGACATAAACAAAATAAAAATTCTATTTAAACAATTAGATTATTATCTTGAAAGAAATTTTTATGTAGCAGGATTTTTTTCATATGAACTCGGTTATTGTTTAGATTTCAATAGATCAACAAAATTTTCAAAACACACAGATTGTCCTTATGCATTTTTTAATATATATAAACAAGTCACAGTATTTAATCATAATACAGGAAGATTTATAAAAAATAATGTTTTAGAAAATAAAAATAATAAAACATTAAAAGACAAAAACACATCGTTTGATATTTATAATTTAGAATTAAATACAAACTATCCTGAATATGCAAAAAATGTTAATAAAATTAAAAAATATATCGTTGCAGGAGATACTTATCAGGTAAATTATACAATAAAATATAAATTTAACTTTGTAGGAAATGAATTAACTTTTTATAACCAACTTAAAAAAAATCAACAAGTAGAATATTCATGTATTATAAAAAACAAACATTTCAGTATCTTATCCTTTTCGCCAGAATTGTTTTTTAGAAGAAAGAATAATTTAATAATTGTCCAGCCAATGAAAGGTACTATTGTAAGAAATAAAAATAAAAAAGATATTGAACAAAGAAAATTTTTGTTTAACAGTTTAAAAAATAGAAGTGAAAATTTAATGATAGTTGATCTACTAAGAAATGATTTAGGGAAAATTTCAAAAACAGGTTCTGTAAAATTAGAAAATATGTTTTACATAAAAAAGTATAAAACTTTATTTCAAATGGTATCCACAATTAAATCAAAGTTAAAAAAAAATATTAATACATTCAAACTTTTTAACGCAATTTTTCCTTCGGGATCTGTTATTGGTGCACCAAAAATAAGAACAATGGAAATTATTCGCGAAATAGAACCTGAACCAAGAGGTGTTTATACTGGTGCATTAGGTTTTTTCAAATCACGAAATGAAGCTGTTTTTAATGTCGCAATAAGAACTATTTTTATAAAAAATAATAATGCAGAACTTGGAATAGGAAGTGCTATAGTTTTCGATTCTAACACAAAAAATGAATTTCAAGAATGTAAACTTAAATCAAATTTTTTTAACAAAAACAATAAATTCAAAAAATTTAATCTCATAGAGACCGTCCTTTGGGATAAAAACATTTTAGATGATCAAGTATCACAAAATGGTTTTTTTCTTCTAAAATATCATTTACAGCGATTACAAAAGTCTGCAGAATATTTTAACTTTCAGTTTGATAAATCTTTAATAGAAAAAGAATTAAAAAATACTTGCCAAAAACTTAACAAAAAATTTAAATATAAAATTAAAATTCTATTATCAAAAAATGGTAATTATAAAATATTTGCAAAAAGAATTATTCAAAGTAATAATAATCTTAAAAAAATAATTCTATCTAATAAAATTGTAAATAACAGTAATATATTTTTATACCATAAAACTACTAATAGAAATTTTTATGATAATGAATATATAAAATATAAAAAACAAGGTTATTTTGATGTTTTATTTAAAAATCAAAAAAATCAAATCACAGAAACTTCAAGAGCAAATATATTTTTAGAAGTTGATGGAAATCTAATAACTCCAGCAAAATCTTGTGGTTTGCTGGAAGGAACTTATAGAAGATTTATTTTAGAAACAAAAAAAAATGTTTTTCAAAAAAATATTTATGAAAAAGATTTGTATAACGCAGAAAACATATTTGTAACAAATTCTGTAATCGGAATTAAAAAAGTTCAGATAGAAAAAAATTTGTAAACATCTTGACAAACAATTTTTAATATAATATACTATGAAGACAAAGAGGTTTTACCTTGTAAAGATTGTGAATTGGTTTGCAATGGAAAAAAATTTATGGAACCTCTTGACAAAAAAAAAATAATTTAATATATTTCCAAAAACAGTAGTTAAGAACATGCGGTTTTTTTTAATAAATTTTGTAAGGTTGTAGTTTTATCTATTTTGTTCTTTGAAACAAAAAGTTTTTGATTCTAATGCTAGGAATTTTGAATCACACATTTAATTCGCGATTCAAAAAATAATACAAGCTTTTCAAAAAATTTATTTTTTTTTGGAGAGTCTGATCCTGGCTCAGAGTGAACGCTGGCGGCGTGCCTAACACATGCAAGTCGAGCGAATCTGCCCAGAACATCGGTAGATTAGCGGCAAACGGGTGAGTAATACACGGAAAACTTTCCCTTAACATGAAGATAACCTCGGGAAACTGAGGCTAATATTCAATAATCTGTTTGAAGTGTAATTCTTTGAACAGTAAAGTCCAGCCATTTAGTTGTATAAAAAAAAATAATTATACGACAAAACGGCTGGATAGTTAAGGATAGGTCCGTGGCCTATCAGGTAGTTGGCAGGGTAAAAGCCTACCAAGCCTATGACGGGTAGCCGAGCTGAGAGGCTGACCGGCCACAGGGGCACTGAGACACGGGCTCCACTCCTACGGGAGGCAGCAGTGGGGAATATTGGGCAATGGGCGAAAGCCTGACCCAGCGACGCCGCGTGAGGGATGAAGGTCTTCGGATTGTAAACCTCTTTTGTTAGGGATGAAGTCCAGCCCTTTCTTTCTATGAATATTGCTTTTTGTTTATAAATAGATTGGAATGGCTGGATTGACAGTACCTAACGAATAAGCCACGGCCAACTACGTGCCAGCAGCCGCGGTAATACGTAGGTGGCAAGCGTTACTCGGAATTACTGGGTGTAAAACGTAGGTAGGTGGTTTGATAAATACATTGTGAAATACTCGGGCTTAACTCGGGTGCTGCATTGTAAACTGTCAAACTAGAGTTAGGTCGAGGTGAACGGAATTCTCGGTGTAGCGGTGAAATGCGTAGATATCGGGAGGAACACCAGTGGCGAAAGCGGTTCACCAGGCCTATACAGACACTGAGCTACGAAAGCGTGGGGAGCAAACAGGATTAGATACCCTGGTAGTCCACGCTGTAAACTATGCGAACTAGATGCTCGATCCGATTTTTTTAGATCGGAATGGGTGTCGTAGTTAACGCGTTAAGTTCGCTACCTGGGAAGTACGGCCGCAAGGTTGAAACTCAAAGGAATTGACGGGGGCTCGCACAAGCAGTGGAGCATGTGGTTTAATTCGACGCAACGCGAAGAACCTTACCTGGGTTTGAACTGTAAGTAGTAGGACCCTGAAAGGGGAACGATCCTATCGCAAGATAGGAAGCTTACAGAGGTGCTGCATGGTTGTCGTCAGCTCGTGCCGTGAGGTGTATGGTTAAGTCCCACAACGAGCGCAACCCTTGCCCTATGTTGCAATCCTCGCAAGAGGAGCACTCTTAGGGGACTGCCTGGGTTAACCAGGAGGAAGGGGGGGATGACGTCAAATCATCATGGCCTTTATGTCCAGGGCCACACACGTGCTACAATGGCTACTACAGAGGGAAGCAAACTCGCAAGAGCAAGCAAATCCCAGAAAAGTAGCCTCAGTTCAGATCGTGGTCTGCAACTCGACCACGTGAAGTCGGAATTGCTAGTAATCGCAGATCAGCAGGCTGCGGTGAATACGTTCTCGAGCCTTGTACACACCGCCCGTCACGCCATGGGAGCCGGAGATATTTGAATCTCGATGTTTTGTCGAGAGAAACTATGTCTGGTGACTGGGGCGAAGTCGTAACAAGGTAGGCGTACGGGAACGTGCGCCTGGATCACCTCCTTTTTAAAGAGTATTTGAAGCTTGTTTTAAAGCCGTAGGTTAAACTATGGTATTGAATCGCGAATTAAATGTGTGGACCCTTATCTGAAAACGCTTTTTTTGCTGATTATTGTTGTTACTACATAACAAGTGTACTAAATATTCAGTAGCAACAATAGACTGAGGGCCCATAGCTCAGCTGGTTAGAGCGTGCCCCTGATAAGGGCAAGGTGGGTGGTTCGATTCCACTTGGGCCCATTTTAATAAGATGGGAATATCTATGTTGTTAATTTGTGGAATAATTTTTTAGTAGCCATTATTAACTACTAAATTCTAACTTTTGTTATTTTCAGGGGACGTAGTTCAGTGGGAGAACATCCGGTTTGCACCCGGGAGGTCAGGGGTTCAAATCCCCTCGTCTCCACCAGATTAATTATTAGTTTTTGGTCTATAGTTTTTTAGAGCATTGTGTTCAAAAAAACTATAAATTAAGAATTAAGAATTGTTCTTTGATATAAATAGCTGATTTTAATAATAACCTGACCATTAAAAAGTGATATGAAATGATATGGCTGTACCTATTTATGGGTGTACAGTGGATGTCTTGGCATGGGTAGTGGAAGAAGGCCGTGATAAGCTGCGAAAAGCTCGGGGTAGGAGCAAATATCCTTTGATCCCGAGATTGCCGAATGGGGTAACCTTTTCTGGTGATAAACCAGAAAATCAGCAACAGGAAACTGTTGTTAGAGCACAACCCGGGGAACTGAAACATCTAAGTACCCGGAGGAAAAGAAATCAAACGAGATTCCCCTAGTAGTGGCGAGCGAACGGGGATGAGCCTAAATCCAACGCTGCAGTTAGTTGCAAAAAAATTGTATCTAACTGTGGCGTTGGAGGTTGCGGGGTTTTAGTGCTGCGATTTATCGCAAGGGTAAGTCAAAAAACAAGCTTGTAGTGGAATAGTCTGGAAAGGCTAATCATAGAGGGTGATAATCCCGTACATTAAACAAGTTTGTCTTGCTAACTAAAATTCCCAAGTACCATAGGACACGTGAAATCCTGTGGGAAGCTGGGGAGACCACTCTCCAAGGCTAAATATTAACCTATGACCGATAGTGAACAAGTACCGTGAGGGAAAGACGAAAAGAACCCCGGAAGGGGAGTGAAATAGAACCTGAAACTGTATACCTACAAGCTGTCCAAGCCCCGCTATTTTTGAAGCAATTCAAAAATATGGGTAAGGGCGTGCCTGTTGAAGAATGATCCGGCGAGTTATTGTGGCTACCAAGTTTAACCCCGTCCTTGTGATTAATTAGTTCTAAAGACATTTTCTTATGTTTTTAGAAAATAAAATTATAATTAGTTTTTAAATTAATCACAAGGGCGGGGGCAAGCATAGGGAAACCGAGTCCGAACAGGGCGATAAGGTAGTCATAATAGACCCGAAACCAGTCGATCTATCCCTGAACAGGATGAATCCTGATGAAAATCTGGAGGAGGTCCGAACCATTTACCGTTGAAAAGGTTATGGATGATTTGGGGATAGGGGTGAAAGGCCAATCTAGGCTGGAAATAGCTGGTTCTCCTCGAAATAGCTTTAGGGCTAGCCTGGAAAGTTAACTATGAGGGGTAGAGCACTGGATGATGTAGGGGCAGTAACCCTGCTTCCGAATTCAACCAAACTCCAAATACTCATAAGAATTTTTCCGGAGTCAGTGTGTGCGGGACAAGCTGCACACGCAAAAGGGGAACAGCCCAGACCACCGGTTAAGGTCCCTAAATACATGCTAAGTGGTAAAGGATGTGAAATTGCTCAGACACCTAGGAGGTTGGCTTAGAAGCAGCCACCCTTTAAAGAGTGCGTAACAGCTCACTGGGCGAGCGGTTTTGCACCGAAAATTTCCGGGGCTAAAGCATGATACCGAAACCGTGGCTGTCTGACATTTTTGTCAGACGGGGTAGAGGAGCGTTCTCTACGTAGTGAAGTAAAATCGTAAGGTTTTATGGAATGTAGAGAAGTGAGGATGTCGGAATAAGTAGCGATAAAAGTGGTGAGAATCCACTTCGCCGTAAACCTAAGGTTTCCTTGGGCAATGTTCGTCATACCAGGGTTAGTCGATCCTAAGCTGAGGCCGAAAGGCGTAAGCGATGGAAATCCGGTTAATATTCCGGAACCATCTTGTATAGGATAGACACTTTCTGTGTGCGCATGAGAGTGAAGCTGGTCTCGTTTTGGATTACGAGATTTAATTTTGGTGTAAACCAAAAGAATGCTAGTTACGGAGTAAGAACCGTGATAAAGCAGCCGAATCTTGTGTCAAGAAAAGCACAGAGTAGGACTATATGAGATGATCGTACCGTAAACCAACACAGGTGGGTGGCCAGAATATGGTCAGGCGCTCAAGATAATCTCCGCTAAGGAACTCGGCAAACTGGCCCCGTACCTTCGGTATAAGGGGTTCCCGATGATAAATCGGGACACAGTAAAGAGCCTCTTGCGACTGTTTAACAAAAACACAGGACTCTGCTAAAAGCGTAAGCTGATGTATAGGGTCTGACGCCTGCCCGGTGCTGGAAGGTTATGAGGAAGGGTTAGTACGCCGCAAGGCGATACAAAGCTCTAAATCTAAGCCCCAGTAAACGGCGGCCGTAACTATAACGGTCCTAAGGTAGCGAAATTCCTTGTCGGGTAAGTTCCGACCTGCACGAATGGCGTAACGAAAGGAGGACTGTCTCGGCGGAGAACTTGGCGAAATTGAGGTGTCCGTGAAGACGCGGACTACCTGCAGCGGGACGGAAAGACCCCGTGGAGCTTTACTGTACCCTGATATTGAATCATGGAACAAGATGCGTAGTATAGGTGGGAGCCTATGAATCCTGGATTTTGGTCTGGGAGGAGGCACCAGTGAAATACCACCCTTTTTATTTTGTGGTTCTAACTCTTTGTTCGTAGAAGAGAACAGTGTCAGGCGGGCAGTTTAACTGGGGCGGTTGCCTCCTAAATTGTAACGGAGGCGTTCAAAGGTACCTTTACCACGTATAGAAATCGTGGGTTAAGTGCAAGGGCATAAGGGTGCTTAACTGTGAGACCGACAGGTCAAACAGATACGAAAGTAGGACCTAGTGATCCGGTGGTATGGGAGTGGAACTGCCATCGCTCAACGGATAAAAGCTACCCCGGGGATAACAGGCTGATCTGGTCCGAGAGTCCATATCGACGACCAGGTTTGGCACCTCGATGTCGGATCATCGCATCCTGGGGCTGAAGCAGGTCCCAAGGGTCCGGCTGTTCGCCGGTTAAAGCGGTACGTGATCTGGGTTCAGTACGTCGTGAGACAGTACGGTCCCTATCTGCTGTAGGCGCAGGAATCTTGAAGAGGCACAACCTCAGTACGAGAGGACCAGGTTGTAGACACCTCTGGTGTTTCTGTTATTCCACCAGGAGTATTAGCAGAGTAGCCATGTGTCGTAGTGATAACCGCTGAAAGCATCTAAGCGGGAAGCACTCTCTAAGATTAGGATTCCCGTACTATTGGTAGTAATACCTTTAGTCCTGAAGATCACCCGTAGACTACGGGTTTCCAGCAATGGATCTTGGCGGCAACGTCAAGAAATAGGTTGAGTGTGTAAGTCCAGCAATGGATTTAGCTAATCAATACTAATAGATCGTGTGGGTTAGCCATATCTTTTGATTTCACTATTGTTTTAAAATAAGGTTATTTTTTAGAATCAGAAATTTAAAAAATTATTTCCCTTGGTGATTATTCCGGAGAAGTTACACCCGGCAACATTCCGAACCCGGCAGTTAAGCTCTCCAGGGCCGATGGTACTTATCGCTGAGTCGCGGTTGGAAGAGTAGGTCATTGCCAAGGGAATTTTTTTAAATTTTACAATCCAATTAGTTTAAAAAATAATTTATGCACACAAACCAGTAAATTATGAATTTAATATGTGTTTAAAGATTTATACCAAAAAGTTTTTTTAATGAATAAAAACATAACAAGTATTTTTATACTAATCTTTTTGTCTACAAAAATTTTTGCTATTATGGAATTTTTTGATATGCAAAAGGATTTTGCTAATGGTGATTTTCGTATAAGTACATATTTAAATTATTCAGAATTCACTACTGTTTTAAAAAAAACAAGTGTCCAAAATATTCTGGTAGATATCAGTGGAAAACAATACGAATATTTTAGTTCCGTTCTTGCAGAATATGAGGCTAAGATTTTAACAAATTCGTTTAACATTGGGTTAAGTAGTAGAAAATTATTTACATATAATTTATTCTATAAAATTAAATTTGGAATTATATATGACAAGTATGCTATTTTAGAAAATGGTACAAAAAAGTTGTATTCTAAAGATAGCGATTACAATTTTGGTCTTGATATTGATTTTGGATTAGGGTATATTTTGTTTCCAGAAACATTTGTTAATCCATCAGTTATTTTAACTAGTAACATTAATGTAGTTGGGATTAGTTTTAATACTGTAAGCGATACTTATAATACAAACACTAATCTAAGTGTTTTAGATTATTCGGTTGGGATTGTTTTAAGTAAGAAAATAAGCAAGTATTTACATCCATATTTTGGTACAAAGTTAATTTCAAGAACTAGTTTTTTAGTTGATAAGACAAATAATTACAATATTAGTGGAGAAAATTTTTTATTTAATTTAAATCTTGGTAATATGTTTTATATAAGAAATAAAAGGTGTTTTAATATAGAAATTTCGTGGTCACCAAAAAATATTTCGGTTTCTTTTGGAACTTTAATACCAAACATACTAATAAATAATAACTTTGTAGAGGAATAATTTATGGAACGAACCGCAACAAAAAAACTTTTATCAAAACAAGTAAAATCAAGTATAATGTTAAACTTAGAGAAAGAAATTTCTAACTCAAAATGTGTAATATTAGCTTCTTATGAAGGACTTACAGTGTCGGATATAACACAATTAAAAAAAGCTATGGTAAAACTTAATTCAAAGTTTAATGTTTATAGAAACAGATTACTTATGATGTCATTAGAAAAAATCTCGTTAAAGGAATTATCAAAATTTATAGTTGGTCCTACAAGTTTAATAGTATGTCCCGATGAGGACAAAATTGTAGATGTGGTAAAGTATGTTTGTGAATTTGCAAAAGAAAAAACGAAACTAAAACTTACTGGTGGTTATATGTTTAACACAATAGTAGACGCAGAAAAATTAAAAGAAATTTCGCAAATTCCAAACAAAGAAACTTTAGTTTTTAAACTTTTATCACTTCTAGTTTCTCCTATAAACAACCTTTATTCAGTATTAAAAGGTCCTAACACTGCATTATTAAGCATTTTAGAACAGTTAAAAAACCAAAAAAAATAGTGTATAAAAAATACAAAAGGGGAGGATAAAAATGAGCGAAAAAATGACAAAAGAAGAAATAGTGGAAGGAATAAGCAATTTGACTGTGTTAGAACTTTCAGAACTTGTAAAATCATTAGAAGACAAGTTTGGAATAAAATCACAAGCATCAGTAGGTTTTATTCCACAAGCAGCAGCATCTACTTCTGCTACGGCAACAACTGCTGACAAGACAGATTTTACTGTAGTTCTAACAAACGCTGGTGCAAACAAAATTCAAGTTATTAAAATAATCCGCGAAATTACAGGTTTAGGATTAAAAGAAGCAAAAGATTTTGTTGATGCCGCACCAAAAGCTATTAAAGAAAATATTCCAAAGGACCAAGCAGAAGATATTAAAAAGAAAGTAGAAGCTGCAGGCGCACAAGTAGAAATAAAATAATATTTTTTAAACAACTTTCACAATACAAATAAACTTACTAGTTTGTTAATATGATGGGAGAAATATACAAAAATTATGAAACAATATAGTTTCGCAAAAACAAAAACTCCAATAGAACTACCTAATTTTGTAGAGTTACAAAAAAATTCTTATGATGACTTTTTACAAAAAGATCTTAAACCTCAGGATAGAAAATGGGTTGGTATTCACGGTGCATTTTTAGATGTGTTTGGCATTGCAGGAAAAAGTACAATCTTTGTAGAAAGTCTACCTGAAGATAAAAAATCAAAAAGAAAAGCAATAAATTTAATTACAAAAATTACTAGAAAAAATATAAAAGACATTGAAAGAATAACAAATCTTCTACCTGCAATTGTTATGGATGATATTGATGATGAAGAAGCCAAAAAAATAAAATCAGAATTTGATGATGCACAAATAAAGGCTAAGATTGTTCCTCAAGGAATAGTTAATAATGATGGAAGTTTAATTTTACAATATAATGGATATGAACTTCTTCCACCAAAATATCCAGCAGAGGATAACAAAAATATTCATTTAAAATCTATAATCCCGGAACATAAGTTTGATTACCCGAGCGAATCTTCGAGATTAACTGGTAGAACATTTGAATCAAGATTAGTAGTTAATTTTAGAATGATTAAAAAGAAACAAAATGGAGAACCAACAATAATTGATGAAAAAGTTTATTTAGCTGACATACCTTTAATGACACCAACATGTTCATTTGTAATAAACGGAGCAGAACGTGTGATCATAACCCAAATTCACAGGTCAGCTGGAGTTATATTTGAAGAAGATGAAGATACAGACATTTCACAGTATGGTAAAAGATTATTTCGGGCGGCAATAATACCATATCGTGGTTCATGGTTAGAGTTTGTGTTTGATATCAGCAATTTATTATACGTAATGATAGATAAACGAAGAAAAATTTTTGTTACAACATTTTTAAGAGCATTAGGTCTTAATACTGAAGAAATTGTAAACATTTTTTGTCTAAAAGAATTTTTGGACGTTTCCCATATTGAAATTTCATTAAAAAAGGAAGAAAAACCATATAGACTTGCACAACAAATTGTTGATGAAGCAACTGGTGAAGTTATAGAATCTTTTTCTTTAATAGATAAGAATTTAATTGAAAAAATAAAAAAGTTAAATGTTACCAAAGTTTCTGTTATATCCAACTCTGATAAAAATATCGCTATTGTAAAAACTTTAGAAGAAGATAAGACATTGACATATCAGGATGCAGTACAATATATTTATAAAGTATTGCAACAACATTATATGTTAGATTTTAGAATTGCAAAGAATTATTTAGATAGTTTGTTATTTAATCCAAGAAGGTATGATTTATCAAAAATTGGAAGACACAAGATTAATCGAAAACTTAAACCTATTTTTGATGAATTAAAAGATTTAAAATTTAATGATATAGAATTTGAAGAACCATCAATTAACACTAGAACTGTAACTGTTGTGGATATTATAGCAACAATAAAGTTTTTAATAAAACTCAACAACGATGAGACATTTAACAATGGTAACCGGCCACAAATAGATGATATTGATCATTTAGGAAACAGGCACATACGACCAGTTGGGGAACAGTTAGAAAACCAGTTCAGAATTGGACTAGTTGGAATGGCAAGGTTAACGCGTGAACAAATGAACACTATTGAATTAGGACAAGCAACACCTAAAAATGTAGTAAATAATTCAATGGTTGTGGCAAGCATAAAGAAGTTTTTTGCAACAGGTGAACTTTCTCAGTTTTTAGACCAAACAAATTTGTTAAGTGAACTAACTTCAAAACGTAGATTATCTGCGTTAGGTCCTGGAGGACTTAGTAGAAAACATGCCGGGTTTGAAGTAAGAGATGTGCATTATACGCATTATGGTAGAATATGTCCAATTGAAACTCCAGAAGGAGCAAATATTGGTCTTATAACATCATTGGCATTGTATGCTAAAGTTAATAAATTTGGCATCATTGAAACACCTTATAGAAAAGTTAAGAATGGTATAATAACAGATGAGACAGAATATTTAACTGCTGATCAAGAAGATGAAGTAATAATTGCACCGGCAGATGTTGAAGTTGTAGATAACAAAATTAAAAACGATACAATTCTTGCACGAGAAAAGGGTGAAATACGTTATGTAAATTCAAAAGATGTTAATTATATTGACATTTCTCCACAACAAATGTTATCAGTAGCTGCTGCGTTAATACCATTTCTTGAAAATGATGACAGTAATAGAGCATTAATGGGTGCAAACATGCAACGACAATCAGTTCCGATAATCAACCCCCAAAAACCTTTAATTGCAACAGGGATAGAATCAAAAATTGCAAAAGATATGGGAGGGACTATTGTATCAAAAAATGCCGGAGAAGTTATTCTTGTGGATGCAGCACAAATAGTCATTGCTACTGAAAATTCTGAAATAGAATCTTATTATCTACCAAAATATCAAAGAAGTAATCAAGATACATGTATAAACTTTATCCCAGCAGTAAAAAAAGGCCAAAAAATAGAAAAAGGCACTGTTTTAGCAAACAGTTTATGTTCTGACGAAGGACAACTTGCCTTAGGTAGAAATGTTAATGTAGCTTTTATGAGTTTTGAAGGTTATAATTTTGAAGATGCAATTTTAATTTCTGAAAAACTAGTCAAAGAAGATTACTTTTCTTCAATAACAATAACTGAATTTTCTACTGATGCCAGAGATACAAAATTAGGTCCTGAAGAAATTACACGTGATGTTCCAGGACTTTCAGAAGAAATGTTGCATAACCTAGATGAAGAAGGTATTGTGAGAATTGGGACAGAAGTAAAAACAGATGATGTATTAGTAGGAAAAGTTACTCCTGCAGGAGAACAAATAGTTACAGTTGAGGAGAAACTATTACAAGCAATTTTTGGCAAAAAACTTGAAGCAGGGAAAGATGCTTCATTAGTTGTTCCACCTGGAATTAAGGGGAAAGTTATTTGGAAACAAGTTTTAGTCAGAGGGAAGAAACTTACAAAGAATGAGAGAAAAAAAATTAACGAAGATATAAAAGAAAAGTATTTGAAAATAAAGTTGAAACTTGAGCAAGAAAAAGAAAGTTTAATTGAAAATTTAGACAAAAAATATAAAAATATTGTAGAAAAATATTATAAGCAACTTTGGGAAGAATACGAAATATTGAAAGAAAAAGAAAAAAATAAAAAAGAAGATGGAGATGAATTGCCTCTTACTGTAATAAAATCAGTAAAAGTTTATGTAGCATCATTAAGAAAGATCCAAGTAGGAGACAAACTTTCAGGAAGACATGGAAATAAGGGTATAGTAGCAAAAATTATGCGAGAGGAAGATATGCCTTATTTACCTGATGGTACTCCAGTTGACATAGTTTTATCACCATTAGGAGTACCTTCCAGAATGAATGTTGGACAATTAATGGAACTAATGTTAGGTTGGGCAGCAAATATTTTAAATGTTCAATTTTTAACTCCACCATTTGATTGTGCGACAGAACAAGATGTGATAAACAAAGTTAAAGAAGCAAAAAATTATTTAAGATCAAAAGGTGTGCCGGAAAAATATTTACCAAATGATAATTGTAGAATAACACTTTACGATGGAAGAACCGGAGAACCTTTTATAGAAAAAGTTTTGGTAGGGAATATGTATATAATGAAACTCGTGCATATGGTAGAAGATAAAATTCATGCAAGAAGTACTGGTCCTTATTCATTAGTTACTAAACAACCTCTTGGTGGAAAAGCACATTTTGGTGGTCAACGATTTGGTGAAATGGAAGTATGGGCTCTTGAAGGTTATGGTGCAGCATATACTTTGCAAGAATTTTTAACAATAAAAAGTGATGATGTTGTTGGAAGAAGAAAAGTTTACGAGTCTATTATTAAAGGAGAACCGATAACACATATTGGCGTTCCTGAATCTTTTAAAGTTTTAGTTAAGGAATTACAATCACTGTCAATGAATATTGAGTTATTACCAAAAAAACAAAAAACAACAAAAGTTGGTAAAATGGAAGAAAAGAATAAACTTTTAAAAAGTAACTAAATATTATCTTTTATTAAGTTTAATTCTTTTAAGGAGTTAACAAAATATGAGTTCTACACAAAAGAAAAAACAAGAAATGGATATGTTAAATTTTGGTGCATTAAAAATATCTCTTATGTCGCCTGAAAAAATTAAAGAGATATCCTTTGGTGAAGTAAAAAAAACTGAAACACTAAATTATAGAACATTAAAACCTGAACGAGACGGTTTGTTTTGTGAAAAAATATTTGGTCCAGTAAAAGATTATGAGTGTAGTTGTGGCAAATACAAATTTGCTTCTGCAGCCAGACACAAAGAAATTGTTTGTGACAGATGCGGAGTTGAAGTAACAGAATCTCGTGTTAGAAGAGAACGATTGGGACATATTATGCTTGATACACCAGTTGCACATTTATGGTATTTTAGCAAACCACCTTCAAGAATAGGGTTAGTATTAGATCTTTCACCAATAGAAGTTTCTAATATTGTTTATGGATTAAATAAATGGATTGTAGTAAAAGATATAAAAGAAGCAGGACAAAATATTCCAAAAAAAACTATTCTAAATTATAATTCACCAACTGACAGACAGATTATTGACAAATATGCAGGAAATCTATCAGATCCAAATAATAACATGCAAGCAAAAGTCCAAACCAATGCAGAAGCACTTTTGTCATTGTTGAGAGAATTAGATTTGCAATCAGAACTAAACTTAATACGTGAAAAACTTTTAGAAATATCAAAAGAAGAAAGTAAAAATAAAATAAAAAAATTGACTGAAATTTATAAACACAATTTAAATTCGTTAAATGAAGATAGTGAAGATTTTGTTGAAGTATTAGAAGGGATAAAACATTTGTTTTCTTCAAAAAACGATTTTCAAGTTTCATTAAATAATTTCGTCAACAAATTAAAAGAAAAAAATGTTTCTTCTCAAGATATTGCAAAATTTGATTTTAATAAACTTACTTACATTTTAATAAATAAAAAAGATGCTATATCAACAAAAGTTATAATTGCATTAGAAAGTTTATATGAAAAATATGGGTTGGAAGAAATTTTTGATCCAAACCGGGGAAAACTTATTCGACGGTTTAGGTTAATTGAAAATTTTAGTGACACTAATACAAAACCAGAATGGATGATTTTGCAAGTATTACCAGTTTTACCACCTGATTTAAGACCACTTGTTCCATTAGAAGGTGGTAGGTTTGCAAGTAGTGATTTAAATGAACTATATCGCAGAATAATTAACAGAAACAATCGTCTTAAAAAGTTTAGAACCTTAACTGGAGCTACAAAAGATGCTCCAAAATTGATTTTATTAAATGAAAAAAGGTTATTACAAGAGGCCGTAGATTCTTTGATTGAAAATAGCACAAGAAAACGTCCTGTAATGGGTTCACAGAAACGTCCACTAAAATCTTTATCTGACATCTTAAAAGGTAAACAAGGTAGGTTTAGACAAAATCTTTTAGGCAAGAGAATAGATTATTCAGGCAGAAGTGTAATTGTTGTTGGCCCAACATTAAAACTAAACCAATGTGGACTTCCAAAAGAAATGGCATTGGAATTATTCAGACCGTTTGTATTGCACAGGTTGATAAAAAAATATAATATCCCACTAAAAACTGCAAAAAATTATTTTAGACAGTCCTCACCTGAAATTTGGGATATTTTAGAAGAAGTTACAAAACATCATCCTGTGTTATTAAACCGAGCGCCAACATTACACAGAGCTAGCATACAAGCTTTTGAACCGGTTTTAATAGAAGGTAAAGCTATACAACTTCATCCATTGGTATGTGCTGCATTTAATGCAGATTTTGATGGTGATCAAATGGGAGTATATGTGCCACTAACTTTAGAGGCACAGTTAGAAGCAAGATTAATAATTTTGTCAACCAATAATCTATTTTCTCCTGCAAACGGAAAGCCATTAGTAGGACCTACTCAAGATATGGTTATAGGAATATTTTATATGACAAGAGAAAAATTGGGTGAAATTGGAGAGGGAAGATTTTTTTCTTCTGTAGACGAAGCTATCTGCGCATATCAGCATGGTTTAGTAGGATTAAATGCTAGAGTAAAAGTTTATGGTATAAACAATTTTTACGAACCTGAACTTAAAAACCAGTTAGATGTAAGAGAATGGAAAGATTATTCTGTAATAGGTCGCATCCTGTTTAAACAAATAGTCCCAGAAGGAATAGAAGTTCCTAATCAACCGTTAACAAAACGTAATGTTATAGATATTATTGAAAAAATTTATGAAAAACATGGGATATTTAAAACAGTAGAATTTTTAGATAAATCAAAAAATTTGGGTTATCATTATGCTACACTTTCTGGTATGACAATATCTATTGACGATATGCTAATACCTCAAGACAAAAATCAATATATAGAATCTGCAAGAAAAAAAGTTAAAGAAATTGAACTTCAAGCAAAACAAGGTATCATTACTGAAGCTGAAAGATATAACTCAATAATTGATGTTTGGACAGAAACTACAGATATAATTACAAAAAAAATGCAAGAAATTATGAAAGAACAAGATTCCAAACCTATTACTGAAGGACAACCAAAATTTAATTCAATATATTCTATGTCAATCTCAGGTGCAAGAGGAAATATTGATCAAGTCAAACAGTTGGCTGCAATGAGAGGATTAATGTCAAGACCACAGAAAAAAATTAGTGGTCAGATAGGTGAAATTATTGAAACGCCTGTAGTATCAAATTTTAGAGAAGGACTTAGTATATTAGAATATTTTATTTCAACTCATGGTGGCAGAAAAGGGCTTGCAGATACAGCATTAAAAACTGCTGATGCAGGATATTTAACAAGAAGATTAGTAGATGTAGCACATCATGTTGTGATATCTGAAGAAGATTGTAAAACAATAAAAGGAATAAAACTTTCTTCATTAAAAGTTGGAGATGAAGTAATAGAATCTTTAGAAGAAAGAATCTTTGGAAAAGTTGTATTAAATGATATTGTTATTGACCATCTTAATGAAAAAACTGGCGAAATAGAACATAAAACTATTGTTAAATCAGGAGATGTAATTACTAAAGAACAAGCACAAGAGATTGTTAAATCAGGAATAGAAAGTATCCGTGTTCGTTCAGTATTAACATGTGAAAGTAAAGAAGGTGTGTGTGCAAAGTGTTATGGTATAGATTTATCAAGAGGAGAACTGGTTCGTGTAGGTGAGGCAGTTGGTGTAATTGCAGCACAATCTATTGGTGAACCAGGCACTCAATTAACATTAAGAACATTCCATATTGGTGGAGCAGCAGCAAGAGTTGTAAAACAACCAAAAATTGTAGCGCCATTTGATGGAATATTGGAACATATAAATTTCAAAGTAGTTCGTAAAAAAGAAAATAATAAGGATGTTTTAATCGTTATAACAACCAATGCTGTATTACGTATTGTTAATGAGACATCTAGTCAAAGACAAAGTTGGGAATTACCATATGGAACACGTGTATTTTTACCAAATGAATCAAAAGTAAAAAAAGGAGATTTAATTGCAGAATGGGATTCTTATTCAATACCTATTGTAGCAGAAAAATCTGGTACTGTTCAATATGTAGATTTAATTGAAGGAAAAACTTTGATAACAGAACATAGAAGAGCTGGCGGTGGTATGGAAGAAAAACGTGTGTTGCCTTACAAAGGAAAAGTTAATCCAAGATTAAATATTATTAATGACAAGGAAAAAATTGTATCTACTTACGCACTACCTGTTGACGCAATAATTTTGGTTAAAGATGAGGAAGAAATTAAAACAGGTGATATTATAGCAAAAATTCCAAGAGAAGAAATTAAAACAAAAGATATTACAGGTGGATTACCAAGAGTTGAGGAATTGTTTGAAGCAAGACATCCAAAAAATTCTGCAATTGTAACAGAAATTGATGGAAAAGTTAAAATTAATACAGTTGAAAAATTTGATAAAGAAACAGAAAAAATTAACATTGACACAGTTATTACTATAAAAAACGAAAAATCAAGTAAGGAAAAAACTTATACTTTACCTCCTGGAAGACATTTGTTAGTTTATGAAGATGACAAGGTTGAAGCAGGTGAACCTTTAACAGATGGTGTTATAGATCCACATAAATATTTGGAAGTTCGAGGGCCACAACATACTCAAGAATTTTTGTTAAATGAAATACAACAGGTTTATAGGTTACAAGGTGTGAGCGTTAGTGACAAACACATGGAAATTATTATAAAACAAATGCTATCATTTGTAAGAATCATAGACCCAGGATTGCCACCAAAACCTAGAAAAGATAAAAAATTCTATGAATTTATCTATGGTGAAATAGTTCCAAAAAAACTTTTTGAAAGTGAACTTGAAAAAATTGAAGAAGAAAAAAAGTTTTTGAGAAAAGAAAAGGGTCCAAATGCAGAAGAATTAAAACAAATTAAACAACCAAAAGCAGAACCAATTTTATTAGGTATATCGAAAGTTTCTAGTTCAGCAGAATCATTTTTATCTGCAGCTTCATTTCAGGAAACAAGCAAAGTTTTAACAGAAGCTGCAATTGAAGGAAAAATTGATAACCTAAAAGGATTAAAAGAGAATGTAATTATTGGTCATTTAATTCCTGCTGGAACAGGATTTTATAGTGAGGAAGTTGAAAATTTGATGCAAGAACCAGACCTTGCACAAAAAGTATTTAAAATTTAAATAATTTAATAAGAGGTATAATATGCCAACAGTAAACCAATTAGTAAAAAACCCAAGAAAGGTGCCTAAATACAAATCAAAATCTCCTGCATTAAAAAATTGTCCACAGAAAAGAGGTGTATGCACGAGAGTTTATATTATGACACCAAAAAAACCAAATTCAGCTTTGCGAAAAGTTGCAAAAGTAAAATTAGCCGGTGGTGTTGAAGTTACAAGTTATATTCCTGGCATAGGACATAATTTACAAGAACACTCAATTGTACTAGTTCGTGGTGGTAGAGTAAAAGATTTACCTGGAGTACGTTATCATATAATCCGTGGAGTTTTAGATGCTACGGGAGTAGAAAATAGAAAACAAGGAAGATCTAAATACGGGACAAAACGTCCTGAAAAGGCGGGGAAATAATATGTCACGACGACCAGTAAAAAAACGAGAATCAAATAAATTAGATATTAAATACAACAATTTGTTAGTAGAAAAATTTATAAACAAAATTAATTTCCGTGGGAAAAAGAATCTTGCAATGAATATAGTATACGATATGTTTAACATTTTAAAAGAAAGAACTGGAGAAGAACCATTGAAAGTCTTTCTTCAAGCTATAGAAAATGTTAGACCGTTAGTAGAACTTAAACCGAGACGAATTGGTGGAGCAACATATCAGATACCAGTTGAAGTACCACAAGCACGAAGTGAAAATATGGCAATGCGATGGATAATAACATATGCAAAAGCAAGAAAGGGAAAACCGGTTAAAGATAAACTTGCTGAAGAAATTTTAGCTGCTTATAAAAAAGAAGCTTCTCAATCAATTAAAAAACGAGAAGATACACATAAAATGGCAGAAGCTAACCGTGCATTTGCACATTACAGATGGTAAGTTAGCTCATAATTATTCTTCGGGTTTTTAAATAATAACAAAAAATATAAGTTTTAAGATTAACTATTATGAGAGAGTTTAGTATAGACAAAATAAGAAACATTGGGATAGTAGCACATATTGATGCGGGCAAAACTACAACTTCAGAGCGTATCCTTTACTACACTGGAAAACTTTACAAAATAGGAGAGGTTAATGATGGAACCGCAACTATGGACTGGATGCCACAAGAACGTGAACGCGGTATAACAATAACTTCTGCTGCTACTTATACTGTATGGAAAGATCATCAAATTAACATTATTGATACACCTGGTCATGTGGATTTTACAATGGAAGTTGAACGAAGTCTTAGAGTATTAGATGGATGTATTGTAGTTTTTGATGCAGCAAATGGTGTAGAACCACAATCAGAAACTGTCTGGCATCAAGCAGATAGGTATGAAGTTCCAAGAATTGTTTTTATAAATAAGATGGACAGAACAGGTGCAAACTTTTTTGATAGTGTGGCTCAAATTAAAAAAAAGTTAGATGCTACACCTGCTGTTATTCAGATACCAATTGGTAGTGCAGAAACTTTTGAAGGTGTAATTGATATTATAAACAAAAAAGCATATGTGTGGGAAGATGTTGAAGGGAAGATATTTCACGAAATTTCTATCCCAGAAGAATACAATAGTATTGTTAACGATTATAGAAAAAATTTAACTGAATTGTTAGGAAATTATGATGACAATATTGCAGAAAAATATTTAACCAATAAAGAAGTTGAAAACATAGAATTAAAAAATATTTTAAGAAAATTAACAATTAAATCAGAAGTAGTACCAGTTTTTTGTGGTTCCGCATACAAAAATCGTGGTATTCAACTTTTAATTGATGGAATATGTGATTATTTACCTGCTCCAAACGAACTTCCAAGTATAACAGGTGTTGATCCTGTTACTTCAGAGAAAAAAATGTTTAGAAGATCTGAAGATGAACCTTTAAGTGCATTAGTTTTTAAAATTCAGGCAGACAAATTTTTTGGAAAACTTTTATTTACAAGAATTTATTCAGGAAAAATAAAATGTGGAGATACTGTATATAATCCTAGAACCAAAAAATTAGAACGTATAGGCAGAATTGTACGTTTACATGCACAACAAAAAGAAGATATTGAAAAAAGTTTTTATGGTGATATAGTTGGTCTTGTAGGATTAAAACAATTTTCTACCGGAGATACTATTTGCACTAAAGAAAATCCTATAATACTTGGAAACATACATATTCCAGAACCTGTGATATGGGAAAAAATTGAACCAAAAACAAAACAAGATGAAGAAAAAATGTCTTATGCATTAGAAAATTTTTTGGATGAAGATCCTACTTTAAGATGCAAGGTTGATCACGAAACCGGAGAAACAATCCTTGCTGGAATGGGAGAATTACACTTAGAAATTATTATTGACAGAATGAAACGTGAATATGGTGTAACAGCAAGAGTTAGTAAACCACAAGTTGCTTACAGAGAATATTTTACTAAAAAAGTTGTCTCAGAAGGAAAATATATAAAACAAAGTGGTGGTAGAGGACAGTATGGACATGTAGTATTAGAATTTATTCCATTAGAGAGAAATGCTGGATTAAAATTTACAAACAAAATTGTGGGAGGTGTAATTCCTAAAGAATATACTAGTGCAATAGAAAAAGGTGTAATGGAGGCATTAGAATCAGGACCTCTAGGAGGATATCCAGTGATTGACTTGGAAGTAGTTTTAATTGATGGTTCATATCATGAGGTAGATTCTTCCGAGATAGCATTTAAAATGGCAGCAGAAATTGCAGTAAAAAATGCAGGAAAAAAATCTTCTACACTTTTGCTTGAACCAATAATGCGTGTTGAAGTTGTTACGCATGATGAATATTTAGGTGAAGTATTGTCTGATTTTAATTCTCGACGAGGAAAGGTTATTAGCATGGAAGCAAAAGGACATATTTATCACATAAAATCAAATGTTCCATTATCAAAAATGTTTGGTTATGCAACAGTGTTACGTTCTTTAACACAAGGAAGAGCAAGTTATTCTATGGAACCTTCGCACTATGAAGAAGTTCCAAAACATGTTTTAGAAGAACTTGGTTATGTTTCTGTTAGTTAAAAAAATTTTTTTGTTTTTTCTTGATTTTTAATTTTTAATAATATAAAATTTTAACCTGCTTAAAATACATAAGGCAGATCTAAAAAACAATTGCTGAGGTAATTTTGGTTAATAAGGTATAACCTTAGCTTGTCATATACTTTTATGCTGGGGTGGCTCAGTGGTAGAGCACCTCCTTGGTAAGGAGGTGGTCGTGGGTTCGATCCCCATCCCCAGCTGAAAAGTGCGGTGATGAAGATGGAATATAAATTTTTAGATGATTTAGAAAGTTATTTTTATATTTTTCTTACTAAGTTAACAAAACAAAAAATAATATGGAGGAGGGCAATTAACCGATGAGTAAACAGAAGTTTGAGAGGACAAAGCCGCATGTAAACGTAGGGACGATAGGGCATATAGATCATGGTAAGACGACATTGACAAGTGCGTTGACACATGTATTAGCTAAGAAAGGTATGA
>CALDDQ010000002.1 GCA_937936785.1 uncultured Endomicrobiia bacterium
TCGCTATCGTGTCTTTTGATTGGGGCTTTGTCTTTTCCGGCAAGCGAACGCAGAACTTGATAATCTTTGACGTTCGGCTTTATCTCGTGCCTTTTATATTTTTCCAGTAATTCAGCAATAATCCTTGTTTGTTCCGATTTGAGTGGACCTTCAACATTTCTTTTTACTTCAAATGAAAGTGTAGCAATGTTTATGGCTAAAGTTTCAAGCATATTGCCAAGCGAACTATCAAGCGAGCGGACGAGAGCGGTGTAATATTGAATTTCTTTCCCCAATGCCTCAATAAAAACATTGTGGATTTTCATATTGATAGTCCCTTCGGGATTATCAACTTCGCCTTCATGCCTTGCTTTAAATCCTTGCGCGTATGACTCAACGGCAGTATGAACCAACGTTTTGATTGTCTTTTTGTCTGTTGATTTCATAATTTAGCTCTCCCTATAAGATTTTTTCATTGGCTTTCTTGCTTTCTATCTTTGAAGCGTCAAAGTAGAATTTTAAAACACCCCGTCCTTCGGACACCCCTCTTTTAGAGGGGAATTCAACCGGCAAACTTCGGAAAATCCGGTCGGTTTTGACATAATAGAGCATCTGCGTTTTCCAGAAGAGAATAACATCCTTTTCATCAGTATAAACCTTTTCATAGATATTGTTGTGAAATGGCGTTGAATTGAAATAGATTGAGCCACTTTCAGTAAAATATCGGCTAAAAAAAGAATAAAGTTTATCAAAAAGTTCATCTCTGAATGAAGGATATTTTTCTAATGCTTTTTCTATATCGGCTTTCAGGAGTTTCTCAATCTTGCGGTAGTAATTTGATTTTATTTTCATCAAATTAACAAAACCGCCTGTGCCTTCAATTTTAGTTCCGATAAATACATCATCTAATGCTTTATAAAATTTTTGTTCTTTAGTCATAGTTAAATCTTAATAAAATATCAACGGAAACATCAAGAGATTTGGTCAATCTTTTAAGTGTATCAGTTGAAGGGTTTGTGATACCGCCAGAATCCAGATTTATGACCGTGTTATAGAAAATATCAGCCAATTTAGAAATCTGGTCTTGCGATAAGCCTTTTTGTTTTCTTAACTTATTTAGATTTTTTCCTATTTGCCAGCTCTTTCTTAACATTTCTTTACTAAAATAATTATTTATATACGTAGTAATCATAATTTGTAGTTATGATACAAAATTATTTTGATAATGTAAAGAGAATTTTAAGTAATTTAATTCCAAATTTACGATCACGGGATAGTTGTAGCAAGCAAGTGCATTTTTTTTTCTAAAAATCATTTGCTTGTTTGCAAAGTAAAATTGATGTTGGACAAAAAAAAGGTGGTATAAATGTTATCTCCAACAATGAATTTTTTGCTTATCAGTTATATAGGAGTAAACACTGGAAATGATTTTTGTCCAGCAGGGAAACAATTAAAAGTCAATTTTTGAATTTTTCTTAAGAAAAGGTTCACAGATTTTGTCTAAAATGTTAAAATTGAAAACTGGCGGAGAGAGAGGGATTTGAACCCCCGGTGACGTTACCGCCACACTGGTTTTCAAGACCAGCTCCATCAACCGCTCGGACATCTCTCCGCAAAAGTTTGTTTATAAGATTAAGACTAAAAACTAATCAAAAATATTACAATTGCAGTAAAATTTGCATTAAAAATCAAGATTAATGCTTGACAAAAAGTTAGATATGTAAAAAAATTTTAGTTCAAATAACAAAATTTTATAGTTAAATATACATAATTTTTTAACATTTTGTCAAATATATTTTAGAAAAAAAGTAAGAAACTTTTTATTGAAAAATTGTATCAAAAATTTATATATATCCACAAAATTTAATTTTCATAATAATTCAAATAAAAAATGTTACCACAAGAAATTTTTTCTAAAATTAAAAAAATTGAGTTTAAAACAAACCGTATTGTTAACGATTTATTTGCAGGACAATATTCAAGCGTTTTTAAAGGTCGAGGAATAGAGTTTGACGAGGTAAGAGAATACTTTCCCGGAGATGATGTTCGTAGTATTGATTGGAATGTTACTGCGCGTTATGGTAAACCGTTTATAAAAAAATATGTTGAAGAACGGGAACTTACGATAATGTTATTATTAGACATGAGCGGGTCACAATATTTTGGTAGCAGACAAAAAATAAAAGCAGAAGTTGTAGCTGAAATATCTTCAATATTAGCGTTATCTGGGTTAAAAAATAATGACAAGATTGGAGCGATAGTTTTTACTGACCAGGTAGAACTTTATATCCCTGCTAAAAAATCACTATCACATGTGTTAAGGATTATAAGAGAAATTTTATATTATAAACCAAAAAGTAAAAAAACCAATATAAAAAATGTTTTGGAATATTTTTATCATGTGCAAAAAAAGAGGTGTATTGCATTTTTATTTTCAGATTTTTTAGACAAAGGATATGAACAAGCATTAAATATAGTTTCAAAAAAGCATGATTTGATTTTAGTTCGTACTATGGATACAAAAGAAAAAGAAATTAATATTAAAGCATATTTTGAGATAGAAGATGTTGAAAGTGGACAAGTTTATGAAATAAATTTTAACAAAAAAGGTTTTGTTGAAGAATTTAGAGAAAAGGTTAAAATTCAAATGGATTATTTGAATACATTGACAAAAAAGTTTGATATAGATTTAATAGACATTGATACTGATAAATCATACATAGAACCATTATTAAAATTTTTTCGTAAACGAGAGAAACAGTTTAGATAAAAAATGATAAAAAAAATATTTTTTATATTATTATTTGTAGAGGAGATATTTTGTAGTATAAAAACACAAAGTTTTATAGACAAGAAAACAGTTTTTATTGGAGATTATATAAAATATACAATAAATTTTACTTATTTGCAAGAATATATGTTGATGCCGTATGAAATAAGTTCTAGTAGTGATTCGTTTATTTTGATAAAGAAAGAAGTAAAAAAGTCAAACAAATTATTTTCAAAAAGTGTAGTGGAAAAAAATGTTTTTTACCTTTTATCAGTAGAACTTGGAAGACATACCATTAATTCTACAGAGATAACTTTTTCTATAAAAAATTCTACTGAAACAAGAAGAATAATTTTGCCTGCGCAGGAGATTAATGTTGTATCAATTAAAAAGCCAAATGGATTAAAATATGATGGTGAGATAGCAGATATTTTTGGTCCTGTTGGAGTAAGAAACATATTTTTATTTTTGGTGATAATTTTGTTGTTGATTGGTTTTATGATATGGTATAATTTGTTTTACAAAAAAACAAAAATTGTTGTTGAACAAAAACCTCAGTTAGAAATAGATTACAAATTGGTAGCGTTGAAAAAAATGGATGAGTTATGGAGTAAAGATTATATAGAAAAAGGTTTGATTAAAGAATTTTATCTTGAACTTAGTGAGATTGTTCGTTGGTATTTGAGTGTGATATATAAAATTAACGCTCTGGAACTTACTTCCGAAGAATTGTTTTACAAGTTAAAAAGTATAGTAGATAAAAAATATAATTTAAAATTAAAAACTTTTTTAGACAATTCAGATTTAGCCAAATTTGCTAAGTATGTCCCAGAAAAAAAACAGTTAGAAGTTGATTTTAATTTAGCCAAAGAACTTATAGAATAGGTTTTGCACAATTTTACAAAATAGGATAATTAAAGATGATAACATTTGATAGATGGTATTTATTATTAGGGTTAATTTTTTTGCCATATGTATGGTATTTTGAAATTTATGTGAAAAGAGGATTAAAAATAAAATATTCAAATATAGAACCTGTAGTATCTTGTGCAAATAAAACTTTTAGTTTAAAAAAAATTAGTGCTACAATAAATGTAGTTATTTTAAGTTTACTAATTATTTCTGCAGCAGGACCAAAACAGGGATTGGTTTCTAAAGAAGAGACAAAAAATGTAGTAGATATAATGTTATGTTTGGACACTTCTACCAGTATGTATGCGTTAGATTTTAACCCGAAAAACAGATTTGATGTAGCGGTAGAAGCTGCAAAAGAATTTGTTAAGTTACGTAAAAATGACAGGTTTGGACTTGTAGTTTTTAGTGGATTGGCGGTGTTACAATGTCCGTTAACAATTGATCGTGATGCAATGATAAAATCCTTAGACAACTCGAGTATCGGTATGATAAAAATAGATGGTACAGCGATAGGTTCTGCTATAATGACTGCTATTGCTAAGATGAAAGATGTTGTTAGCAAGACAAAAATTATAGTTTTGTTAACTGATGGTATAAACAATATGGGCGAGATAGATCCTATAACAGCAGCAAAAGCAGCACAATCTTTAGATATTAAAATTTATACAATAGGTTGTGGTGGAGTTGGTGGTAAATCTTTATACATATTAGATGATCCGCTGTGGGGTAAAAGACAGGTTTATTTACCACAGGATTTAGACGAACCTACTTTGATACAAATAGCAGATATTACTGCTGGGAAATATTTTAATGTTACAAGTAGAGAAAAAATGTTTGAAGTGTTCAGAGAGATTGATAAAATGGAAAAAACAGAAGTAAAAATGATAGAGTATACTCAATACAAGTATTTTTACCAATATCCATTATTTTTAGGTTTTATACTTTTTTTAATTAAATTGTTGTTAGAAAAATTATGGTTTGTTAGAATACCATAAAGGAATTAAAATGAAATTTGCCAATATAGAATATTTGTATTTACTACCAATTTTAATTGTTATATTTACAATTTTTTTAGTTTTGAGATATAAAAAGTATAATTTTTTGTTAAAAAGATTTATTGATTCTGCAATGTTTGGGAAAGTAGTGCACAGAGATGTCATAAAAATTTATAAGATTACTGATATAATATTTTTGTTAATATTTTTATTTTTTATTGTGTCATTAAGTGGACCGCAGTGGGGTTTGGTACCAAAAGAAGTTAAAGTTGTTGGTGCAGATATAATTTTTGCTATAGATGTTTCAAAAAGTATGTTAGTAGAAGATGTTGAACCGAACAGGTTAGAGTTAGTAAAAAAAATTGTAAGTTTACTTTTGGACAGAGTTGGTGCTAATAGAGTTGGTATTATAACATTTGCAGGAATATCATTTTACCAATGTCCACTGACTTTGGACATTTCTTCAGCAAAATATTTTTTATCTTTTGTAGACACTGATAGTGTACCATTCCCAGGGACAAAAATTGGTGATTGCATAGCAGAAGCAATTAGAGTATTTAAACAATATAGTAGAACAACAAAAGTTTTAATAATATTCACTGATGGTGAAGATCATGATTCGTCCGTTAGTGAACAAATTGATGAAGCACGTAAAAATGGTGTTATAATTTACACAGTAGGTGTTGGAACCTCACAGGGTAGACCTATTCCTATAAGAAATGATTATGGACAAGTCATTGATTACAAAAAAGATAAAAAGGGAAATATAATTACAAGCAGATTGAATGAGAAATTGTTAATAGAAATTGCACGTGCAACTTCAGGAAAATATTTTTCTTTATCATATGCAAATCTTTCTATAGTAGATTTTTTAACTAGAGAAATAGGGGAGATAAAAAAAGGAGAATTAAAAAGTAAAATGTATAATATATATATAAACAGGTACCATTATTTTGTTTATTTGTTAATTATATTATTTTTGACAGAAATTTTTATCCCTAAAGATTGGCTAATAAAAATATTTTAATTTTTATGAGAAATTTTATAGTTGTTATATTATTACTTTTTTTATTATTAGGACATAATTTACTAGCAAATTTTAATAAGAATATAAATGAAGGCAATAAATATTATAAAAAACATAAGTATGAAGAATCGTTGGAACTATATCGTAAAGCACAGATGCAAAAGCCGGATTCTGCAATAGTAAACTTTAACATAGGGAACAGTTTGTACAAACAACAACTTTATGAAGAATCTATCAAAGAATATGAAAAATCGTATAATTTTACAAAAGATAAAAATTTTAAGTCCAATATTTTGCATAACATTGGTAATGCTTACTATAAGATGAACAACTATGACCAAGCAAAAGATTATTACAAGCGTTCCTTGATAGAAAATCCTAATAACAATGCTGCACGATATAATTTGCAGCAAATTTTGTTAAATCCAATTTTGCAACAAGAAAAAAAACAGGATAAAAAACACAAGGATGACAAACAACAACAAAAAAATGATGATAAAAAACAAGAAGAAAAAAAAGGTTCTCAAGAACAAAAAAAATATATGTCAGAACAAGATGTTCACAGATTAATAGAAATGTTGAATCAAAAAGATAAAAAAGATGTTATTAAAAAACAAAAACCGAAGTTGCCTGAAGTAGAAAAAGATTGGTAAAAATATATTTGCAATATGTTAAATAATGTTATGTAAAGAAAAATTTTAGTATATTAAATTGTAGATATATTTTTTATAAAATAATTTGTTTCCAAGACTAAAAATTGTAAGAATATAAATATGCAAAAAAAGTTTTTGTTATATTTTTTTATATTACTAACAACTGTTATAAGAATTTATGGTGAAATCTCAATTTCTGCATCGGTGGATAAAAATGAAATTTCTTTATCCGACCAACTCACACTTCAGGTGACAGTTACTGGTAAAATAAGTAATCTACCCAATCCGACAATTCCCACTATTCCAGATTTTCAAATTTATTCTTCTGGTCGTAGTCAAAATATTACAATTATAAATGGTCAAATTAACTCTTCAGTAGTTTTTAATTATATATTGTCCCCGCGCAAAGTTGGAGAATTTATTATTGAACCTTTTAGCATAAATTATCAAGGAAAAGTTTATCAGACACAACCTATAACTATAAAAGTTGTTCAAGGAAAAGTAAAACAGTTGCCTGTAGAAAATAATGTTTACAAAGGAGAATCTAAAGGTTTGTTTGTAGAAATGTTAGTTGACAAAAAGAGTGCTTATGTCAACGAACAGATAACTATGACATTTAGATTTTACACAAAAGTTAATCTTATGTCTCAACCACAATATACTGCACCGACTTTAACCGGATTTTTAGTTGAAGATTTACCTCCGCAGAGAAACTATTATACAACAATTGCCGGAGAGAGATATTATGTTTCAGAGATAAAAACAGCATTGTTTGCTGTAAGTGCAGGAAAGTTGCAGATAGGTTCTGCTGTTGTTCGCTGTATGGTGGAAGATTTTAATAGTGAAGATTTTTTTTCAGACAGATTTTTTAAACAATTTTTTTCTTCTGGGAAAGAAGTTGTGCTTAAAACAGAACCGATAAATATTAATATTTTGCCACTTCCTCAAACATCTTCAGAATCCGCAGATGCTGTTGGTGAATATTTTATTAAAAGTAGTGTGGATAAAACAAAAACAGAAGTTAATCAAACAATTATGTTAAACATAGAAATTTTAGGGACAGGCAATATTAAGGCTGTTACATTACCAGAAAAAGTCATTAAAGAAGTTTTAAGTAAAAGTTTTGTAGTATTTGATCCGATATCTTCGTTTGATATAAACAAAGAAAATTATATTGTAAAAGGTAAAAAAATTTTTCAAATACCAATAGCACCAACAGTTCAAGGACAGTTAGAAATTCCATCAATAAAATTTATATATTTTGATCCTATAGAAAAAAAGTATAAAAACATTTTTACAAAACCTATTTTAATTAATGTTTCACCTTCAAAAGAAACTGATAGTAGTTTGCAGGAAAGTTATTTTACAAAAGAAGCTAGAAAAGAAGGACAGAAAATTTCTATTCAGGATATTAGATACATAAAGTTATCTCATAAAATTGTAAATCATACTTCATTTTCTATCAGATGGTTTTTTTTGCAAACAATTCCTTTATTTGTATACATAATATTTTTAGGATATTTTAATTATAGAAAACTGTTGTCTGAAGATATTAGAAAGTTTCGTTTTAGTCGTGCATTTAAAGTATTTAAAGCACAAATTATAAAATTAAAAAAAATGAAAAATAAAAACTACTATGACAAGATAAATATTTTATATGATATATTTACAAATTATTTTGCAGACAAGTTAAATTTGTCCAGAGAGATAATTACTGCTGAAACTATAAAAAAGAGTTATGATAAAAAACTTGATACAAAAACTATAGAAGAAATTTTGTCTTTGTGGGAAGAATTAAATTTTTATAGATTTTCAAAAACAAAAGATAAAGTAAACGAGTTTGAACAGATTTTAGGTTTAACAGAAAAAATTATATCTAAACTTGAATATGAACTACAAAAAATATAAAAAACTAACCTTAATAGTAAGTTTATTGTTAAGTAATGCAATATATTGTAGTTTTTTAGAACATACAAATGCAGAGATTAAATCTGCAAATGAACTATACGCTCAAGGAAAGTTTGTTCTAGCAAGTGAAATTTACAAAAAAGTTGCAAATGATCTTTTAACCAATGGACAATACTGTGCAGAAGTTTATTATAATATTGGCAATTGTTATTATAGAGAGAACAAGTTAGGCTATGCAAGATATTATTATGAACTTGCAAAACTTATTTCACCACGAGACAAAGATATAAATTTTAATTTGAAATTTATTTTGCAAACATTAGGGTACGAAACATCTAAGAACATTTTTTTGCAATACTATGATATGTTTAAATTTGAGGAAATAAATTATGTTTTATTTTTTGTGAATATAATATTTTTTGTTTTTTTAATAATAAAAATGTTTTATAATGAAAAAAATTTTAAAAAAATAAGTAATATATTGTCAGTTATTTTTTTTATTTTAGTAGTCATATATATTAGCAAATATAAAGAATCGTTAAAAACTTATGCTATAGTGATAGAGCCTACGGAGATAGGTTCTTCTCCGGATGAAAATTTTTATACCAAAACTTCACCTATAACAGAAGGTAATAAAGTTTTAGTTTTGTCAGAGAAAGAAAATTTTTATGCAATATATTTGCCACAAGACAATGTTCAGGGTTGGATAAAGAAAGATAAGATAAAAATTATAAAATTATGAAAACAATTTGGGCTCCTTGGAGAGAGAAGTTTATTAAAAACAAAAAAAATAGTAAAAAATGTGTTTTATGTAGAAAAACAAGTTCAAAATGTGATATAAAATCCCTGGTTGTTTTTAAAGGAAGAACTTGTTTTGTTATATTGAACTTATATCCATATAATAATGGACATTTGATGGTTGTCCCATATGAGCATAAGAAAGATTTATCTGAACTTACAAAAGAAGAGTTTGAAGAAATGTTTTTTTTAGTAAAAAAAATGGTTGAGGTTTTAAAGAAAACGCATAAGTCGGATGGGTTTAATATAGGAATTAACATAGGAAAATGTGCAGGAGCAGGTATTGATGATCATATTCATGTGCATATAGTACCGCGATGGTTTGGTGATACAAATTTTATTACAACCATATCTGAGACAAAAGTTATTTCTGAATCGTTAAAAAAAACTTTTAAACTAATTTCACAGGAGGTAAACAAAAAGTGACCCATAGAAGTAAGAGTAAACAAAAGGTAAGAAAGTTTCAAATAAGACAAAAATATAAAAAAAGAATAAAAAAGAAAAAGCAATTACAAAAAAATAAGGGACAATAATTTAGTCTTTAAAATAATGGATAAAAAACATAAAGATTATCAAGGAGAAAAAATTTATGGAAAAAGGAAAACAATATCATATAGCATTATGCAAAGGAGATGTAGGTCGGTATGTTTTACTTCCAGGTGATCCCGGTAGAACGGAAAAAATTGCAAGTTATTTTGATGAAGCAAAAGAAATCGCTTTTAACAGAGAATATAGGACTTTTACAGGAACAATTAAAGGATATGATGGGAAAAAAATAAAAGTTTCAACCACGTCAACAGGTATTGGTTGTCCATCAACTGCAATTTGTGTTGAAGAGTTGATAAAAATTGGAGCAGATACATTTATTAGGGTAGGGACAGCAGGTTCGTTACAAAGAGAAGTTGATATTGGTCATGTGGTGATTTCTACAGGTGCAATAAGGGAAGAAGGAACTTCAAGACAATATATCCCAATATCATTTCCTGCAGTAGCAAATTTAGAAGTTACAAACGCTTTGGTAGAAGCATCTAAAAAGCTAAAAGTAAAGTATCATACAGGCATAGTTCATTGTAAAGATGCTTTTTATATAGAATCAGCTTCTGGCGATCCTGCTTTGCCTATCCAAGAATACAACGAAATGTTGTGGAAAGCTTGGGAACGAGGGAATACATTAGCCACATCTATGGAATCAGCAGCATTGTTCATAGTTTCTACAATAAAAAAAGTTTATGCAGGTGAAATTTTAGCAATAATAGGTGCAACATGGGCAAATGCGCCAATAGTAAAAAAAGTTGGTATTGATGAAGCAATAAAAGTTGCAATTGAAGCAATAAAAATTCTTGATACAGCAAGAAAGGTGACCAAAAAATAATTTTTATACAAGTTAAAATTTAAAACTAAATGAAAAATTTTTTGTTATGTGCGATTCAGCCACAAATTGTGCCATTAGATGTTGAAAAAAATGTTGACAGGTGCATTTATTTGATCAAGAATATTTTAAAAATAAAAAAACCAGATTTAATTATTTTCCCTGAAACTGTTACAACAGGTTTTTCATTAAGAAAAGTTGTAGATAAAAAAGATGCTGGGATAAAAAAAGTTTATTTTGACCTAAAAATGAAGTTGGGACAAATTAAAGGTTTAATTTGTCAACTTGCAAAAGAGAATAAGGTAAACATTATATTTCCAACTTATGTACCTTCTAATATAAAAAATAGATTTTATAACAGTGCGTTTTTTATTAGTTCAAAAGGTATTATTGGTGAAGAATATAGAAAAATATTTTTGTTTCCAACAGAAAGTTGGAGTATTGCAGGAAAAAAAACTGTTATTTGGAAGACAGATTTTATAAAAATAGGTTGTATGATATGTTTTGATGGAGATTATCCTGAACTTGCAAGAAAATATGCTTTATCAGGGGTTGAACTTGTTGTTCGACCATCAGCATTGATGCGAGATTATACGATATGGGAAATGACAAATAGATCTCGTGCGTACGAGAATCAGATATATTTTTGTGGTGTAAATTCTATAGGTCAAGATTATTCAGAAAAAAATTTTTATGGGCATAGTATGTTAATAAATCCGTATTCAAGAATAAAAAAACTTCTTGGAGCAAATGAAGATTATTTTATTGAAAAAGTTGAAACTAAAAGTAAAATTGATACATCTAATGAAATAGTTTTAGACCATAATAAAGAATTAAAAAAAGTTTATATGGCAAAAATATGACCAACAAAGAAAAACACGAAGAATGTCAAAAAAAGATAGAAGAAATTTTAAACTTAAGTCGAGAAGAAAAGATTAATGAAGAGATATTGTTGAAACAATCTTTAGAAGAAAAAAATAAGTTTATAGAAGAATTAGAAACAAAAAATAAGGACTTATATAGACAATTATTAAGTTTAAAAGCTGATTTTGAAAATTTTAGGAAACGTGTTGAAAAAGAAAAACAACAAAAATTTTTTTTAGGTAAAATTTTTGTTGTTGAAAAAGTTATATCTTTATACGAAATGTTTTCCCAAGCAATAAAAAGTTTTGATAATATCAAAACTGACCAAAAACAAGTTGTTGATGGGGTGAAGATGATATACTCAGAGTTAGAATCTTTCTTGAAGAAAGAAGGGATTACAAAAATAGATTGTGTAGGTAAGAAATTTAATCCGTTACATCATGAGATTTTAGAGTTTGAAGATAGTAATGATGTAGAAGACAATGTTATTGTATCAGTTTTAATGGAAGGATATAAAATAGAAAATGGAGGGGAGGAAATAATTTTAAAACCGGCAAAAGTAAAAGTAGCAAAAAAAGTTTCTAACATAGAGGAAACCCAAAAACAAGAATCAGCATCAAATAATATTAAAGAAAAAATAAATCAGGATGAAAAGGATGAATAAATAAATTATTTTTTGGAGGTAATTTTTATGAGTAAAATAATAGGTATAGATTTAGGAACATCAAACTCTGCTTCAGCATATTTGGAAGGAGGTAAACCTGTTATAATACCTGCAGCAGAAGGTGTTACTATTGGTGGTAAAGCATTTCCGTCTTATGTTGCATTTACTAAAGATGGACAATTATTAGTTGGTGAGCCAGCCCGACGACAGGCAATTTCAAATCCTGAAGGAACAGTTTCTGCGTTTAAACGTAAAATGGGTCAAGATTTTAAGTACAAAATTTATGGTAAAGAATATACACCACAACAATTGTCAGCATTTATTTTACAAAAAATTAAACGAGATTCAGAATCTTTTTTAGGAGATAAGGTGGACAAAGCTGTAGTTACAGTTCCAGCATATTTTAATGATAACCAAAGACAAGCAACTAAAGACGCAGGTCAAATTGCAGGGTTGGAAGTTGTAAGAATTATAAATGAACCCACAGCAGCATGTTTAGCTTATGGTATTGACAAAGCAGGACATGAAGAAAAAATTATGGTTTTTGATTTAGGGGGAGGAACACTTGACGTTACAATAATGAAATTTTGGGAAGTTGGTGGTGCAAAAAGTTTTGATGTAATATCAACTTCAGGTGATACACAACTTGGTGGGACTGATATGGACAATGTTTTGATTGATTATATTGTTGAACAGTTTAGGAAAGAAACCGGGATTGATATTAGAAACGATAAAATGGCTATGCAACGTGTTCGCGAAGCAGCTGAGAAAGCTAAAATAGAATTATCCAGTGTTATGGAAACAGACATAAACTTACCGTTTATTACTGCGGATGCTTCTGGCCCTAAACATTTAACTATGAAAATTACAAGATCAATTTTAGAAAATTTGGTCAAGTCAATTGTAGAACGATGTGCAAAATCTATTGATCAAGCAATTAATGATGCCAAGAATAAATCTAATAGTGGTATAAGTTCAGTTAAAGATATTTCAAGAATTATTCCTGTTGGTGGTCCTACAAGAATGCCTATAGTGTTAAAATTTTTAGAAGATTACATTGGTAGAAAAGTAGAACGTGGTGTAGATCCAATGGAATGTGTAGCATTAGGTGCTGCTATTGAAGCAGGTATTATTGGTGGTGAGGTTAAAGACATTGTGCATTTAGATGTTACACCGTTATCTTTAGGAGTGGAGACTTTAGGAGGTGTGTTCACAAAATTAATAGAAAGAAATACTACTATTCCAACTAAAAGGTCAGAAATATTTACTACTGCCATGGACAACCAACCTTCGGTAGAAGTTCATGTATTACAAGGAGAACGACCTTTAGCTAAAGACAACACTTCACTTGGAAAATTTTTTTTAGAAGGTATTCCACCAGCACCACGTGGTGTGCCAAGAATAGAAGTAAGTTTTGATATTGATGAAAATGGGATAATTCATGTTAGTGCAAAAGATTTAGGGACAGGGAAACAACAATCAATTCGTATAACAGCATCAACAAAACTTAAAAAAGAAGAAATTGAAAAAATGATTAAAGAAGCAGAAAAGTTTGCAGAAGAAGATAAAAAAAGAAAAGAAATTATTGATGAACGAAACCAATTAGATAGTTTAATTTACAATACTGAAAAGTCGTTGAAAGAATATGGGGATAAATTGTCTCAGGAAGAAAGATTATCTGTAGAACAAGCATTGAACGATGCAAAAGATAAATTAAAATCAGAAGAACCGGATGTTATCAGAAAAGCGAAAGATGATTTAATGAAAGCTTCATATAAACTTGGAGAAGTGGTTTATAAGGAAGCACAGGCAAAAAGTTCTACAGCAAACAACCAACAATCTGTTTCGCAAGATAATGTTTCAACACAACAAACTTCACAAGAACAACCTAAAGAACAATCAGGAGAAAAATCTAAAGGTGAAGTTATTGATGCAGAGTATAAGGAAGAAAAATAATTAGATGACAGTAAAACGGGATTATTACGAAATTCTCGGTGTTAGCAAAACTGCTTCGGCGAAAGAAATTGAAGAAGCTTATCGTAGGTTGGCTGTACAGCATCATCCAGACAGGGTTCCTGCAGAAAAAAAGGATGAGGCAAGAGAAAAGTTTAAAGAAATTTCTGAAGCATATGCGGTTTTGTCTGATCCAAATAAAAAACGAGAGTATGATACATATGGCCATGCTGGTATTGATAGCCATTATTCTCAAGAGGATCTTTTTTCAGGGACAAACTTTGGTTCAATATTTCGTGATATGGGGTTTGGTGGAAGTATATTTGAAGATTTGTTCGACATTTTTGGTACACATCGTGAACGCAGTGGTCCTCGTCGTGGAGCAGATATTGAAGTACCGGTAAAAATTTCTTTAGAAGAAGCGTATAGAGGTGTTGAGAAAGATTTTTCAATTTATCATACGGTAACATGTAGCACTTGTAGAGGCAGTGGAGCAAAACCCGGTACTTCAAAAAAAGTTTGTAACAAATGTAAAGGTACTGGCCACATTTCTTCAACACAAGATACTTTTTTTGGCAGGTTTGTTCAATCGCAACCATGTCCTCGTTGCAAAGGTAAAGGACAAATAGTTGATATACCGTGTGAGAAATGTTTTGGCAGTGGTAAAATTAAAGAACAAACAAAAATTTCAGTAAAAGTTCCTCCAGGAGTTGATAATGGAACTACTATTAGAATAAAAGGTAAAGGAGAAGCAGGAGATGAAGGAGGTGCTTCTGGTGATTTGTATGTTGTAGTTAGAATAGCCCAACATCCAATATTTGTTCGTCAAGGAGATGATTTAGTGTGTAAGGTTGAGATACCGTATCCAATAGCGGTTTTAGGTGGTCAAGTAGAAGTTCCAACTATTGAAGGAGCAAAACTTAAGATGTCAATTCCTCCTGGGACACAAACTAATAAGGTTTTTAGGTTAAAAGGTAAAGGCATGCCAAATTTACATTCTTCTCGCCGAGGAGATATGTATGTAGAAACAATTATTCATGTCCCGGAAAAACTCAATGACAAACAAAAAAATATTTTACGTGAGTATGGTAAAAGTTTAGGTTTAGATATTTAAAGTTTTAACAACATCAAAATAAAAACTATTCTATACATATGACACAGTTTTATTATACTGGTAGTTTAGAACATAGTGAAATTAAAATTGAAAACGAAGAACAACAACATTTATCAAAATCTCATCGTGTTAAAAAAAAAGAAAAGATAAGGTTGTTTGATGGAAAAGGAAATGTATGTTATTGTGAAGTAATTAATGTTACAAAAAATTTTGTAGAGTTAAAAGTTCTGACCCGAATTCATTATGAGAGAAAAGAAAAAAAAATTACTGTATTTCAATCAATAATTAAACAAGACAAGTTTGAGTTAGTACTAGAAAAATTAACAGAACTTGGTGTAGACAGAATAGTTCCTTTAATAACAGAAAGAACAGAAGTTGATCAGGAGAAGTTTTTAACTAAATATATTAGATTCAATAAAATAATATTAGAATCTTGTAAACAATCTGACAGAGTATTTTTGACAGAGTTTGAATATCCAAAAGAATTAAAAAAAATTTTTTTAGAAAATTATTTGATAGATAAAAAAACTGAGAATATTATAGCATATAAAAGTAGTTTTTCAAAACCTGTGCTTGAAACTGTAAGAAAAGTTGATAGGAACAAAAGGTATAATTTATTCATAGGACCAACAGGCGATTTTTCTGAAGAAGAAATAAAATTCTTAAAATCCAATGGTATAACTAATTTTGTAGATTTAGGGAAAAATATTTTGAAAAGCGAAACAGCATCAATAATACTCGCAGGAATTTTTGTACAAATATGAAAGTATTTGTTAGAACTTATGGTTGTAAAACAAACCAGTATGAAAGTCAAGTGATGAAAGAGTTAAGTATAGATAAAGGTAATTTTATTACTGAAGATTATAAGGAAGCAGAACTGATAGTTATAAACACTTGTGCTGTAACAAAACCTGCAGAGCGAGATATTTATAAATTTGTGAGACGAGTTTATAGAGAAAATAAAGTTGATAATAAAAAAATATTTGTAGTAGGATGTTATGCAGAATATATAAAACAAAACAGATTGGAAAAAAAGTTTTTTGAAAGATTAGATACAGAAATTGAAATTAAATTTTTGGGAGTGAAAGAAAAGTATAATTTTGTTAAACCTGATTTAGATAATAGTATAGAAAAGATTAAGAAGTTTTTTGGTTATCAGCGGGCATATGTGAAAATACAAGATGGATGTAATAATTTTTGTTCTTATTGTATAATTCCATATGTTAGAAATAAAATGTATTCGAAGCCGGAAGATGTTATATTAGAAGAAATTAAACAGTTGCAAAATAATGGATATAAAGAAATAGTTCTTGTAGGAACACACATTGGAAGATATTTTTACAAAGGCAAAGATTTAGTTGATGTTTGTGAAGATATTTTTAGAGACAGTAAAATAAATTTAATATTTTCCTCAATTGAACCCAATGAGATAAATGATAAGTTTATAGAATTTTATAATAAAAACAAAGATCGTATTTTTCATCACTTACATATACCATTACAATCAGGAGATGATTATATTTTAAGTTCTATGGGTAGAAAATATAATACAAATGATTATAGAGAAATTATAAATTGTTTAAGGAAAGTTAATCCTGAATTGATAATTTCTACAGATATAATTGTAGGTTATCCAGAAGAAACAAAAGATATGTTTAATAACACAATAAATTTTGTAAGAGAAATAAAATTAAACTGGGTGCATGTATTCCCTTATTCTCCTAGATTTGGGACACTGTCATATAAAAAATATGGTGAAACTGTCCCAAAAGATTTAAAAGATAGGGTTAGAAAACTCTGTGAATTAAGTTTTGAATTAGGAGAAAAATACTACAAAAAAGTTTGCAAAGTTAATTAACAGGTATGATAGATTTTGATTAAAAGTTTTGATATTGACAAAAAAGTTTTATTTTAGTAATTTAAAATAGTAAGTTTTTATTAATTTATAATATGAAGTTATAAATAAATAGGAGAGAATAAATATGTATGCTGTGGTGGAGATAGGTGGTAAACAATATATTGCAAAAAAAGGTGATAGGATTATTGTAGAGAAACTTAATTTGTCAGAGAAAGATAACTATGAGATAGAAAAAGTTTTGTTGTTAAAAAAAGAAGATGGACAGGTAGATATTGGTTCTCCATATGTAAAAAACTCAAAAGTTCTAACAGAAGTTTTACAACATACAAAGAGTAAAAAAATAATAGTTTTTAGAAGAAGTAAGTCAAAAAAGAATTGGCGCAGGAAAATAGGACATAGACAAAATTATACAATACTTAAAATTAAGGACATTGTAAGATAGGAAGGGAGAAAATTATGGCTCATGCAACTAATGGAAGAGATAGCAACCCTAAATATTTAGGTGTTAAAACTTACCAAAGACAAAAAGTTAAAACTGGAGATATAATTTTAAAGCAACGCGGGACAAAATTTTTCCCGGGGAAAAACACTTTTCTTTCAAAAGATTTTTCTATTCATTCAAAGATTGATGGATTTGTATATTTTAAATATTGTGGTAAGTCAAAACAACGTGTTGATGTTTTGCCGAAATAACACTTCAAAAAAGCAAGTAATTTCTTATAGTAACCATACTACACAAAATAGAGAAAAATGTTTTTTATTCGTATTAGAAAAATTTTTTAGGTATTAGTATGTTTATAGACAAAGTTAAAATATATGTAGAATCAGGCAGTGGCGGTAACGGTTGTATGAGTTTTCGTAGAGAAAAATTTGTGCCTTTGGGTGGGCCTGATGGTGGCAATGGTGGTAAAGGTGGTGATGTATACCTTTGTGCTAATTCTCAGTTAACTACTTTGTATGATTTTTATATAAGACCACATTACAAAGCACAGAATGGATTTCATGGCAAAGGTAATAATATGTCAGGCAAACAGGGAGAAGATTTGTTAATAGAAGTTCCTTCAGGTACTGTGGTTTATGAAATTGATAATGTTACGAAAGAAAAAAAGTTTGTTGCAGACTTAAAAACAGATAAAGAAAAAATTTTAATAGTATCTGGTGGTCGTGGAGGTCGTGGTAATGCTTCATTTAAAACTTCGGTTAACCGAGCACCAAAAATTTCTGAACTTGGCGAACCTGGGAAAAAGGTTGTTTTAGAGTTAGAGTTAAAACTTATAGCAGATGTTGGTATTATAGGATTGCCTAATGCAGGAAAATCAACCTTGTTGTCAGTAATAACTTCCGCAAAGCCAAAAATTGCTGATTATCCTTTTACTACTTTATCACCTAATTTAGGAATTTGTGTTTATAAAGATTCTAAAATAATTTTTGCAGATATTCCGGGTTTGATAGAAAATGCACATTTAGGCAAGGGGCTTGGAACAGATTTTTTGCGTCATATTGAAAGAACTAAATTTTTAGTTCATATGATAGATATTTCAAATTTAGTAAACAATAATGTCTATGAAACATATAAAATAATTTTGAAAGAACTAAAAAATTATTCATTAGACCTTATTAAGAAACCTTTTTTAGTTGTGTTGAACAAAATAGATGTGGTTGAAAAAAGTTTTGTATTAAAAACGATTAAAGATTTAAGAAATAGAATAGGTTTTAAAGTTGTGGTGTTACCAATTTCAACAATTACAAAAGAAAATATTGAAATTCTACTTGATAAAATTGTAATTCAATTAAATAAGATAAAGAACAAAAAGTTTTCATCTAAAGTTGGCAAAACAGATTATAAGTTATTTGAGTATATACCTGATATTATTGTAGAAAAAAAAGAAGATAAATATATAGTTTCTGGAGATAAAATTTATCGCCTTGTTAAAATGACAAATTTTGACCAAGAAGAATCTATTACAAGATTACAAAAAATTATAAAAAAGCTTGGAGTTGAAAAAAGATTAAAACAACTTGGGATAAAACATGGAGATAAAGTTAACATTTATGATTTTGAATTTGATTACTATGAAGACAATTGAAAGTTTGTAAATATTAAGTTCTATGATTATATAGAAGAAATTATTTTGTTAGTAAAAATTTAAACGTAGCACTTTTTTTGCCCATGTAGCTCAGTGGTAGAGCAATCGCCTTGTAAGCGATAGGTCGGAGGTTCAAATCCTCTCATGGGCTTTGAAAGTGTTAGGTGATAATAGTGTGGTAATAAAATTATTTCAAATGGATAAAATAAAATTTATGATTGATATAGTTTTTTAAAAATTTTCTTATAAGAGCAATAAGTCATTATAGTGAAAGAAATTATAAGTTTCTTGTTAAAAGTTTTAATAGTTGTTTTAGGTTCTTTTATTTTTTATAATATAGTTAGATATCCAAATTATGCAGTAGTAATTTTTCCTACATTTTCAATTTTAATAATTTCTTCTTACCTATTAAAAGACATTTTTCTTGAGATAGTAGTTTTGTTTGTAATAGTTTTAAGTGGTGTTTTTATAAGTTTATTGTTATACAACGACAATGCACCATACAGCCCTTTTCTTGATAAAATAATTATTTTAATAGAAACAGGTTGGATGATGGGATGTTTTTATTTTTTACAAAAAATAGATGAAAAAGTTAATCAAAAAAGAACTGCATATTTAGAGAAAAAAGAGAGTTTGCAGGAAAAATTTTCTTCATTAACATTTGCTCAACAAAGAACTAAAGAAGAAATATATAATAACAGTATACAAATAAAAAACTATGGTTTAATAGAAAAAATTGCAGATAAACTAAGTTCTATAGTCAGTTTAAAAGATTTAAAAATGTTTGTGGAGAAAGAATTTCAAACATTTTTTTTAGGTCAGACAGATATAAAACTTTTATTAGAACCACCTGAAGAAGGTATAGAAAAAAAAATAGTTGAAGAAGTTACAAAAAATAATAAATATTTATACATTAACAATTCTGAAACAATAAAAAATTTGTTACAAGATGAAAATAAAAATTTAATAAGATCAATAATATGCATACCATTGATAGAAAATGTTAATAAAAATTCTCAGGCAAATTATTTGTTAATAAGTTCAACACAATCTTTATCTGAAGATTTTTTAAGAATAACAATGTTGTTAAGTAAATATGTATTATTGAACATTGCAAACATAAAATTAATTGAAATTACAAAAGAGTTGTCTATAACGGATTCGTTGACGGGTTTGTATGTACAAAAATATTTAAAAGAAATTCTGCAGGAAGAAATTAATAGAGCAAAATTTTATGAAAAAAAACTTTCAATAGCTATGATAGATCTAGATAATTTTAAAAAAATAAATGATACCTATGGACATAATACTGGTGATGATGTTTTAGTTTGTATTTCTAACATTTTAAAATCACGATTGCGTGAAACAGACATAATTTCAAGATATGGTGGTGATGAATTTTGTGTGATACTGCCTGACACTAATAAAGAAAATGCGTTTAAGGTGATGGAAGATATCAGAGAGATTGCAAACAGAGAAGAAGTTTTTGCTAGAGATATTAAAAATGGAAAAAATAAAAAAGTAAAATTTAATGTTTCATGTGGTGTAAAAGAATATGAAAAAAATTATACTGTAGAAGAGTTTCTTGATTTAGTAGATAAGAATCTTTATAAAGCAAAATCTTTAGGTAAAAATAAAACTGTAATATGAAAAACATAATTTTTGTAGTGATGATAATGTTATCTCCTTTTATAATAATACAAATTTGTAACAGAACAAATTTTTTTAAAAATAGATATGTGTTAAATGTATCAATTGTATTATTAGTTTATGGTTTAATATTATATTTTGTATCTCCAGAAAAAATTTTTATTTTACCGAGTATTATTATAATTTTTTTATGTGTTTTAGTAATGAAAAATTTTTATGACGAAATGTTAAATCTTAACTTAACATATACTCCAGAGTTACAAAAATTAGAAGCAGAAATTGATAGTATAAAGTTAAATACTGAAAAAATTGTGTTAGAAAATAAGATTTTAGAACAGAAGTTGATCCAACAAAAAGAACTTTTTAGAGTGATAGAAGAGATAAATGAAAACTTAGATTTAAACAAATTATTTTTAGAATTTTATAAAATATTACAAAACAAATTTGGAGAAAACATAATTCATATCGCACTGCTTAAGTTAAAGAAAAAAGATGTTTTGGAAGTATTTGTTTTACCGGAAACTTTAGATAAAAAAAAATTAGATGAAATTAAACACAATTATTTATATCCTACACCAAGAAGTGAGTTTAAGAATTATGTTTCTAACACATTATTTTCACATTACTATGAATATCGTATAGCAGTAGAATACTCTGACAAGATAAACAAAGAAAAAATTGTTCCTCAGATACAATTGTTATTTGAAGAGACAAAGATAGGTTTTGAAAGAGCAATTTTGTTTAAAGAAGTTGAAGAGATGTCCAGAATTGATGGTTTGACCGGTTTATATTTAAGACGATATTTTATGGATAGATTAGAAAAAGAATTTTTAAGAGCTACAAGATACAATACAAAATTTTCAATATTAATGTTTGATATAGATTTTTTTAAAAAAATAAATGATACTTATGGACATTTAGCAGGCGATTATTTGTTAAAAAGTATTGCTGAAATATTTAAAAACACAGTTGGTCAGATAGGTTTAATTTCACGATGGGGTGGTGAAGAGTTTTTAATATTTTTACCATATCATGACAAAAATATGGCAGTAAAATTAGCAGAAGAAATTAGAGAAACTATTGCTTTAGAAAAATTTTTATATAATGAAAAAGTATTACATATAACAATAAGTTGTGGTTTAAGTTTTTTCCCTGATGATGATAAAGAAATAAACAAATTGATAGAGATAGCAGATAATTGGTTATATAAAGCAAAAAATACAGGTAGAAATAAGGTAATGTTTAGCCAATAGTATAAATTATTGAAAAAGAAATAGTTATTTTGTAATATTAAAAAATGAGATTATCAGATATATTAAAGAAAAAGTTAGACGAAACAGGTGAAAATAAAGACGCACCGAAAAAAGAAGCCAAAGTATCCTTATTAAAACCTTTTCTAAAAAAAGAAGTTGTAGAAAAACTCAAGCAACAAAATTTGTTAATTTCAGTAGAAAACGATAAAAATCCAGAAATAAATAGCACAAATTCTCTCAATATATCATTAGAACAAACTTATGGTTTATCAATAAAAAATATTAAAGAAGTTTTTACAGATTTAATTTTAGAAAAAAGTAATATTTCAATAGAAAAAATACAAGATTCTATAAGATCAATAATAAATTGTACATATCAGGACAAAGATACTATATTGTTATATTGTAATTATTCAACTCCAGATAATTATATTTTTAGTCATAGTGTAAATGTATCTATTTTTTGTGCAGTTTTAGGAATAGAAAAAAATTTTTCTGCAGAAGAATTGTTTAATTTAGTTTTAGCTGGGATGTTACATGATTTAGGTATGGTTTCAGTAATAAAAATTGTAAACCAAAATAAAAAATTATCAGTAGAAGAATACGAGGAAGTAAAAAAACATTCATATAATATTAACACAGAATTGTTAAAATTAAATATTGATATTAAATTAAAAGAAAGGTTAGGTTCAATAATAAAAAATGTTCATGAAAGATTTGATGGTTCCGGGTATCCAGCAAAACTTAAAGGGAAAGAAATTGATTTGTACTCAAGAATAATTAGTATCGCAGATGTTTATGAAGCAATGACTCATACAAGACCTTATCGCGGACGGATGTTACCACATAATGTATTAGTAGAACTGATAAGATCTGCTCAAGAACAGTTTGACTCAAATTTAATTAAAGTTTTTATAGATAGAATTTCTTTATTTCCTATTGGTAGCTATGTAAAACTTAACACAGAAGAGATTGGGATTGTTTGTGGGACGAACAAAGGTTTTCCAATAAGACCAAAAGTAAAGATAATATTAAATTCTGATATGTCGGAGTCAGATCAACAAATTTTAGATCTTTCTAAAGAAAGTAAAATATTTATAGTAGAACCTGTTGATGACACAAAACTTAATATACCAGACAAAAAGTTAATGTTACGTCTTAAGTCACAATATTGGTGGGTAAAAAATATTTTTTAAATTTTTTTGTTTACTATCCTTAATGAAAGTAAATCTTAATTTTTTATGTATTCCAAACAATGTTTTATTAAAAATATTTTTTGTTAATATAAACAAAAATTTTTATAAAAAGATAGTTTCTAATTATAAAAATTTTTTAATAAAAGATAATGAAATAAAATATAAAAATAAAATTTTTGTTAATGTATTAAATAAAACAGATTTCAAATGTGTCTCTAAAATTTTTTATAAAAGGAAAGATTTTGGATTATGCATTGAAAATAATAACATTTATTGTTTTGTTGAAGAAAATATTTATTCATTTGATTCTATGATGAGAATTATTTTTAGTTATGTTTTATTTTTAAACAAAGGTTTGTTATTACACAGTAGCGGGATAGTTTATAAAAAAAATTGTTATTTGTTTATAGGGAAATCAGGAAAAGGTAAATCTACAATAATAAAAAATATAAGATCAAAAAAAATAAAAATTTTATCTGACGAACTTGTTTCGCTTATTTTTTTTAACAAAAAACTTTTTTCGTATAAAAGTCCTTTTTGGGGAGAACTCGGTCGTCAAAAGAAAATGTTAAGGTTAGAAAACACTAATAGAATATTTGAAGTTAGAAAAATATTTGTGTTAAACAAACATACAAATTTTTTCAAAATTATAAAGTGTAATTATATGGAGAGAACGAAACATCTGTTAAAAAACAATCTCTGTGTGTTGAAATCCAATTTGTTAGGTGGAAAAGTTTTATCAACAGTAGTAAATATCGTAAAAAAAGATATGTTTTATAAATTAAATTTTAACAAGAACTTTCTTGTAGAGAAAATTATTTAATTTATTTATTCATTTAAAAATGAACAAGAATGAAACTAAAAAAAAATCTTGCTTACAGAAAAATTGATGGAAAAATTTTTATAGTAGATATGAAAACTTCCATGTTGCATAGCGTAAATGAAATTGGTAGTCTAATAATAGATTTATTACAAAAAAACTATAATTTTAATGAAATTGCACAAAAGATTGTTCAAGAATATGATGTTAATATTGAGGATGTTATTTTAGATATAAAAAATTTTGTGTCTATTCTTAGAGAAAAAAAGTTGATTGAATAGTTTGTTAATATGAAAGTTTCTGAAGAAATTTTTAATATTACATTTCAAAAAAGAATACCTCTATATACAACCATAGAAATAACTTACAAATGTAATCTTAACTGTATCCATTGTTATTTACCTGAATATTATAAAACAAAAAAAACTATGACTACTGAAAAAATTAAAAATGTAATAAAACAAATTAAAAACTTAGGTGGTTTATACATTGTATTTACTGGTGGAGAACCGTTAATAAGAGAAGATATTTTTGATTTAATTAAGTATGCCAAAGGACTAAATTTTGTAGTATTACTTTTTACAAATGGAACTTTAATTGATGAAAAAGTTGCACAAAAACTAAAATTTTCCGGTGTAGACAAGGTGGAAATAAGTTTTTATGGTAGAGAAATAGTTCACAACAGTATTACTCTTAAAAATGACAGTTATAAAAAAGTAGTTTGTGCAATAAGATATTTAAAAAAAGAAGGTATAAATACAGCAATAAAATGTCCTATAATGGAAATAAATTATGACGAGTATGTGTATTTACAAGAATTTGCAAAAAATAATTGTCTTGAAACAAAGTTTGATTTTGTTTTAGTGCCTAAAAATGATGGAGATTCCACACCACAAAAATATATGATATCACAAAAAAAAATAAAAGATTTTCTTCAGAAGATAAAATTCAACCATAAGAAAAGTTTAGATTTAATATCAAATTTAATTTGTTCTGCAGGACGAAACATTGTTGGTATAACAGCTGATGGAAAAGTTTATCCATGTCTACAATTTTCGTACAAAATAGGTGATTTAAATAATCAGACTTTTAAACAGATTTGGTTTTCAAAAAAGTTTGAACAATTAAACAAACAAAATATTGATAATTATGTAGAATGTAAAAGTTGTGATTTGGTGTCAGTTTGTAATCGTTGTCCTGGTGTGGCATATGTTGAAACTAAAAATTTTTATATGTGTTCTTTTACAGCAAAAAGGTTAGCTAAAGTTGTGCAAGAAATATGATTTGTGTGACAAATATCACAAGGATAATTTGTTGACTTGAAAGGATATATTTTATATAAAACAAAAATGAAAAAAGAAAATTTAAAAAACAAAAAAATATATCAAAAACCTTCAATCAAATCTGAAAAAATTTTTGAAACAGCAGCTCTTGCATGTGGAAAATGTATTTCAGGAAATCCAATTTTTCGTGGACAGTGTAAACAAGTTCCCCGATTGTCATAAGAAAAAAATTTTAAATAGGTTCTACAAGATAAAAAATCAGTTAATGATTATAAAACTATGTATATAAAAACTTCTGGTGGTTGTATGCGTCCGCTGATAAAAAGTGGACAGGTAGTTTACATTAAAAAAACTAAAAAAATTAAGTTAGGAGATATAGTATTATATAGGTTAGGGGATAAAAATTATTTACATAGAGTTATTAATATTGACAAAGATGAATATACAGTTTATGATGATACAAATATTACATCTCCAGTTAAAATATATTTAGAAAATATAATTGGTTCATATCCAACAGTTTTTAGTGGTTACATAGGTTTTTTATACCATAAAATTATTTTAAAAATTTTTTTTGTCTGTAGAAAGATAATAAAATTTCATATAAATTAGTTGTATTATATAAATTGATTAATAATAAAAAACATTTTGTTAAATGAAAAAAAATAGAAACAATATTTTTTATATTTTTGGTGCAATAATTTTTTTATTTCAAGGGCATACTTTTTGTGCAACAAGAATAAAAACAGTAGAATGGAATTTTGGTGGCAGGTATTTAAATACTAATTTAGCCAGCGGGACAGCATTTGTATTCCCTACCCGGACAATAACACTTCCTGAAAATGGAAAGAATATTCGTTCTGCATGGTTAGAATTTGAAGGAATGGCATGTTCAGCAGCAAACATTACATCTTTGACAATAAGATTTGATCCCGGGCCAACAGCTTCAACTATAAGATTAAATACAGGACAAATTACAACACAAACAGGTGAATCAGTAAAACTTTATGCCAGAGCAGATGTTACATCTATAGTTTCGTCAACATTTTCAACTTTAGGTACATCACGCAATTTTACTGCTTCAGTAACTATAACAGGACCTACTTCAAATTCGCATACTTTAAAGTTATATGTTACATACGAATACGATGACACATCCCCAGTACAGGTAAAAACAGTTAGAATACCGCTATATTCTGGCACAAACATAGCATCAACACTTACAGGACAACCTGTCCCCGGGACATATTTATTAAATTATTATCCTTATTTACCCGAGTCAGGGATAAACATTAATCATCAATGGTTTGAAATTCGTGGGTTTAGACAATCAAATGCTACTACAGGCAATGATACACTTATAAGAGTAGGCTTACCTGGTCAATTACCTGGTGCAGAGATGACTTTTGATAATTCGTTAATATGTTCATATGACTTTTTATACATTTCTTCTTCCAATATAGTTCCTGGATTTTCTTATACAACTTTACCATCGGAAGTACGTATTGCAACAGTTACAGCAAGTTTAGCTGCTGGTGGAGCACAAAATCCGCACATAAACATTCTTGGAGGAGAGTGTGTTATAACTTATACATATACAACTTCTACTACAAAATTGAAAACTTTGCAATACATTTTAGGTCAGTCAACAGGGACTTCAGGATATTTTGAACAACCAGTGTATTTTGAAGAAGGAAATGTTACAATTCATAGAATTTATGCACAAATTCGTGGTTCATACAATTCTACTACTGCAGGGACAAAACAAATTTCATATAAAATTGGTAATTCTCCCACAACAACAAGAAATTATACTTTTCAGGTTACCAACGCACAAATTTCCGGGTTTGTATATTATTTAGATTTAACAGAATATTCATCATTTTTGTTAAGTGGTTCTACGGTGACAATTTCTTGGCCACATCTTACAAGTTTAGGTGGTTGTGGTGTGAATTTGATTATTACCTATTCATATACAGATGAAAATAAATGGACAGATTTTTATCAGATTTATGCTGGTCAGGATACTTCTATGACTGTAGAAAACAATTTTACTCCAGAACACAATTTTAAACTTTGGTTTCCAGATTCAGAATATCCTTTAGGAAGAAAAAATTTGTTATCTGCAGGATTGTTAATGAACTGTATTGTAACAGGAGGAGCTTCAGGAACAATTAACGCAAATTCGTTAACTACGCAAAGAATAAATTTTCAAAATGAACAGATAGTTCAACATATGCATACTACAGAAGGTTATTCTGGTAGTGTTTTATATAAAGATATAGGACAACTCACAACGCTTACCTCAAATGCTACTTCACAATATAGTCAAACTGCTGCCGGAAATAGAACAGAACAGTTAGTTACAACTGACATTGTTTTTTTTACTTATTCATATTTTCCCGCACCGAGTACTCCAACAGTTTTAGGACAATACAAACTTGATGATATAACATTTATCAGTACTGGTAGTTGGATAAACCAAAATTCTATAGTGTTAAAATTTAATATGTTTTCAAAAATAGCAGATAATCTAACACCGGTAGTAGAAGTTAAACCTATTGGACAAAGTTTTAATGAAACGAACCTTTCTACAGGGACAACATTAAATTATCCAGGTAGTGGCATAGTTTTAGGTTCAGTGACAGTTTCAGGTCTTGCTAACGGTACTACTTATCACTGGCGAGCAAAAGTTTTTTCGCCGAACGGAAGTTCATTATGGCAAAGTTTTGGTGCTAATCTTGAGTCAGAAGCAGATTTCGGGATTGATTTATCTTCTCCAATAGTTAATTTAGTTTCTCCAATAAACAATTTTGCAACAAACCAGTTTGATTTAACTTTTACTTGGGCAGGGACAGATTTTCCTTCAAGTGCAAATTCTGGGATAAAAAATTACAATATACAAATTTCTTCTGACACAAGTTTTAATATAATTAATATTTCTTCAATTACAAATTTACAAATGATATCTTTTAGTTTACCATTTCAAGCAACATATTTTTGGCGAGTTAGAGCAGAAGATAATGTAGGCAATATTGGTAATTGGTCAGATATATGGTCCGTAACAGTAGATACCACAGGACCTTCGATGGTAGATGAGTTAACAAGTCCGATAAACAATTATACTACAAACCAAGTATGGATAACATTTAGTTGGGTAGAGGTAGAAGATAACATCTCAGGAGTAGAGAAATATATATTAGAGATAAGTACAGATACTAGTTTTGGAGTGGTGAAATATAGTAGTGATACGAAGAACACGAGTGTAGAGATACCAATTTTTCAAGGGATATACTTTTGGCGAGTAAATGTTGTAGACAAGGCTTCTAACTATACAATATCAGATATTAAATATAACCTGTTAGTAGACATTTCTGGACCAAAAATTGTTGACTTGCAACCTGGTGATGATCAATGGCAAAATTTTGGTGGGAAATACTATAATGTAGAATTTTATGAAACAGATTTTGGTGATATAGGATTAAATTCAATAGAATATGCGGTTTCTACTACGACAAGTTTGGGTTATCCATTAATAATTAGTTGGACAAACATAATTTCTCCACCTATAAACCAAAATTCTTATACAATCCCGTGGCAGATAAATTTTTCTCCATTATTAGAAGAAGTTACAAACTATGTTTCAGTCCGTGCAAAAGATTTGTTGGGGAATACTTCTACATGGTTAGATATTTTTTATATAAAAAAAGACATTACCAATCCTCAAATTATAAATAACCAATCAGGCGATACAGTTTGGCGAAAAGAACAAAAACAAGATGGTTACAACGTAGATTTTGAAGATTCTGGTGGGTCATTGTTGAACAAAGCACAGTATCGTGTAGTAAAATATTTATTAGATGGTACAACACAATATTTAACTAATTGGATAGACATTTTCAATTCTTTAAATAGTAATAGTTATACATTAAATTGGGATGTAGACTTTTATTCTCTAACTGAAGGGACTAATTATATCTGGACACAAGTTATTGACAATGCTACAAACATAAAAATTTATAAAGATACTTTTTTTATTAACAAAGACACCACAGCACCTGTTTGTGTAAACAATCAGACAGAAGATAACGAATGGAAAAATAGTAATGACACATTTTATAACATAAATTTTTACGATTCTAAAAGTGGCAGTGGAATTAAAGAATTTCAAGTTTTAGTTTCTACTAATTTAGGTGGTGAGATAAACTCTGACTATTTAATTGGTTGGACAACAGTAGTCGATACTAATACACATAGTTTTACAGAGTTATGGTCGTTACCACAACAAGTTTGGGATTTGATACCTTCAAGTAGTAAAAAAAATTATGTTTCAGTTAGAGCGATAGATTTTGCATATAACACTTCTACAGTTTTAACTGATGCATTTTATGTTTTAAAAGACACAGTTTCTCCAAGAATAGTTGATTTGCAAGAGGGAGACGATATCTGGCGCAGGTTTGGCGGGACAAGTTATAATGTTAACTTTTACGATTATGAATCACAACTTCGTGGTGCACAATATATTGTTAGGACAGGTCCTAATAAAACATCTCCATCTTGGTCTCAAGGTTGGGTAACAATTTTTGCTTCTTCTGGGACAGAAAGTTATACTAACTCATGGACAATAGATTTTATAAATTTATCCGAGGGTACAAATTACATTTTTGTTCGTTCATCGGATACTGTTGGTTTGTGGAACGAACCTGAAAACTATGTTTTTTATGTTAAAAAAGATGTTACAGCTCCAACAATTATAAACAACCAACAGGGTGATTTTCAATGGCAAAATTCTTCAGGTGAAGTCTATGGTGTATTTTTCCAAGACACAATTTCCGGTGTAACTACTGCACAGTATCAAATAAAAGATGGTCAAGGAAATGTTTTAATTGATTGGACAAACATTTTTGGTGGGACAACTTCGTATACAAATTATAACTCTTCCTGGAGTATTACAGAAGCAACATTTGTTTTGTTGTTAGAAGGTACAACAAACTATGTTTTTGTTAGATGCAATGATGCAGCAGGAAATTTTAATTCGTTACCACAACCGGCATTTTTTATATTAAAAGATTTAACTAAACCAAATATAGTAGTTAATCAAAATTATTATAAATATTCACATCCAAACTGGTTTGTAGATGTATCCTTTTTTGACCCGACTATACCAGGTCATCAGCCTGGCTCGTCCGGGATAGATTATGCCCAGTATACAGTTTATGATTTACCACAATTAAATGGGAATATGATAATTGATTGGACAAATATCTCAGGGTTAAATTCTGGGTCTACGTATTACACTGACGGATGGAAAATAAATTTTAATTCTTTGCCAACATATACAACTACATATGTTTCGGTAAGATTATTTGATTTTGCAAGAAATGTAACTTCTTATATTGATGCATTTAGTGTTTATAGAACAACATCTAATACTCCTATAATTATTTCAAATGAAAATGAAAGTTATGTATGGTATAACTCAAGCACAACTTTTTTACAAAAATATTTTGATGTAGATTTTGTAGTAGAATACGAATCATTTTTATCTACTATTACAGCAGTGGTTCATTCTGACACGCTTGGTTTTGGAGAAAAGATTTTAGATGAAACAATAATAATTTCAACTTCAAATGTGATAAATTATACAGACAACTGGCGTTTAGCTGCATCTACGATTTCACCTGATTATTATATTTGGGAAAAACTTAAGAACGGGATAAATTATGTTACTTTAAAAGCATATGATGTTTCTGGAACAAGCACAACTTTATATGACGCATTTTTTATTTTAAAAGATACAGAAACACCTTCAATACCAATTTTATTATACCCAATTAACAACTTTACAACAAATGTTTTTAACTTAACATTTAGTTGGCAACAATCTTTAGATCTTATTTCAGGGACAACAATTTATACTTTTGAAATTTCAAAAGAACCAACTTTTTCAAACATAGAATTTTCTTCAGTTACAACTTCATCAAACATTTTGTTATCATTATCATCACAAAACACATATTATTGGCGAGTCCAAGCACAAGATTTGGCTGGGAACAAATCTGCTTATTCTTCTACATTCAAACTTTGGGTTGATACAACTACACCTACTTCTGCAATATTATTATTGCCATCAAGTGGGACTGTTTCTAACACACTTTTACAAACTTTTAGTTGGACATCTTCAGTAGACGATTTTTCTGGAGTAAGAAACTACACAGTACAACTTTCTACAGATAAAAATTTTTCTTTAATAACATTTTCATCTACAACGACAAACCTTTCAGCCACTATTTTTACAAGACAAAATTTATATTATTGGCGGACAAGAACAATTGATCGTGCAGGAAATATTATTTATTCTACACAGTCATTTACAATTTTGATTGACACAACTTCGCCTTCAATACCAAACATTACCTTTCCATTAAACAACTATACAACAAATCAAATGGTAATAACTTTTATTTGGGAAGAATCTGATGACAGCAATTTTCGTGGAGGTTCTGGAATAAATGGTTATGAGATATATATTTCCACGAGTGCAGAATTTAACATTTTTGTGTCATCAAAATTTGTTACTACACCGTATGCAGAATTTAGTTTAAATTCTGGTATTTATTATTGGCAAGTTCGTGCAAAAGATAATGCTAAAAATTATTCGTTGTTTACTGAAAACTATACTTTAATCATTGACACTTTTTCGCCAACAATTTACAATAACCAGACAGGTGACAACCAATGGCGTGCTGGTCCGGGGACAAAGTATAATATAGATTTTGAAGATAAAATTTCAAAGTTAAATACAATACAATACTGTGTTTATACTTTACCAAACCAAACAGGACAACTGGTTAAAGATTGGACCGTTATTGCAGAAAATATTAACGAAACTTTTTATGGGACAGATTTTGAGTTAGATTTTAATTCTTTGTTGGAAGAAGTTACAAACTATGTTTCAGTTCGTGTATGGGACAATTTGATACAATTTACAACGTATTATGACATATTTTATGTTTTAAAAGATGTTACAAAACCGTCAATTTTAAATATTCAATCAGGGGACAATGTATGGCGTAAAATTAACAATGGCGAATATTCAATTTTTTTTGAAGATTCAGGTGGGTCAAAGTTACAAAAGTTTGATACAAAGATTATGTCCGGTATACTAAATTCTGGTACTACTATCCAAGATTGGACGACTAACAATACTACAATATTAGGCACAACTTTTTATTATAATTCCTGGCAACTAAATTCTGACACATGGAACTTGTTACCAGAAGGAAAATCTTATGTTTCAGTAAGTGTATTTGATAATTCAATTTCAGGTTTAGGATATAACAGAGATACTTTAACAGATGCATTTTATGTATTAAAAGATACTACTGTTGCAATAATTATTAATAATCAACAAGGCGATGTCGTATGGCGAAATTTTAATTATATGAAATATGATGTTGATTTTATGGATACAAGTTCAGGGTCTGGAATAGAAAAGTTTGAGATAGCAGTTAGTAGCAATCAGTTAGGTACAAATTATATTGACTGGACAATAATTGAAACTACAAATACACACAATTATTCTAACGATTGGTCTTTACCTGAGAACGTATGGAACCAGTTGTTAAACGAAGTTACAAATTATGTTTCAATTAGAAGTTTTGATTTTGCGGGCAATGTTTCAACTTTTACAAACGCATTTTTTGTGTTAAAAGATACTATATCTCCAGTAATAATAAACAATCAATCAGGCGATAATGTGTGGCGTAGAACTAATAATGGAACGTATAATGTATCATTTTTTGATACTGGTGGATCTAAGTTGAACAAATTTCAGATACTCGTTTCTACAATAGGTTATGGTGTTGCACCATACATTTTTAATTGGAAAGATTCAGGGACACAAATTTCAGGGACAACATTTTATGTCCAACCGTTTCAAATTACAAATAACGATTTTACACTTTTATATTCAGGGACAAACTATGTTTCTATCAGAGTAACAGATGTTGCAGGGTCAACTACAACATTGTTAAACGCGTTTTATATTTTAAAAGACACTCAAGGACCAATAGGTGTAGCAACATCACCCGCATATTCAGCCGTAGAAAATTTTAATGTTTCATATACTGCTTATGACAACGGTTTTTCAGGAATAAAAGAAGTAAAATTATATTATACTACACAAACCGATCCACCGTATACTTACACACACTATATTACCACAACTTCAGTTCAGATACAATTTGTAGCAATCTCTGATGGAAAGTATGGGTTTAGAATAGTTGTATATGACAATGCAAACAATACTGACGAACTTGATCCACCGTTATCAACTATAGCACCGGAAACAGTTACACAAGTTGACACTTATGCACCTATTGTTAACAACCAGCAAGATGGAGACAATATCTGGCGAAAAGAAGCTAAAGATACTGGTTATGCGGTGTATTTTAACGATTTAGGTTCAGGATTAGATTCTGCACAGTATATAATCAAAGAATCAGATGATGTTAATAGTTTAGTAATAAAAGATTGGACTTATATTTTTCAATCTACAAAAGTTTCTGCCTATAATCAGAACTGGCATATAGATTTTAACAGTTGTAAATCGTCATTTAATTATATTTCAGTTCGTGTATGGGATTTAGCAGGTAAAACTACTACTGTTAACAACATATTTTATGTAAAAAAAGATACTCAATCACCTACTATAAGTTATAACGAATTTTTTAATGGCGGGGACAACATTTGGCGAGCTGGAAGTCGTAGTGGTGGGTATGACGTAGATTTTTATGATGAGTTATCATATCTTTCAAAAGCAGAATATAAAGTTGTAACAAGTTCTTTTGATATAGATTCTGGCACAATAATTGATTGGACAAACATTGCAACAGCAATTTCTTCACCAAGTTATGTCCAAAACTGGCAAATAAATTTTTTGCCTTTGGTAGAATATACAACTAACTATGTTTGGGTAAGATTAACAGATATAGCAGGTAATGTTTCAACTTATTATGCGTTTTATATTTTAAAAGATACAACTCCTGTAACAATTGTTAATAACGAGTTTGGAGAAGACAATGTTTGGCGAAAGATTTCAAGAAGTTATAACATAAATTTTTATGATTATAAATCTAAAATTGACACAATTGCTTATAGACCGTATGCATCTGTTAATGGTTTAAACCCGTTGACAACGTTCTGGCACACGATAGCAGTTTCACCGTTAAACTTAGAAAAGTACGAATTACCGTTTGAACTAAATTTTGATTTATTACAAAATGGGACAAATTATATTGCAATTCGTGCAACAGATTTTGCAGGTAATACTACAACACAGTTTGACTTGTTCAAAGTATTAAAAGATCAATTAAATCCGGAAATTATAAATAATCAGATAGGGGATAATGTTTGGAGAAAAGAGAATAATGCATTTTATGATATAGATTTTAAAGACTTAGAATCCGGTGTAACTTATTTTCAAACTGTAATATATTCAGGTCCTAACTATTCAGGAGAAGAACTTGATATTTGGCGAACAATAGATTCTACAAATACAAAATTTTATGTCCAGAACTGGAAACTTAACAATGACACTTTTGACAAATTGAACCCGGGAATAAATTATGTTTCAGTTAAAGTTTTTGATAATGTTGGCAATAATACAATTTTAACTGATGCATTTTATGTAAAAAAAGATACTTCTCAACCTATAATTGTTAACAACGAAGTAGAAGATGAAGTTTGGTATAATTATGGTAGAGAGTACGATGTAGATTTTTATGACAATCTTTCAGGTATATCAAAAGTTGAATATTCGGTATACTCTGACAATTATCAATCAGGAACACAAATTGTCGGGTGGAAAGAAATTTTTTCTGACCAACAAGGAGTTTCATCATATGTAACTAATTGGCAAACAGATTTTGCTTCATTACAACAGGGATACAATTTTGTAACAGTTAGGAGTTATGATGTTGCTGGTAATAGTAGTATAGAAGATGTTTTTTATATAAAAAAGGATACCGTTACACCAACACAAATCACTAATTTGGTAGGGGTAACAGGAACGAACGAAGGAGAAGTTGTTCTACAATGGACAACTCCGTCGGATAATAATGGTAGCGGGGTGAAAGATTATATTTTAAAATTTGCAACTTTTGTTATTACAGAAACAAACTTTGATACAAATGAAAATGTTCGTACATTTACGCAATTTTGGGTACCACAAACAGCAGGAAGTTTGGATATGCAAACAGTTACAGGATTGACACAGGGAAAATGGTATTATTTTGCCTTAAAATCAATAGATGCAGCAGGAAATGTTTCGTTATTAAAACTTTCCAACAATGTGCAAGCAAAAGTGGATACAGTTTCACCAAGACAAGTAACAGATTTTACTGCGGTTCGTGGAGGTTTTACCGGATTTATAGATTTATTTTGGACTGCACCTGGTGATAATGGCAGTTTAGGAGATTTAGTAGGGACAAACATTGAAGGTGAGAATTATTATGGTTTTTATAGAATAAGATATTGGGAAAACATAAATCCGGGGACAAATTTTGATACACCAGGATATGCTCAAATTGATAATCCATTTATTCCTTCTGCGGTAAATTCTTTAGAATATTATACTTTAGCTGGATTAAACTATCAGTCAACATATTATTTTATGTTACGAACATTTGACAAAGCAAACAATTTTTCTACTTCAAACTCTACATTTTCAGTCCCAGCAGAACCAGGGGCCGCATCAGGTCATTTAGTTTGGGGAAGACAATCGTTGACAACACCGTATGTTAGACAATGGTCTCCACCAGCTTGGATGGCAATTAGCACTTTACCAGTGGCAAGTTCTACAATTAGATGGTCAAGGATGGTTTCAGCACCAAAGTTAAGAAATGAAAAAATTGCTGGATATTTATCTGGCAATGCTGCTGCTGGTAGTGGACGGTTGTATTTACAACGGTATGATGGTACTTCTTGGACAAATATGTTAGGACAGATAAATTCTACAAACATAGATGACAGATACCGTGCATTTGATATTGCTTATGAACAGAATTCAGCTCGGTGTTTGGTTGTTTATTATAATGGAGCAACGGATCGAGTTCAATATCGTGTTTGGTCTTCAACAGCACAGATGTGGGTTGTCGGAGCAACAGATTTTATACTTCCATCGTCAGCCAGTGCAGTGAACTGGGTACGACTTGAGCCAAAACCGGATTCAAACCAAATAATGCTTGGCGTTTTGCAAGCAAATAACAATATTATTTGTACTTTGTGGGACGGAGATACAAACCAGTTTTTATCCGTAAGCACTTACGTGGTTACAACTGCAGCATCAGTAGTTACCACACAATGTTTTGATATTGCTTGGGAACACCAATCAGGCAGGTGTATGATAGTTGCAGGACTTACAAATGCAAATTATGCAATATATTCTTCCACAGCGAACCAATGGGTAGTGCCAACAACATTGTTAGTTCCTTCTAATTCTGCAAACTTAAATGATGGTCAGGGTAATAGATGGATAAAACTTGCTTCTGACCAAAAGTCTAACAAAATTGCTTTAACAGTTATAGATGGAGGTGCTGATTGGAACGTATGTATTTGGGATGGTAATACTTGGGGAATAAGACCTGCGGAAGATTCTGCCATGGAAACAAGTTTAAGAAGATGTACAGATGTTGCCTGGGAAAAAGATTCAGGTAGATGTATAATTGTTGGTGGAGATCTTAATGCAAGAGAAATTTCTTTTATTGCATGGTCAGAAACATATGGTTGGCATAATCCTATAACGGGTACTGCGACAACACCGTTGGTTGCACCGAAAACACCATCAGGAACTTTAGCATTGTTAGGAGATATTAACTGGTTAGGACTTGTTTCTGACCCGAACAAAAATCAAATGGTTTGTTATATAATAGACCAATCAGCACGGTTAACTTCTATAAACTGGACTGGAACAGTTTGGGGTGGGGTAGAAGTTCATGAAACATCTGTTTCTGATGCGACAAGAGAATGTGCGATGCTTGCTTTAGACAAACACGATATTATTCCACCACTTTATGTTGATAACCAACCAGGAGATGATGTATGGCGAAATATTAACGACGGTAGTTATAACATAACATTCAATGATGTAGGAGGGTCATATTTAAAAAAATTACAGTTAAAAATTACCACTGGCACTTCGGAAAATTCACAGACAGTTGTTGACTGGACTGACAACTTATATTTCCCTGATCAAACAAATTCGTACTCAAGTTTGTGGACAATAAACTCTACTATTTGGCAAACAATGACAGAAGGGTTAAATTATGTGCATATAAAAATATTTGATGGTGTAGGAAACACTACCGTTGGCGAAAATGTTTTTTATATCAGGAAAGACACAACTGCACCGACTGTTGTACAACAACTTATACCAGAAGATAATTTTGCTACAAACAATCTGACACCTACTTTTGTATGGGCGGGATCTTTTGATGGTGTTTCTGGAATATTAAATTACGAGATTCAAGTTTCTACTGATGTAAACTTTAATGTTTTAACCACTTTTGCAGATACAGTTACAACTTATTATGTTCAACCCAACCCGCTTGAATCACAAAGATATTTTTGGCGAGTTAGAACAAAAGATGTTGCAGGAAATGTTTCTCAATATTCTGATACAAGGACAGTAATAATTGACACAATTCGGCCAACTATTGTTAATAGTGTGGTAGGAGATTATGTATGGCGCAATTCTTCCGGGACATTTTATGATATAAAATTTTATGATACAATATCTAATCTTGCAACTGTATATTATCAAATATGGAGTTCTACCAACCAGTCAGGGACAAGAGTTGTTAATTGGACAAATATAAATTCTTTGTTAATAAACACAACATATTATGAACCTTTGTGGACAATTTCGTCATCTACATGGTCATTGTTACCTAATGGGACAAGTTATGTAACAGTTCGTGCAGACGATTTAGCTGGGAACACTACTATTTGGACTGACGCGTTTTTTATCAAGAAAGATGTTATTGCACCTAATGTTCCAAACCTAACTACTCCATTGAACAATTTAGTCACAAACCAGATAAATTTATTATTTAGTTGGTCTGAAGTGCAAGATATTCACTCTGGTGTTAGTGGGTATGACCTTTTTATTTCTACATCGGTAGATTTTTCTGTATTTGTTTCTTCACAATTTGTTTTGATATCTAGTTCACAAATTAGTTTATACGAAGGAAAATTTTATTGGCGTGTTAGAGCAAAAGATATTGCACAGAATTATTCTTTTTGGACTACAACTTGGTCTGTAACAATTTCTACAACAAAACCTACAACTCCTGAATTATTATTTCCTTTGGACAATTATAAAACAAATAGTTTGCAACCAGTTTTTTCTTGGGCAGAATCATATGATATTACAGGTATAATGGAGTATAATATACAAATTTCTACTGATATAAACTTTGGCGTGTTAACAGATTTTGTTTCTTTGACAACTACATATTTTTTCCCGCATATTGGTTATAATACAAACAGATATTATTGGCGAGTTAATGCAAAAAACTTTGCTGGTACATATTCCAATTGGTCAACTACAAGAACTTTTATAGTAGATTTATTTTTACCAACAATTGTGAACAATATGTTAGGTGGTGATAATGTGTGGAGAAACATTTCAGGGACAGTTTATGATATAGATTTTTATGACGAAGGTAGTAGTAATATTGATATAATAGAATACAAAGTTCACAGTTTAACAAACGAGAATGGCGTTATGTTAATTCCATGGACAACCATTGCAGGACCAGGATTAAACACAACTTATTACATAGACAACTGGATGATAAACTTTGATTTGTTACAGAATGGTACAAACTATATTTCAGTTCGTGTAAAAGATTTATCTGGAAACACTTCTACGTATCTTGACGCATTTAAAGTTTTAAAAGATATAATAAAACCAACCATAAACAATTTACAATTAGGCGATTTTACTTGGCGTAACAGCAGTGGTACTTTATACAATGTAAAATTTAACGATACTGGTGGGTCAAATTTGTCCAAGCTACAAATTTCTATAAGTAGTGCACCCTTAAGGGTGCACTACTTGTTTGATTGGGCAGATTTGTTAACAGAGATAAATTCAGATTCATATCTCACTGGCTGGAGTATTGGAACAAACAATTTTGATTTGTTATATGAAGGAACAACAAATTATGTTTCAATAAAAATTTTTGATTTAGCTGGTAACACTTCAACTTGGATTGACGCATTTTTTATTTTAAAAGATACTTCACCGCCTTATTGTATAAATAATGAAACTATAGATCGTGGTTGGTTTGCTGAAAATCCTGGTTCTATTTGGGACATAGATATTTATGATAAAATTACTGATAATAGGATTCCCGGTAGTTCAAAACTTAATAACATATTTTATAGAGCAAAAAGTTCTACGGGTGGGATAATAATTGACTGGAAACCTATTGCAACATATTTAAACACAACATATTATATAACAAACTTTGAATTAGATTTTGATAACATAACCGGTGGGATAAATTATATTGATATTTTGGCAACAGATTTTGCTGGTAATACTACAACATACTTAAACGCATTTGTAGTAAAAAAGGATACTACAGTTCCAATAGTAGAGGTAGGTTTTGATACTACAACTGTTACTTGGATTAATTTTTCACAGTTTTATGATATAAATTTTCATTCAAGCCAGAATGTTTTAGATACAATACAATATACAGTTTATTCTGGTCCAAATTTTTCCGGCTCAACACTAATCCCCTGGACAAATATAGGTATTCCACCATTGAATGTATATTCTTATACCACAGATTTTGCACTAAACTTTGCTGCATTACAAAATGGTGGGACAAACTATGTCAGTGTTCGTTATTGGACTGTAGCAGGTAGAACAACTACTGTTACTGATTTGTTTAGAGTTTTTAAAGATGTATCTGTTCCATCAATAGTAGACAATGTTGTTGGAGATGACATAGTTTGGCGAAGTTCTAATGTTGTAATTTATAATGTTGATTTTTTTGATTTACCAACTGATGGAGCAAAAATAAATAAAATAGAACTAAAAATAACTTCAGGACCTTATTATACTGGCTTGTTGTACCAAGATTGGAGTGAAGAAATGTTAAATTTGGGCACGACTTTCTATACTGTAGATTGGCCTATAAAATGGGAAACATTTAATAATATGCAACAAGGTTATAATTATGTTTCAGCAAGAGTTTACGATTATGCAGGAAATTATACTGAATTACCTGACATATTTTTTGTATTAAAAGATACAACTTCTCCTACTATAGATAATCAACAGATTATAGATAATTTCTGGAGGAAAGAAAACAATGGTATTTATAATGTAAACTTTGCAGATTCAGGTGGGTCAAAATTATCACGGTTTGAAGTAAGTTTTGCAACTGTAAATATTCAAGGTTTAACTTCGGAGACATTGTTTTGGACAACAGTTTATTATGGAATAAATTCTGACATTTTTGACACTGATTGGCAGATACCAAATTCTGTCTGGGAAAAAATGTTTTCTCATACAACAAATTATATTTTTGTACATGTTTTTGACAACGCAGTTCCATCAAATTCTTCTCAAACACTTAGTTCAGTATTTTATATTTTAAAAGATACCGTTGCACCAAATATTATAAATAACGAAATAACTGATCGTGGCTGGATAAAAACAAATCCTGGTCCTGTCTGGGATATAGATTTTGTTGATCCATTTTTGCACAATTCAAGGTTAGATACTGCGCAATGGAGTGCCTTTACTGGACAAAACCAAACCGGTCTTAATGTAGTTGATTGGACAGAAATTTTTGTAGATACTAAAGTTGTGTCATACAACCAAGATTGGGATTTAGAAAATTACAATTTTTCATTACTTGCAAGTGGAACAAATTATGTGTCAGTTAGAGTATGGGATATATCTGGAAATACTGCGTCAGTAAAGGATGTTTTTATAGTAAAGAAAGATACTTTTGGACCAATGATAACTAACAATGTTGCAGGCTACGATGTATGGTTGAATAGTGATCCTGGTTCTATATGGAATGTTAGTTTTAAAGATGAATTATCCAAACTCGCCAGTGGATATTATATAATTTATCCTACTACAAATCTTAACGGGACCCCATTGACAAACTGGACAACAATATTTACTTTTGTTCAAGATAGAAGTTTATACAACACAAACTTTTCGTTATTAACAACACATTTTGATTTATTGCCAGAAGGAACAAGTTATCTAACAATTACTGCTTATGATAACTTAAACAATCAGACAACTTATTATGACATTTTTTATATTCGTAAAGACACAACTGTTCCATATTGTGTAAATAACCAATCAAACATTTATGCAACAGCACAACAAGATTTGTTTGATATAGACATAGACTTTTATGATTTAGGTGGTTCTAAAATTGATTATTTAAGATATACAATACGTCCGACACCACAATTGCCTGCAGAATATATTATTAACTGGACAGGTATCCCAAACATTTTAGATGGGTTAAACACTACCTATTATACAACAAACTGGTCTTTAACATCAGTTTATAGTTTGTTACCAAACAATACCACTTCTTATGTTTCAGTTTTATGTACTGATTTTGCCGGTAATACAACAGTTTTTATAGATGCAATTTTAATATACAAACAAGCGTTAGGCCCGTCAATAATTGTAAACTTTAATTCAGAAGAATTACCTTGGTATAACACTTTATTAGGTCAGAGTTTTGATGTTGATTTTTATTCTAATTCAGGGCAAGCATTAAACTATTTTGAAATAAAAATTACTACTGGAATGTATGAAACAGGAAAATTAGTTTCCGACTGGGAAAAGGTAGAAGATATATTAGCTGCTACATATACTGACAATTGGACTATTACTGAGGAAAAATTTAATTTGATGGAAGAAGGAATAAATTATGTCCATATAAGAGTATTTGATTTAGTTCCAACATCTGCCACTTTACTTAATGCGTTTTATGTTAAGAAAGACACAGTTGCACCAGTAATTGAAGATTTGCAAGAAGAGGCCACATTTTATTTGAATATTTCAGGGATTGGTTACAATGTAAACTTTTATGATGAAGGTTGTGGAATAGAAAGAGCAGAATATTTAGTTTCATATTCATCTACAAATCCATTAGGAACAATAATTATTCCCTGGACAACGATATTTAGTGGTTTAGCAGAAAAATCTTTCACTACTAACTGGCAAGTAGATTTTGATAATTTACAAGAGTGGGCAACAAATTATGTTTCAGTAAGATGTTATGATGTTTTAGGACATTTAACTACAAGTTATTCAGTTTTTAGTATATTAAAAGACACCACTCCACCTTCAATAGTTTATAACTTTATGCCACAAAACAGTTCTATGACGAAACAACAGGTTATAACTTTTGAATGGACAGAATCAGAAGATAAAACTTCTGGGGTAGACTTTTACCAACTAAAGATTTCTACAAACCAAAATTTTGTCCCAATATATTGGAGTACACAAGTTTTTACAAACCAAATAATATCACAAATTTTACCTTCAAACACTTATTATTGGCAAGTTAGAGTTAAAGATAAAGCAGGAAATTATTCTCAGTATTCTGATTATTATACAATTTTAATTGATACTATTTCACCTTTGACTGCGACACTAATTTCTCCGTTAAACCAAACAACTACAACACAGTTTAATATAACATTTAATTGGTCTACTGTTTTAGACATAGGACCGTCTGGTATTAAGGGTTATGAAATTTATATTTCAACAACAACTGATTTTTCTGTTTTTACTTCTTCACAATTTACTAACTTAACTAACCAACAATTTAACTTGTTAGAAGCAGAATATTATTGGCGAGTTCGTTCTGTGGACAATGTCGGTAACTATTCACAATTTTCTACTACCAGGTCTATAATTATTGACATTTCTGCACCGACAATTTCAGGGACAGATTCCAGTGGTACTACAGATGTTGTTTGGAGAAATGTTTTAAAATCCGGTGGGTATAACGTTACATTTCACGATTTAGGTTCAAAACTAAAATCTGCCGAATACATAGTTTACGCTGAACCAAACTTATCTGGTGATTTGCGTAAATCTTGGACTGCTATATTTACTAATTTAAACCAAAAAGATTTTGTTTCTAACTGGAACATAGATTTTTCTGCACTAAAAGATGGTGGGACAAACTATGTTTCGGTGAGAGTATCCGATAACTTGTTACAAATGGCAACTTATTATGATATTTTCTTTGTAAAGAAAGATGTTACAAAACCTGAAATGATTAACAATATGCCAGTAGGCAGCGACATTGTATGGCGAAATATTGACCCGGGCAATATCTACGATATAGATTTTTATGATTTACCCAAAGATGGTTCTAAACTTGGAAAAGTATTTGTAAAAGCTATGAGAGAAACATTATTAAATGGTGCAACGGTTTATGATTGGACGGAAATTTTAGATTTAACGACTTTAAATACAACTTTTTATAAAACCAACTTTGGGATAGATTTTAACAATTTAGTAGAAGGTAGAAATTATATTTCATTAAAAGTTTTTGACCAAGCGAATAATTTTGATCAATTAATAGACGCATTTTTTGTTCAAAAAGATACAACTGCACCGTTGATAACAAAAAATTTTACTTGGGATGAACAACGATGGTATGCAACTTCACCGTTTATAGATATTGATTTTATTGATACAAATCCTGGTAGTGGAATTAAAGGGTTTGATATTTTAATTTCTACAGTTGAAACTGCAGAACCTATATTAGTTCCATGGACAAATGTTATAACAACAAACACGTTAATTTTTAACACCGATTGGCAAGTTAATAAAAACATTTTTGACCAGATGGTATCAGGTACAACAAATTATTGTTGGTTAAGAGCATATGATTTTGCAACTAATACAACTACAATAATGTACCCTTCAAGTTATGTTTTTGTGATAAAAAAAGACACGGCAGGAGTTATGATACAAAATAATGAACCCGAGGGAGAAGATAAAATTTGGCGTTCAACAAACACTGTAAGATCTTATGATGTAAACTTTTATTCTTTGGGTAAGTCAAATTTATCTAATGCACAATATGTTGCGTATTCAGAAAAAAATTATTCTGGAATACAAATTTTTGGTTGGACAGATATTCCAGGATTTATTCCCGGAACTACATATTATGAAACTAACTGGTACATATCAGATCCAGAGTTTAACCAACTTTTTGATGGTGCAACAAATTATATTTCAGTTAGATGTTGGAATCTTGCAGGAACAACAGTATCACTATCAGACGTATTTTTTATAAAAAAAGATACCACAGCACCTTCAGTACCAGTTTTAACATTTCCGACAAACAATTTTGCTACAAACTATATGACGATAAATTTCTTGTGGCAAATATCTTCAGATCTTGCTTCTGGAACTTCATCATATTTGTTACGAATTTCTACTGACACAAATTTTACAGTTATCCAGATATCTTCTCAAACCTCAAATACAAGTTTAACAATTAATTTATTTTCTGAAGGGACTTATTACTGGAAAGTTAATGCTAAAGATTATGCAGGTAATAATTCAGAATATTCCACAAATTTTGTAGTGATAATTGATACCACTTCACCACAGCAGACAACTTTAATAAATCCTCTAAACACAACAACTACAAATTATACTAACATAATATTCTCTTGGTCAGAAGTGGAAGATTTTGGTCCTGCAGGTTTGTCTCATTATAAAATAGAAATTTCTACAAAAGAAACTTTTGTGTCTCTATTTTATTCCAGTGTAACAAAATTAAACAGTATAACTTGTGACTTACAATTTTCTTCCACATATTATTGGCGAGTATTAACATTTGATTATGCATCAAACTATTCATCAAGCAACATTTATTATTTAATAATTGACACAATTGCACCTTCAGTACCGATTATTGTTTCACCAATAAACAATTTTGCAACAAACTATTTAGAGATTACACTTACATATTCTGCAGAAGACATTGGTCCTTCGGGGATAAAAAATTATTTTGTAGAAATCTCTACAAATGATAACTTTACAATTTTGTGGTTCTCAACAAATACCATTTTAACTACTTATACAACAACTTTTGTAGAAAACATTTATTATTGGCGAGTAAAAACTTTAGATAACGCTGGAAATTTTTCAATTTATTCTTCAACAAGATTGTTTATAGTAGATACATCATCGCCACAACAGATAGGTTTAATTTTACCATTAAATGATACAAGAACAAACCAAACTTTAATAAATTTTACGTGGCAGGAAGGAACAGATATAGGTTATTCTGGGATAAAAAGTTATGCACTACAAATTTCTACAATAAGCAGTTTTGATATAATATTTTATTCTTCATCTACCACAGAACAATCATTGAACTACAATTTTTCTTTTGATGGAATTTATTTTTGGAGGATAAAAGTTTTAGACAATGCAGGAAATTATTCTATTTCTGTATCATCTGAAATTACTATTGACACAACTGTTCCGTACATATTTAATTTTCAAACCGGAGATGATAACTGGAGAAGTTCTCCCGGGACAAGTTATAATATATATTTTTATGATGCTCCTTCACCATATGGTTCAGGATTGTTAAAAGGAGAATATATAGTTTATAACTCAACTAATTCAGATGGTACTTTTTCTGGCTCACCACTAACTTCTTGGCAAACAATATTCCAATATTCTTTACCTACAAGGACAACATATTATGAAACTTTGTGGAACATAGATGATGTTTTTGGACAGTTATTGCAAGGTGTAAACTTTGTTTTTGTTCGCAGTTCTGACATTGCAGGAAATTTGTTTGTACAACCAACCTATGTTTTTTATGTGAAAAAAGATACTTCTTCACCAAAGATAATTAGTTACGAACCTGAAATTCCTCAATGGGACAATTCTGCAAGATTTTACAATATAGATTTTACAGATGATGGTATAGGAGTAAAAATTGCTTCTTACACAGTATATTCAGGCCTGAACTTTAGCGGTGTGGAACTTATCCCGTGGACAACAGTTTTTGTTCTTGAAACAGAAAAACAATTGTATGATACAGATTGGAGTTTAAACTTTGATTTATTAGTTCCAGGGACAAATTATATTTCTTTATGGTGTGAGGATGGGTTGTCAAATATAACTTCATTAACAGATGTTTTTATAGTGCTTAAAGATACAATTCCACCAAATAACATCACATATTTAACAAGTTCACCGGGTAATTTGGCAAAAACAATATCTTTGTCCTGGACAACACCTTCTGATGATACAATTGCAGATGCAATAAATGTTAGATTAAAATCGTATCTTGTAAAATATAAAACTTCACAGTTTAGTGACATTACTGACTTCTTTATTACAGGGACAACATTTTATTTTTCATCATCATCAGAACCTTTTACCACAGAACAAATAACAATTACTGGTCTTATAGAAGGGACTACATACTGGGTTGGAGTTTTACCACAGGATAAAGCCGGTAATTATTCGTTAACAGTTGCCACAACATCTTCTTGGTCCCGTCGTTTTGCTCCGGCAAAAATTACAACATTGGTTGGTAGTTCAGAAGAAGAATTAAATCCGGGAGAGATAAAACTATCCTGGATTGCAGTAGGTGATGACGAATTTGATGGTATAGCAACGGGATATGAAATAAGATATGCAACATTTAATTTTGGAGATGCTAACTGGACGCAAGCAACTGTTTATCCGCAATCGTGGATACCATTACCTGCTGGAGAGCAAGAAAACAAAGTTTTGTTTGGTTTAACTCCTGGGACAACATATTTTATAGGAATAAAAGCTTACGATTCTGCTTTTCCAGCAGAAAATTATTCTTTAGTTTCAAACACGATAACAGTTCAAGCACGACCTACAGGTCCAGCTGATGGTATGTTAGTTTTTGCATTTCAAACAAATTCTCAACCTAAGTATAGAAAAATAATTTCAGCAGGTGCATCTTTTGGAACAATTTTTGATGCACAGTCTGCTATAGGAACTATCAGATGGACAGTGTTACGTACTTGTCCAGTTTTACGTGATGAAAAACTTTTAGGGACAATAAGTTCTGGTGGAGAAATTTATATTCAACGTTGGTCAGGACAGGATAATTTGTGGTACAATTCAGAACTTTTAGATACAATATCATCTGCAGATTCAGTTTATCGTCCGCTGGATATTGCATATGAACAAACTTCTGGTAGAGCAATAGTTGTTTGGCGATCAGTTAATGCAGGACAGGTTAATTATCGGGTTTGGTCTTCTACGGCATCTATATGGTTAACTAATACAACAACTTTAACAATGGGTGGTACAGAATTAGTTCGTTGGGTAAGATTAGAACCTAGACAAGGTAGCAACGATATAATGTTAGCAACTTTGGATGCAAACAATCTAGTTGCAGTATATAGATGGGATGGGACGAATTGGATTGACAACCAACAAATGTCTCCTGCAGCAGCAACATCGTTATATGAAGATTTTGATATAGCATGGGAAAATACTAGTGGCAAATGTATACTTCTTTGGGCTACAGGGACTACAACAAGATATTCTACGTTTACTTTTACTAACGGTTGGGGAACTGCAGTTGCAGGACCTAATCCTGGTGTAGCGGTAAGATTTGTCAAGTTGGCTGCAGATAGAAGTTCTGGTTCTAACAACATTGCAGCTTGTATGATGACAACAGGACCAAGGTGGTGGGGTGCTATATGGACAGGTTCTGGATGGATAAATTCACAACAACTTATTGCAACAAACTTAGATGCGTCTACTTCACGGTTGGTAGACATTGCTTGGGAAAAAGGTACTGGCAGATGTTTAACAGTAGGAGTGTTAACTGCAGCTCCTGCTCAATCATTAAGTTATGCTACTTGGACATCCGGTAGTGGATGGTCTGGTGTTACAACTCTTTCAGGTGCAGAGAATAATCTTGGTAACGGAGTTGATTTGAGATGGTTAAGATTAGTCCCAGACCCAAATTCAAACAAAATTATGGTTTTAGGTATAAATGCAAACATTGCAAATAATGCTTCTGTTAGAACACAAAATTGGACTGGTTCTGATTGGACTGCTGTAACAGCACATACAGCATTAGCACCAACTGGTGCATACGAGTGTGCAAGTATAGTTTTTGATCAGCATGATAATATCGCTCCTTTATTAGTTAATAATCAGGTTGGAGATGATGTATGGCGTAATACAAACAATGCTCAGTATGATGTAAAGATGTATGATACCGGTGGTTCAAAATTGGCAAAGTTACAGTTAAGGTTTGCATCGCAATCTGGCGGAGTTGATATATATCAAAACTGGAAGGATGAAATTTTAGGTATAAATGCTGATTCTTATGAAATTCCGTGGTCGTTAAAACAAGATACATTTGACAGTTTAATCCAAGGAAAAACATTTGTTTCGTTAAGGTTATATGACGGAGTAGGAAATTTTGTTTCTTTACCGGATGCATTTTATATTCAAAAAGACACTCAGGCGCCATTTATAGTTAACAATATTTCTGGTGGTTTAACTACATGGTTTAATATTTCACCACAAACATTAGGAATAAGTTATGATATAGATTTTTATGATCAAGTAGGATTGTCATTATTAACAACAGCACAATATTTAATAAATACATTACCATCTCAATCAGGTACAAACCTGATTTCTGGAGAAATATTTACCTATACGCCATCAAGATTATCGTATATAACTAACTGGAATTTAAATCCGGGACATTGGGATTTATTACAACAAGGAACAAATTATGTTACGATTCGTGTTTATGATGTTGCAACAAATAGTTCTACACTGGTTGATGCATTTATGGTTTTAAAAGATACGATTCCACCATTAGCAATTACTGATTTAACTGCTGTTGAAGGACCATTTAGAGGAACGATAGATTTAGTATGGACAGCAGTGGGCGATGATGGTAATGAAGGTAATAATATAGGTGGTAGATATGATATTCGTTTTGCGACATATGTAATAGATAACATTTCAAAATTTAACTCAGCATCAGTTTGGGTAAACAATTTAGTCCCGAAAAATGTTGGTCAAAAAGAAAGTTTAACAATTACAGGTTTAAGTTTAGAAACTACTTATTATTTTTCTGTAAGAACTCGGGATAAAATAAAATCGCCGCCGAACTTAACTTTTAACTGGTCAGAAATTTCAAATTATTCTTTTTCACTACCAAGAAGAGAAAATGTTTACATAAACGAAATTTTTGCTCAAGGCAATGGTTCTTGGGTAGAGTTGTACAATAACTTGCCGGTAGGAATAAATTTAGAAAATTGGAAGATAGTGTATAACCAAGGTTCTATTGACAATCCAGGCAATGAGAGTATTTTATGGACAGGGACAGTTAGCAGTAGTGTTACTTCAAACGGATTTTTTGTGATTGATAATTTGAATTTAAATGGAGGACAGAGTTATCACATTAAACTTTTAAACCAGAACAATGTTATAGTAGACATTGTTCAATGGCCAGTTTTAAGTTCAGGGAATTCTTTTTCACGAATTTATGATGGAAACGAATATTTTGAATTAGACCCAACACCTACTAAAGGATTTGCAAATGGAGTTTCTACTGGGATAAAAATTAACGAGATAGATTATGCTTCTACAGAAGAATTTATAGAGTTGTACAACAACTTAAGTTCTACAATAACAATGACAAACTGGTATCTAAGAAATTCAAATGGAGAAACATTTAAGTTTACAAGAAAAATTTATCCTCAAACTATAACTGTTATAGATATAACATCTTTTGATAATGAAAACAATAGTTGGTTATCAAAATTTGGTGTTGGTGGATTAAAATCTGATTCAGATTTTGTGGTGTTAGAAAATTCTTTAGGTCAAGTGGTGGATAGAGTTACGTGGCAGTATGGTTTAGTATATAGATACAGAAATTATAAATCTCAATTAGTGTCATACAACACACATATTTCAGGAAATATTACTTCAGGTAACACTGTCGGAAGAAAAAATGATGGTCAGGATAGTGACATTGATAATAATGATTTTATAATTTATACCACAAATTCTTATGGTAGAAAAAATTTTGTTTTATCTTATTTACCACAAAATCAGGTAGTATATCCTGTGGACAACTATATATTGCCTCGTAAGTTTAAGTTTGAAATAATTTTAGGGACAGAAGTTTTTAGTGGGAAAAATAATACTCTATGTTTTATAAGAACTTCAGGGACACAAGATACTAAATCACCACATATTTATATGTTGGAAGATTTTGGTATATCTTTATCAACATCGTTAGTTAAACAAACCACAGTGCAAGTAGGGTTAGATATTAAAGATATTGATGGCAACAGTTTGGTTGATGGAGCAATATATAAGATTTTACTAAATACAGAGAACGAATTTGGTATTTCAAACACCGTTGTGAAAGAAAATGTAAAGTACGATGCAACACAACATTCTGTGTTTGTTGAGAATATTATGCCAGAATATGCAAATGAAAATAAGTTTTTACCTGTATTTAAAATTATTGTTAGTAATAATTATTCTACAGTAGCAAATATAAACTTAGATTCTTTAAATGTAAAATTTTATGATAATAATGAAACACCGTTAACTACACAACAGATAAAAGATTTGTTAAAAAGTATGTATATTTTTGAAGATAAAAATAATGATGGCAAATATTTTTCTGGTGTTGAAGATATTGTTATATCCGATATTACAGAAAACGAAATAAATCTTGTTTCTGGGGTACAGATGATGAATGTTACAGAACTAAAACTTGTTCCGGCACAGACTTCTACAACATACTTTTTTGTAGTTCAAATTAGCAGTTATGCTTCAGAAGTAGGGACATTTAAGGCAAGGGTTGTGGTAAAAGATGATATAAAAATTGTAGAATCCACATCTGTTATAACTCAGCCAATTATAAGTTTACAGGACATAAATACATCTTCAGTAACAATTGTTCGCCCATTGAGTCCACCACAAGGAACTTTATGGCCTGTAAACATTTTACCAGCAGGGACAACTGTGCAGATAAATTCGTTACAGGTATCTTTTAATGATGGAAGTGTATTTGTTTCAAGAGAAGATGGTTTATTGTCTGTATTAGATTCTAGTGGAAACTTAAAATCTTCTTTTCAAGCAAATGGTGCAATAATTTCGTCAGTGTTTGGTGATTGGGTTGGTGAACCAGGATATTTTTATTTTGGTACAAAAACAGGTTATGTTTACAAAAATTTTGTTAATGATATTTCACAAAACAGTTGGTATAGAAATTTAGGTAGTCAGATAACTTCCAAGGTAGAAGCATATTATTATGAACTTCCGGGAAAAATTTATGCCGGAACAGAAGATGGTAAAATATATAAAATCAATACCGCGGGAACAGATTTGTGGGTTCCGGTACAACTTTATGGAAGCATAGTTCAAACACCGAGTATTGACGAAGGGTTTGGTAGCGGTGAATTTCCAACTGGGGTAAATTCTTTATGGTGGGGGACAAAGAATGGTTATGTTTACCGGTTAAACTTGCAAGATGGTAGTATTATTTCTTCTACAAACACGGTGTATCCAATTACTACAGGGATAGAATTTGATGCAGGATTTTATGATTCATCATTAAATACTTTAAATGTATATTTTGGCACACAAGATGGTAAAGTTTATTGTCGGTACGGACTTACACTTAGTAGTGTTCCTGCTGGATGGAATGATGTTAATATCGGTAGTAGAATAAATAATATTTCAATAAGTGAAGAAACGGAAAAATTTTTGTATTTAAGTTGTGACAATGGTGTGTATAAAATAAATGCTAATAATGGCAATATTGTTTGGCAGTATCAGACACGTGCAGAAGTTAAGGATTATGTTATAGTTTTAGGTAATTATTTATATTTCATAACAGAGGACGGATTTTTGTATAGTGTGCATAAAGATACAAGAGTTTTAAAAACAGGATTTCCTATAATTTTGAATGGGTCAGTTAGTAGTAATATAGGCATTTTAGATGGCAAAATTTATGTTGGCAGTAATGATGGTACAATCAGTGTGTTTGAAGAATAAAATTTTATTTTTGTAGCAGCCAAATTTTTTTATTTAATAATGAGTGTTGGTATTAAGATAATGAATAAAAATAAACACAAAATTTTTTTTACTTTTAGTTTTTTATTTTTTATTTTTTGTTATGTTAACGCTTCTTCATGGCAGATGTTTAGAGGAGATATAACACGTAGCGGGAGCAAATATGAGGTTTTGGTGCCAAGTATGACACCTTATGGTTGGGAATTTAATGTTCATGGAGAAATAGTAGGTTCTGCTGTGATAAAAAATGATGTGGTATATTTTGGTTGTCGGGATAGTTCTGTTTGGGCGGTGGATGCGTTCACGGGAGAAGCTGTGTGGCAGTATTCTACGGATGATTTTGTAGATTCTACACCGGTTTTGTATGAAGGATATTTGTATGTTTTATCTCGTGATGGGAAAATGTATTGTTTTAAAAGGTTGTATAAAGATGGGGAAGATGTGTTACCAGTTTGGAGTTATGATACTAAAAGTAAGTCATATTCATCACCTATAGTTGTAAAAGATAAAGTATTTTTTGTTTCAGGACCAAAAAATAATGGGTTAACCGATGGATATTTGTATGTTTTAAATGCTTTTGATGGTACTTTGATAAAAAATGTTAGTTTAGGAATATTTAGTTATGCTTCAGTATCATATGAAAAGGAAAAAATATTTTTTGCAACAAATAGTGGTCAGGTAGGATGTTATGATATTTTAGCAGACAATATTGTATGGATAAGAAATAATCTTGGTAGTTTCAATTATTCTGCAATTACAATAAAGGATAATGTTGTCTACTACTATTGTGCAGATATGGACAGAAAAGTTTATGCATTAGATAGTACAAATGGTGATATTATATGGCAATCTGTACATTTGAGTAGTTCTGCTACTGATAATACATCAGTTTCTATATATGAGAATAAAATTTTTGTAAATGTTTTTCCAACATCTGTTTGGGAAACTGTTGGTGGATTAGTAAGATCAAGCCAGACGATATATTGTATTAACAGATCTAACGGAAATATTTTGTGGAAAAAAGATTTTTTTGTATCTTGTTCACCAAAAGATTCTTATGGAGTTATTAGTGCACCAATTGTTGTAAACGATATGATATACTTTGGTACTTTAGATGGAAACTTTTATTGTTTAGACATAAATACTCAAGAAGAAATTGTAAAATATAATTTAGGTTCAGGTATTGTATGTTCACCTACAATATCTAATGGTTGGATATATTTTGGAACTTTAGGCGGAAAATTTTTCGGTATAAAAGGAGATAAAATTTTAGCAATAAAGGTTCCTGACAGTTTAGATGCAGTAATAAATAATTCTAAAATAGAAGTTGTTTCATCAAAGTTTGACAATGAAAATTATTTGCTTGAATATAGTATTGATGGTAATAGTTGGACAAAAATTTCCACTGGGACATTAGTTTCAGGGACAACAACAATATTTTTCTGGGATACAACTTTGTTATCTGATGGAGATTATATGGTAAAAAAAACAATTTATAATAGCACACATAATTTTACAGTTAATAACATTATAATTGACAACTCTCCATTTCCACCAACAAATATTACAGCGATAATTTATGATTCAAACAAAATTCAACTTTCATGGACAAAATCTGTTGACGATTCAGCAGGGAATAACGATGTTATGTCCTATGAAATTTATCGTTCTACTTTACCAGATACACAATTTGTTCTAATAGGTAATGTAAATAGTGGGGTAGAAAAATATGTTGATACTTTAGTCCAGAAAAATACTTATTATTATAAAATTATGTCTGTAGATAGAAGAAGTAAATCAGTTCCAACACAAACTTTAGGTGTTTATGTGTCAAAAAGTTTATCTATGCAAAATCAAGTTGTTGGTAATATAACCTCTTCAGGTGGAAGTGTAGTATTAAATCAAGGTGGTGGTAAAAGTGTTGAACTAATATTTCCTCAAGATAGTGTTGAAGATCCTGTTGTTGTTAAAATATCGGTTTTAAATCAATACGATGATACTTCTATATCTGCTGGAACAAAAGGGACAGGTTTGGTTTATGAAATAGATATTTTAAACCAAGATTTGACAAAAAAAGTTGAACTTAAAAAATTTGCACAGATATCAATAAAATATGACGAAACAGATGTCGTAGGTCTTGATAAGACAAGATTAAGAATTTTCTGGTATGATGAAGAATTTAAAAAATGGCGTTTGTTAGATACCTCAACTTCGTTGTATAATTTAGGTGTTTCTATGTCAGGGTCAGTTTCTGCTGGTACACAAAATGTTGTTATAGCGAATATATCAAAAAATGGAATATTTAGGGTTATGGAATATAGTCCGTTAACTGATGAAATTTTGTTAGAAGAACATGTATACACATACCCATCTCCAGCAAAAGGAAATGAAGTTAATTTTAAGTTTATAATTTACCAACCGGCAACAGTAAAGGTTTATGTATACAACGTTGCGGGAGATGTTGTGTGGCAAAGTGAAATTTATGAATATTCGTTGTCGGATATAGGAAGGACACAAGTTATAAAATGGGACATAAAAAAAATTGCTTCTGGTATGTATATTTTTAGATTGGAAGCAAAAAATAATTCAAAAACTAAAAATGTTATAAAAAAAATGGCGATAATACATTAACAAAAAATTTTAGGTTAAAGATAATTAAAAAAGAGAAATTATATTATGATAACAATAAAAATACAAGAATTGAAGTATAATTTTGAATATAGAAATTTAGAAATGAAAAGTTTTATATTAAAGATTGTATTAGTTTTATGTTTTAATTTTTTGTTCACAACTTTTATTTTTGCTATACCAGCACATCCTTCCGCAGGTACAACTTCAGCTGGATTTTTAAAAATACCTGTTGGTGCTCGTGGAACATCTTTAGCAGGGTATTATGCAGGTGTAGATGATGAAATATCGTTATTATACTGGAACCCAGCAGGCTTGGCAAATATAGTTTCTTCACAGATAGGTTTATCACACAGAGAACATTTTCAAGGTATAAAACAAGATTTTTTTGGTTATGTTTTTAGAAATAAAGATAATGTTTTTGGATTAAGTTTAATTTCATTTTATGCTGGTGGTATTGAAGGAAGAAGTGGGATAAACGATATGAATGAACAATGGGTAAATTTGTACCAAGTTACACTGCCGGATTATTATTTTAGTGTATTAGATTTAGCAGTATGTGGTTCTTATATAAGAAATATTGGCAAGAATATTTTTTTAGGAACAAACTTAAAATTTATCTTGCAAACAATTGATAATTATAGTGGTTATAGTGTAGGGTTAGATTTTGGGTTAAATTATTTGTTAATTAAAAATTTAAGATTAGGCTTTGTGATAAAAAATTTTGGTCTACCAATAAAGTTAGACAAGGAAAGTTATCCATTGCCTTTAGAATTAGGTTTTGGTGGAATATATAGGTACAAAAAAACTAGTTTTATGCTAAACTTTAACCAGCCGGTAGATAATTATTTAACAATTTCTACCGGAGTGGAGAATGAAATATTAAAATATTTAAAACTTCGTGCTGGGTATAGATATAAAATCTTTGGTTGGTTGGTAGGGGTTGATGCTGGATTGTCAGGTGGGTTGGGAATAAATTTTTTTGGGACAAGATTGGATTATGCAATATCATCATATTCAGACCTTGGGGTTGTGCATACAATATCTTTAAGTTTAGATCTTGATAGAGTTAACAATTTTTATAAAAAGTTTAGAGAAAAATTTGCCATATATAGTGTAATAGAAAAAACAGAAGAAGTAAAACCAGAAAAAACTGAAGTTTTAAAACCGATTGCGTTAAATCCTGTAAACGAGAATATGTTTAAACAGTTGGAAACAAACAGATATAATATAAAAACACAAATAAACAAAATTTTTTATGACATTAAAAATAAAATTTATACGTATGAATTTACAACTATGGAATCTTTAGAACTATATTCTCAAGAAAACAAAAAACTTGTTTTAAAAAAATTAGTTGGAAAATTTTCTTCAAGAAATAAATATGAAAAAAATTTAGAAAATAATTATGAAATTATAACTTCAAAAGTTTTTGATGTGGAAGAAAAATTGTTTTTAGATAAACAAAAAGTTATACAAACAATAAATCTATCAAACTATTTTAACAACAACGTTTATGGAATAACTTTGTATTTTTTACAACAGAATTATAGTAATTTAAATTTTTATGTAATTGACAAAAACTTACAAAAATTAAATTATGTCTTAGTTCAAGATTCCGATGATAAAGTTAGTGAAATTTTTATTCCAAAAAATTTAAAAATATTTGTAGTAGAAGAGTGATTTTATAAAATGGAAAAAATATTTTCTAATCAAAAAATTAATTGTGACAAAGATGTGTTCTCAAGGAATATTTTGTTTCACAACGAGATTGTAAAAATTTCTACTTTATGTGCTAAAAATGATATAAAATTAGTTTTGTTAAAAGGTGCAGCTTTAATTGAACTTATTCCAGAATACAGTTATGAACGTGAGATGGAAGATATCGATGTTTTAATAGTAAAGAAAGATTATAAAAAATTTAAACAAGTATTAAAAACAATAGGTTATGAAGAAGTGAGATTTGATCCGAATGTTATGTATAATTCTAAGTTAGATATTCAACTTGATATTGAGACAAAAGTGTGGTATCTTGATTACAAAAAAAATTATGAAATTATGAAAACAGTGGCACATCTATCAAATTATAACAGTGAAACAGATGCTTACATATTAAAATTACCGGATATGTTAGATTATATTTGTATTCATTCCTATGTGCATCATGCAAAACTTGAGCATAAATGGGAACAAGATATTGAAATTTTATGTAAGAAGTTCGGATTAAAAAATTGTGCTGATGAATTTAAAAATAAATTTTTTTGGATAATAAATAATGATTTAGATTACAAGGGGCATATATTAAGATTTTTATTTTTGTCAATGAAACAAAAAATTATATATTTTTTTCAAACAATATTTCCTGATTTTAATTTTGTAAGATTAAGGTATGGAATTATAAAAAAATCTCAAAAAAATATATTTTATGAAATTTATGTTTTTTTTATAACAATATTTTTGTATTTTATAAGATGGATAAGTTTAACTTTTAAATTACTAAAATTTTTTAATAAACTCCTAAAGAACCTTTTTTTAACAAAACTTTTAGCACGTGTTTAAAAAATAATATTGATATAGGAAAAAATATAATAGAATAAATCAATACAACTGTTAAACTATGAAAATCTATTTTGGTGTTACTGTCTAAAGACGACCTTAAAAAGTTTAATGCATATGTTGTTGGCAAAAGTAAAGAAATATTTTGTAAATATTTTGGTAGTTCAGTAATTGAAAAATATATACCGCTTAATAGATCTATTAAACTTATAATCAACCAACTAAGATTTTCTCCTTTTCGTACATATATTGTAATCGATGCAAAAAATATTCCAAAAGGTATAAATAATATGTTAAATATGGTTAATATAATAACAATTATGATTATTTGTAACCAGGTAAAATATAGCCCGAGAAAATTAGCAAATATTAAATAAAAAATAGTTTCTATAAATAAAAATAAATATTTTGGTATTATAGATATGATAAAAATAATAAATTCATTGTAAGGTAACAATATTAGATTTTCAATTGTTTCCCAATACTGTTCTTGTCGAATAATTTCATTAAATGAAGTAAAAGAATAAAACACACTTCTTGAAAACAATATTCCAATAAATAAAAATTCAAAATATTGTGGTGAAATAAGTTTGCACAAAAAATAAAATATTAATAGTTGAAAAATAACAGACACTGTTCGTGACAAAAAACCTAATTTATAAGATTTTTCTATGTAAAACTCTTTTAATAAAAAACCTAAAATTAAATTTTTAATAGATTTTAACATAAGATTTTTTTTCTAAAATATAGTTATTTATGTGATAATGTTGTGCATTTAAAATTTTTATTTCATTAAAATTATGTGTGACAAAAATTATTGTAGTTCCGATAGAGTTTAAATAATTTATGAAATCATAAATTGAACAAAGGGTTTCTGTATCAACAGATTTTGTAAGTTCGTCAATTAAAACAAGTTTTGGTTTGTTAATTAAAGTTGTTAACAAAGTAAACTTTTGTTTAATACCGTTGGAACAATTGATAAATTTTGTATTAAAAAAATTTTGGATAGAAAAATTTTTTATCCAAGTATCAATTTGATAGGCATTTTTTGAATAAAATCTGTAAAAGATATTTAAATTTTCTTGCAAAGTTAAGTTTGGATAAAATCCTTTTTCTGGATTAATTACTACTCTTACAAAATTTTTTATTTTAGTTCTATGTTTTGCAAAATTAAGATTGTCAATAATAATATTTCCATCATCAGGTAAAGTTAATCCACACAACATTTTTAACAAAGTAGTTTTCCCTGAACCATTTTTGCCCGTAATAGCAACAACAGAATTTTCTAAAATTTCTAAGTTGATATTTTTGAACAAAACAATAGATTTAAACGATTTTGAAAGATTTTCTAATTTTAAGATTATTTTTTTCATAAAACTTATTTTACATACAATATTAATTAACCTAAATTCAAATAATTCATCAATAGATATTTAATTTATTTAATAAAAATCAACTAAAAGTTGAAAAATCAAATATTTTTTTATAAACAAAAAAAAATGAGACTTAAAAATTTATTAGTTAAAATTTTAGTAATATTATTGTTAAGACCAGAATTTTTTGCCCAGACAGTTTTGTCTCAGGAAACTTTAGAGTCAGATTTGCGTTATTATTATAAACTTTCTGCAGATAAAAATTTAACCAAAAACGATAAATTGTACATACTAAACAGATTTTTTGATAAATATAGAAATACAGATTTAGACATTTCTGCTATTGTAAAAGAAATTGACAACCTTAACAAAGAAACTAAAAAGTCTATAGTTCAACCTTCTTCTAAAACTAAATCACAATCAGTTTCTCAACCAACTGTACCACAAAAATTAACTATTTTAAAATCTTCAGAAGAACAGAAGTATGTAATTTCTGCTGGTGATGTAATATTTATAAACGTATCTCCTTCCGAAGAATTATCAAGAGAAAGTGTTATTAGTGCAGATGGTATGTTAAATTTTCCGTTGATAGGTGCAGTAAAAGCCAGTGGGCTTACAATAAAAGAACTTACATCTGTGATAGAAAAAGCGTTGTCTGTGTATATATCAAACCCAAAAGTAACAATTACAATGAGATCATTTAGCAAACAACAAATATTTATAATGGGCGAAGTCCGTCAACCTGGTGGTTATCAATATAAAGAAGGGATGAAATTGTTAAACTTAGTTACATCTGCAGGTGGATTTACTAACCTTGCTGGAACAAAAAATATAAAAATTTATCGTGGAGAAAAAGATAAAAGAGAAGTTTTAGTAGTTAATATGGAAGAAATAATGAAGATGGGAGATACAACTAAAGATTTTGTCTTACAACCAGCAGATATTGTAGAAGTACCTCGTCAACCAAAAACCATTTCAGTAATTGGTGCGGTTAACAATCCGGGAAATTTTGATTGGTATGAAGGGATAAATTTGTTAGAAGCATTAAGTTTGGCCAAGGGACAAACAGATGTTGCATCTTTAGGTGCAGTAAAAATTTTTAGAGGTCCTGCACAACAACAAAAAATGATCAAAACAAATATGAATTTATTGTTAAAAGGTGATTTTAAAAATAATATAATTTTAGAACCTGGTGATATAGTTGTTATACCAAGAAAACCGTTAGTAGCAAGTCAGTGGTTTGTTAACACAATTTTGCCTTGGTTAACATTGATTACAATGACTTTTGTCATAGTAAACAATTCCAAATAGTTTTAGCCTACAAAATAAAATTTATGACAGTTACAAAATATGAATTAAACCTTTTTGATTATTGGCGAATAATAAAACGGCGCAAGATAGTAATCATTTCTACATTGATATTAACTTTAATATTTACTTGGTTTTTTACTCTGTTACAACAAAATGTTTATCAATCTATAGTTGTAATAAAAATAGAACCGACATTGACAGTACCAGGAATTTCTACAGATATGCTTGGATGGGATGCATATCAGGCAATAAATACTGAAGTAAAAATTATTAACAGTCCTGTAATTACGGAACGTGTAGCAAGACAACTTGGTCTTGTGGAAAAAAATTCTACACAAAAAATGTTACAAGAAGTTTCTATGGATCTACAGAGCAAAATAAGAGCTGAGCGTATAGCAGATTCAAATTTGATAAAGATAATTGTAAATTCTACTGATAGAGAAGAAACAGCCAAATTAGCCAATGCAGTTGCAGAGATTTATATTCAAAAAGGAGTTGAAGATAGAACACGTCGTGCCAGAGAGTTAAGAGAATTTGTTGAAAACCAGTTAGAAGATGCACAAAAAAAATTAAAAGATAGCGAAGAAAAGTTACGCATGTTTACTGAGAGAACAAAAATTACTGGTACTGGTGGTCAGATGGCAATTGAGTTAGTAACATTACAAGGAAAAAAGAACGAATTGTTAAAATCATATACTGAGAATCATCCACAAGTATTAGAAATTAGTCGCAAGATTAAATTTATTGAAGAGATGTTGACACAGTTGCCTAAAGAAGAGTTAGAATATGCAAGATTGGTTCGTGAAGTAAAACTTAACGAGGACTTATATTTATTACTTTCAAAACGTGCAAAAGAAGCACAAATCTCTGAAGCGGACAGAGTGCAAAGTGCGTTTATAGTTTCACCTGCCATAGAACCAAGTAGTCCTGTACAACCAAATAAAAGATTAAATTTACTTATGGGGTTTATAATAGGATTAATTCTTGGTCTGATATTTGCTTTTATAATTGAACATTTAGATACTTCAATTGCAACTATTGAAGAAGTAGAAGAGTTTCTGTCACTTCCTGTTGTAGGAATAATTCCTCACATTGATGTTTTACAAAAACAACCATTCGGTTTTATTAAAGTAAAAGAATCTTTAGAAGATATGAAAAAAAAGTTGGTAATATATCATTCTCCAAAATCACCGTATGTTGAAACATACCATACATTAAGAACAAATATAAAATTTTCTCAAGAACAAACAGAAACCAAAGGTATAATATTATTTACATCCTCAGGAGTTGGAGAAGGCAAGACAATGACTGCAATAAATTTTGCTTTATCATCTTCTCTTGCTGGGATAAAGACATTGTTTATAGAGTTGGATTTAAGAAGACCTTTTGTACACAAAATGTTAGGGCTAAACCGTGTTCCGGGATTTACTGATTTTGTAATAGGAAGAAAAACGGTTAACGAAGTTGTGCATACAACAACAGATTTTTTATTAGGTGGATTAGAAATTGACAAAGTAGTTTCAACACCTGGGTTTGAAAATTTTTCTTTTATGTCTTGTGGTAATATTCCTCCTAATCCTGTTGACATCTTATCTTCTTCTGAAACAGTTAATGTTTTTAAAGAATTAAAAAAAAATTATGATTTAATTGTTATAGATACTCCTCCAGTATTATTATTTGCTGATGCACAGATATTGTCAAAAATTGTGGATACAGTTGTTATTGTTTATAGAGTTGGTAAGATTGCCCGTGGAGCATTAAAACGTGCAAAAGAACAGTTACTTAGTGTAAAAGCTAATTTAATAGGACTTGTTTTAAACGATATCCGTGCAGAAGAAATGGAACCAAGATACGGATATTATTATGCATACAAATATTATAGTAGAGAGAAAAAATAATTTTTTTAAGTTAAGCTGTAATTTTGTAATTAAAATAAATGGAGAAAAAAAATCTTTTAGTACTTACAGCAATAATTATTTTAATTACATTCTTTATTTCTAATCTAATAGTTAATTGGGAAAGTGTATTGGTTGTTCCATTAATTTTAGCATTTCTAATTCTGTTAATTTCTATTTACAATCCTGAAATAGGGTTAATTTTTTTGGTTTTTTCAATGTTACTTTCTCCTGAAATAAAAGTAGCAAATTTGCCAAAAAGAGAGGTTGTAATTCGTATTGATGATTTATTGATATTTGCAGTATTAGTTGGTTGGTTTATAAGGTCAGTGTTTATTAAAAAATTAATAATTTCAGTTACACCGATATTGTTGCCAATGTTTTTATACACTTTAATTCTTATTATATCTACTTTTTTAGGGATTTTAGAAGGAAGGATAATGTTTCAACGTGCTATTTTTTATATTTTAAAGTATATAGAATATTTTGTTATATATTTTTTAGTAACAAATATAGTTTATGAAAAAAAAATAATCCCAGTTTATATTGTAGCATTTATTATAACTGCTGTAATTGTTAATATACACGGAATTTCATTAATAGGCAAGGTTGATAGAGTTTATGCACCGTTTGATACTCCACAAGCAGTTATTGGAAGTGGTGAAGTAGGTGCAGGTGAAGCAAATACATATGGTGGTTATTTGATAATAATGATGTCTTTAGCAATTTCTTTATTTTGCTATTCTTACAATATTTCTACGAGTATTTGTTTAATAATTTTTTTTATATCATGTTTAATTCCTTTTATTTATACATTATCAAGATCATCTTATTTGACATTTTTTCCTGTAATGTTATCTATAATTTTTTTAACTGAGAAGAAAAAAAATATTTTAATATTTATGATTTTAATAGGGATAGTATTAACGTCTACTATATTTAAACAAACAATAAAAGTAGTGACAGCAAGAATCCAGAAAACTTTTTCTGAAGAAGATAAAAATGTAGAACAAAAAGTTTTTGGAATTAGAATTACAGACCTTTCTGCTTTAACACGAGTAGAATCATTCCAGTTAATATTTAAAAAATTTTTGGTAACGAAACCTGTTTTAGGATACGGTGTTACAGGAGTTGGTTTGATGGATGCACAAATACCGTTGATAGTGGGAGAATCAGGGTTGTTAGGCCTTTTTTGTTTTTTTTGGATGATATTTGAAATATACAAACATGGATATCTTATATTCAAAAATATAGGAAATAATTATTCAAAAGTAATTTCTTTATGTGTAATTTCTTGTTTAACTGGATTGTTAGTGCAATCAATTGGAGCAAATACTTTTATAATAATACGTATAATGGAACCATTTTGGTTTTTATGTGGACTAATGATGATAATGTCAAGAATTTATGAAGAACAAAGAATATAATTTTTTTCAATATAAAAAATAATTTTAAAAAGAAAAATTATAATATGGTATTATATGAAAATAATCCACAAATAAGTGTTTTAATTCCAACTTTTAACCAAACTGAAAAACTTAGAAAAACTGTTGATAAAATTGCTGGACAGACATATCCAAAAGATAAAATTGAGATTATAATATTTAATGATGGGAATAAAGAAGATACTGTAAAAAAAATTAAGCAAATTTTAGAATATTATAAAAATTTTAATTTTTCAAAAGTAGAACTTATAAATAACAAAGAGAATGTCGGAATTTCAGTCGCAAGAAATTTGTTAATAAAAAAAATTTCTGTTAATACAAGATATTTATTTTTTTTAGATGATGATGTTTATATTTCAAAAGATACAATTGAAGTTTTAGAAAAATATATTTCAAAAGACAATTCTATAGGTATCATAGCACCGAGGACAGTTCTTGTTAAAAATAGAAAAACTATTCAATCTGCAAATTTTATAAACAATTTTACTGGCAAGTATATTTCTTTAGATAGCGATGAAATTGTTGAATGTGATTTTGTAGATCCTTTGTGTATGCTAGTAAGGAGAGATATTGTAGAAAAGATTGATGGATTTAATGAAAAATATTATAGGTCGCATGAAGGAGTAGATTTTTGTCTGAGAGCAAAAAAATTAGGATATAAAATTGTATATAATCCATATGTAGTTGTAGAACATGATATAGAATCAAATACTAACACAGGAATAAGATTGTATTATTTGTATAGAAATAAGATATTTATTATAAAAGAGCATTTACCTTTGTTTGGTAAAATATTAGGAATTTTTATAATTATAATTTTAGGGTTGCCGTTTTATATTTTTAGTTCTGTAAAAGAAAATAAAAGGTTTTGTTATACAGAGATAAAACTAATTCTGGAAGCAATAATAGATGGTGTTATGGGTAAGAATGGAAAAAAAATATGAACCTAGATAAAATAAAAAAAATTCAGGAAGAAGAATACTTTAAGCCATACCATTGGATGCTAGAAAAAAATTTAGAAAGATTATATACTTTAAGAAACGATATATTATTAGAGTTTATTGAAAATTTTGATAACAAAAAAATATTAGATTTTGGTTGTGGTGATGGTAAAGTTGCTTATGAAATTTTAAAAAATTCTAATGGAAAAGTAAAATTATATGGAGTAGATATCTCAGAAAAGGCGATACGTTTTGCAAGATGTCTCGTGCCAGAGGCAGAATTTTTTATATTAAAAGATAAAAAATTAGATTTTCAAAATAATTTTTTTGATATAATATGTTGTATGGATGTACTTGAACATCTTTTGCCAAATGAGATATTAAGAGTTTTAAAACATGAAGGAAAATTTATTTTTTCAGTACCAACAATACTAAAAAACTTAGATAAAAAACATTTTCAACACTTTACTACAGAAAAGATAAAGAAACTGTTAGGGAATAATTATTATAATTTTAGATTCCAAGGATATTTTATTAAGTTGCCTATTATACCTATAAACATAATTGATAAAATGTATAATAAAGGTACTATTTGGAATATCTTTTCTCCATTGATAAAAAAATGTAATTTGAAAAGAGCACTATATTTTGTTGGAATAGCTATTAAAAAATAATTATGTAAATTTTTTTTAGAAAAGTAAATGAACAAAACAAAACAGGATTTTCATTCAAATGTGGTAGTTACAGGTATTACTGAGGTATTAAATATTGTCATTCGTATTATGTTAAATATTTTTTTAGCAAGACAACTCGGTGCTCAAGGTAGAGGAGAGTATGTTTTAGCATTACTTATTCCTGGAATGTTTTTAACATTTATATACCTTGGTGTTGGAGAAGCTACAACTGCTTTATTAGGTAAAGAAAAATATCCAAAAGAAAAAATAATTGGAAATTTGAATTTTTATATTTTAATAATGTCATTATTTAGTTTTTTACTATATTATGGTTTTGGACAATTATTATTGAAAGCTGTTAAAAATAATATTTCAGTACAATTATATAAAATTTCCTATTGTATTATTCCAATAACTTTAATGTGGGGCGGTTATGCTTCAGTGCTTTTAGGTTTATCTTCAGTAAAAGTTGTTGGATGGGGAAGAGTATTAAATAATAGTTTATTCCTTATTATGGTTTTTACATATGTATACTTTTTTAAAATAACACCTAAAATTGCTGTGTTATTTTTTTTAATTACAAGTATAGCAGAAGTTATGTATCTAATTTATTGCATTACAAAAAAATCTGTATTTAAAATTTGTTTTGATTTGAATATTATAAAAGAACAAATAAAATTTGGTACCAGATTTTTTTTAGGTGGATTATTTAGTCAAGCAAACAGGCGCTTAGATACTTTTTTAGTAAATTTTTTTGTTGGAACTTATGGACTAGGAATTTATGGTGTTGCAGTTAATTTAACTGAGATGATTCTTAATGTTTCTAACATTTTTGGGCGAGTAATTTTTTCTTCATCGGCAGTTTCTAAAGATAAGGAAAATATTAAATTAACTACAAGTGGAATAAGACAAAATTTATTTTTTATGATAATGATATCAATTGTGCTAGGTATTTTTTTAAAACATATAATTTTATTTTTATATTCAAAAGAATTTATTTCTGCAATAAAACCTGCATTAGTATTATTGCCAGGGATAGTAGCGTTAGGATTGAGTAATGTTATTGGATATAGTTTGACTGGATATGGAAAGCCAGAAGAGATTACAAAAGCAGCCGGTATTGCGTTTATATTTACGGTTATATTAGATTTGGTTTTGATACCAAAATATGGTATTAATGGAGCAGCGTTAGCTTCTACATTAGCATATGGGATTAGTGCAATTTATTTATTATGGTCATATTCAAATTATTCAAATCAGGTATTAGTAGATATGTTATTAATAAAAAAACAAGATATAATAAATTATTTTGTTAAACATAAAAGTTAAAGTAATGAGAATAGATATTTTTAAAAAGATAGTAAGAGAAATTTTTTCATATGGCACATATTTTAACATAGTACCTAAACCGAATTTAAGACCAAATGGTATAAGTGCAATGGTAAAAGTTTATAATGAGGAAAGATATTTAGAAGAATCTATTGACTCAGTTATGGATTTTGTTGATGAAATTGTTGTAGTTGATAATGGTTCAATTGACGGTTCTTGGGAAAAACTGAACAAAATAAAAGAAAAAAATTCTAAAATAAAACTGTATAAGTTTGAAAATAAAAATTTTTGGAATTTTTCTAATTATGTAATAGAAAAAACTTCCTACAGGTGGTTATTGAAATGGGATGCAGATTTTGTAGCTATTGTAAATAAAGGTAAAAACGAACTATCTTTTTTAAAGTCATTTATAGATACTATAGATGATAATATACATTATTATTTTAAAATTCCTTTGGTTGAACTTGTAGGAGATTTCAATCACCAATTTCCAACAATGCGAGTTCGTAAGGATGCTGAGATTTTTACTTATTCAGATAGTGCTCGTTATATACCAGTAGAAAAATTTTTTAAAACTTCTCCTTATCCTTATAAATTACCAAATGATTTTGAAATATTTCCATGTAAAATAAAAATGGAAGGACTTAAATTACCATATTATTATAGGTTAGGAGAAATACCAAGAAATATTGCTTTTCATCTTAACATAAAACCTTCTACTCGCTATTTGATAAGATATTTTTGGCCATCTTGGGCTTCTTCAAATAAAATAGACAATAAAGAAATAAACGAGCTTGAAACGTATGTTAAAGAATGGATTACTAAAAAATGGGGATTCAAGAATTTAGAAGAAGCAGCAAAATTTTTTTGTGATGAAATGAAAAAAAGTTTGGTAGAATATGATATAAGTTTAGGAAACTTACCAGATAATATAAAAATTCTTGCAGAAAAATTTTATGTTGAAAGTAATATATGATATATAAAAAATTTTACAATAAATTGAAATAACTAAATGAATAAATTAAACTTAAATCTTTCTATATCAGCAATAATTGTTACATTTAATAGAAAAAAAAGTTTAGAGAAATGTTTAGAATCTTTATTTTATCAGACATTACCAGCTAGCCATGTAATTTTAATAGATAATGCAAGCACAGATGGTACAGAAGAAATGGTCAAAAACAGGTTTAAACAAGTGTCATATTTTAGACTTAGCGAGAACATTGGTGGAGCGGGTGGGTTTCACGAAGGAATAAAAATTGCTGTTAAAATGGGATTTTCATGGTTTTGGCTTATAGATGATGACAGTGTTCTTGATAAAAAAGCTCTAGAAAATTTAGTGTTATCGAGTAATCTTGATAAAAATAATGTATATGGTAGCATTACAGTATCTAATGAGGAACCCAATAAAATAGTTTTTGGAATAATTGCAAAAGAAAATGATAAAAAAAAATATATAAAATATTATTGTGAAATACCTAAAATACCTTTAATAGAAACTGTTGGTATAGGTTTTTGTGGATTTTTTATTAGTAGAAGTGTCGTTGAAAAAGTTGGATTACCTATGAAAGAACTTTTTATCTATGCGGACGATTCTGAATATTCACGTAGAATAAATTTGAAATATAAAATAAAAATGTTTTATGTTAGAGAAAGTATAATTTATCATCCTGATATAAAATTAAGACAGATAAATTTTTTATGGAAAAAAATTTCGATAATAGATTCTCCACCATGGAAGTGTTATTATAATATAAGGAATCATCTTTATTTGTTGAAACAATATAATAATTGGTTAAAATTTTATTTTTTTATTATACCAAAACAGTTTTTTTTTCTAATAATAAGGCTCTTATTTTTAGATAAAGATCAAAAGTTAAAAAGGTTTTATTTTTACTTTTTTGGAATTTTTGATAGTTTGTTAAATCGGTTTGGAAAGAGATTTTAATTATAGGTTCAAAAAAATAAATTTATAAATTAAATTTATGAGAATTTTGTATGTAATAGAAAATATGGAATATGGTGGTGGAGAAAGATGTTTTGAATTAATTATTAAAAAAATAAATAAAGAAAAATTTAATATATATATAGCTTGTTTTAATGATGGTATTTTAGTTGAGAGAATAAAAAATATGGTCAAAGTTTTACATTTAGATCTGAGAAAAAGAATTAATATAAAGAACATTTTATATTTAAAAGATATTATTATTAACAACAAAATAGATATAGTTCACAGTCAAGGTGCAAGAGCTGACTTTTATGCTCGTATTGCTGCTAAGATAGCACGTGTTCCTATAGTTTCTTCTGTTACAATGCCTGTGGAGGGATTTGATGTTAGTTTTTTTAAAAAACAAGTTTATATTTTTTTTGACAGATTAACAGAAAAATTTGTTAATAAATTTTTAGTATGTTCAAAATTTTTGTTTAAACAATTAAGTGAAAAACATAAAATTCCTAGAGAAAAAATAGAATTTATACCAAACGGTGTTGATTTAAAAAATTATTTTTATAGTTCAGAAAAAAATAATCAGATAAGAAATGAATTAGGAATTGAAAATAACACAATACTGATAGGTTCTATAGGTAGATTAGTATGGCAGAAAGGTCTTGATTATTTAATTGATGCAGTATTAGTTTTGAAAAAATCTTTAGATAAAGAAATCTTTGACAAGATAAAGTTTATAATTGTTGGCGAAGGAGAAGAAAAGGGGAGGTTAATAAAAAAAACAAAGATGTTAAATATAGATAATAAAATAATTTTTACTGGATTTAGAGAAAATATTGGTGAAATATTTGATGCATTAGATATTTTTGTTTTGTCATCAGTATTAGAAGGACAACCGTTTGTTTTACTTGAGGCTATGGCATATGGAAAACCTATTGTTGCAACTAATATTAGTGGTGTGAACGAAACTGTTTTTAATAATGAAACATCTATTATGGTGAAACCATATGATGCAAAATCGCTCGCCAAAGGAATTGAAGTTTTATTAAAGAATAAACAAAAGGCTGTATCTTTAGGTGATAAAGCTAAAAAATATGTTCAAAAATTTTATGATTTTAATGTGTTAATAAAACAGTATGAAAATGTTTATGAGAAACTTTATATGCTAAACAAAAAAGTTTTGGAGAAATAAATGTGTGGAATATGTGGATTTGCAAATATAAATGACAAAGATTTGTTGATTAAAATGACACACACAATAAAACATCGTGGACCAGATTCTGAGGGAATATATTTTGATGGAAATGTAGGGTTAGGAATTCGCAGGTTAAAAATTATTGATCTTGAAACAGGAGACCAACCAATTCATAATGAAGATAAAACAGTTTGGCTGGTATATAATGGTGAGATTTATAATTTCCAAAAACTTAGGACTGCTTTAGAACAAAAAGGGCACAAGTTTTATTCTCATTCAGACACAGAAGTTATTGTTCATATGTATGAAGAATATGGAAAAGATTTTGTTAAACAATTGCGTGGAATGTTCGGGTTTGCGTTATGGGATAATAAAAAAAAACAACTTTTTATAGTTCGTGATCATATTGGGATAAAACCTATATATTACTCTATTGATAGTAGCAGATTAATTTTTGGATCAGAATTAAAAACTTTACTTTGTTATAAAAACATAAGTAGAGAAATAAATTATAATGCAATAGATACATATTTATCTTATCTTTACATCCCTTCACCAATAACAATTTATAAGAGTATAAATAAATTATTACCTGGACACCTTTTGTTGTGGCAAGATGGTGAAATAAAAATTGAAAAATATTGGGATTTGGATAATTACAAAATTGAAACTGAGATTGATGAAAAAAAGTGTATAGAACAATTAGATGTTTTGTTAAAAGATACAATAAAAAATTATTTAGTGAGCGATGTTTCATTAGGAGTATTTCTTTCTGGAGGACTTGATTCTTCAAGCATTGTTGCTTTAGTTAGTGAAATAACAAACAAACCGGTTAAAACATTTAATATAAGTTATGGAAAAAAATATATAGAATTTAATGAGACAGAAAAAGCACGATCTGTGGTAAGAAAATTTGGTTGTGAACATTATGAAGAAATATTAGAACCAAAATTAAAAGATTTTTTGCCAACTATAGTTAACCATTTTGATGAACCGTTTGCAGATTCTTCTGCCATACCGAATTATTTGATTTCAAAAGTTGCAAGAAAAAATGTCAAAGTTGCGTTAACAGGTGTCGGAGGTGATGAAATTTTTGTTGGGTATCCAAGATATTTTGGAGCATATTTATATAATTTATATACAAAAATACCGTATTTTTTGCGATATGCGATTTCTAAATTTTCATATTTTTTTCCGCAAACAGGATCAAGTCGAGATTGGAGTGGAAGAATAAAAAGATTCTTAAAAAATGGGACTTTAGATTTATCTGTTGCTTACAAACTTTGGATGACAAGTATAAACTATGAACTGAAAAATAAGTTGTATTCAAAAGATATGATTTCAAATATTGGAGATAATGGTGTATCTGAAGATGAAATAAGCAAATATTTTAATTTATTAAAAAATGGTTCTGTGGAAAAAATTTTTTATATAGATTTAAAAACATATTTAGTAGACGATTTGTTGTGTTTAGCTGATAGAATGAGTATGGCAAATTCGTTAGAATTAAGAGTTCCTTTTTGTGATATTAATTTGATAGAGTTTTTGTCAAAGATACCGTTTAAGTTAAAAATAAAAAATAATAATATGAAATATTTATTAAAAAAAGTAATGAAAAATGTTTTACCAGATGAGATACTTAATCAAAAAAAAATGGGTTTTATGATACCATTAAAACACTGGTTGAAAGAAGAAACTGTAGATTTGTTAAGAGAATATTTTAATGATTCTGTAATAAACAAAAGAAAAATATTTAATAATAAAGTAATAAGTTGGATGATAGAACAACATATTAATGGAAAATATAATTTTTCAGATCAAATTTGGTCAATGATAGTTCTGGAAGAATGGTTTCGTAATTTTGTTGAATAAAAATGAAAAATTATAATATTTTAATTATAAGCGACATTATTCCAAGCGATTACGAAGGAGGGTCTGGATCTGTTTCTTGGGAGTTGGCAAAAAATTTGCTCCTAAAGAGACATAAGGTTACAATAATTACTAAAGGAAATAAAGAACATAAATCGTATGAGAATTATGAAGATATAGATATTTATCGTTATGGTAACAATTTGTTAAAATGTAAAAAATTGTTTACTAAGCTTAGTTATGAGTTTAAGTTTGATTTAACTATTGGAATTCATCCGTATTCTTCTTTAGGGATTTTGCCTTTAATAGGTAAAACTAAAATACCATTTATTTATATTTTCAATTCTCCTTGGCCAGAAGAATTTAAAATTCGTGATAAAGATTTTAGGCGTAATTTTTTACAAAGTAAGATAGGTTTTTTTATTAGAAAATTTGTAGAGATGAAAGTTTTATTACAAAGTAAAAAAGTTGTTGTTTTAAGTGAATTTATGAAAAACAAGGTTAAAAGTATGTATAATATTTTAGATGAAAAAATTGAAATTATTCCCGGTGGAATAGATTTGAAAAAGTTTTATCCAGTAGAAGATAGAAAAAAAATTAGAGAAATTTTAGGGTTGCCAAAAGAAAAAGTTATTTTATTAACAATTCGTAATTTAGTTAGTAGAATGGGATTAGAAAATTTAATTTCAGCATTTAGTATGTTAAAAAAAGATTTTAAAGAAATTTTTTTAGTTATTGGTGGTCGTGGTTATCTTGAAACAAAGTTAAAAAAAATGGCTATTGAATATAATTTAAGAGATGAGATTTTGTTCACAGGATATATTCCAGAAGAGAAGTTAGCATTGTATTACCAAATGGCAGATTTATTTGTATTACCTACTAAAGAGTTGGAAGGTTTTGGATTAATAATTTTGGAATCATATTCTTGTGGCACACCAGTTGTTGCAACACCTATAGGAGCAATACCAGAAACAATAATAAAATTTGACAAAGATTTTTTGTTTAAAGGAGTAAGAGATATAGATATATATGAAGGTTTAAAAAATTTTATTTTAAATTATTTAAATGATGAAACTTTAAGAATAAAATGTAGACAGTTTGTGGAAAAAAATTATTCTTGGAGTAAGTTTACAGATCAGATAGAAAAAATTATTTTTAAAATCATATGAAAAAATGTATTATTTGTGGAAGTGTTGGAAATAAAAATATTTTTTTTATTGGAGGAAGAAAGTTGGTAAAATGTAATAAATGTGGATTATACTATGCTGTATATAATACAAAAAAAGATTTTGTGGAGTTTTATAATAAAATTTATGAAAAAAATTTTAATTTAAAAAAAGTTGATGAAAGTAAAAAGATAATTTTTTTAAATGTTTTAAAAAAAATAAGTTTGAATTCAAAAGGAAATTTGTTAGATGTAGGAAGTGGTGATGGATATTTTTTGTTTTTAGCAAAAAGATTTGGTTGGGAAACTTATGGAATTGAGATTTCTACTGCAATGTCTCAATTGGCAAATGAGCGATATAAAATAAAAGTTATAAATTCAATTTTAGTTAAAGCAAGGTTTAAAGAAAATTTTTTTGATGTGGTAACAATGTTCGATGTTGTTGATCAGTTAGAAAATCCAATTGAAGAGTTGCAAGAGATAAATAAAATATTAAAACCTGGTGGGATTTTGTTTTTAAGGTTACGTAATTCTTTTTATCATGTTAATTTACAAATTTTTTTAAGAAAAATATTTGGTAATATGGTTAAAAAAATGTTTGTTATACATGAATATTCATTTTCTGCTTCTAAAATTAAAAAGTTATTACAAAAAATGAATTTTAAAGAAATAGAAATAAAAAATTCATTTTTTTCATTTGGTGATCCATATTCATCTTTTAAAACAGAGGAAGTTATTATAAATTATTTAAAAATAATATTTTATTATGTTTGTGAGATATTTTATTATATAACATTTAAAAAATTATTTTTTTCTCCTTCTTTGCTTATAAGTGCAAGGAAATAATTAAATAATGAAGATATTGCATATCATAACTAGACTATCACGAGGTGGATCTGCAGAAAATGTTTTGATTTGTTGTGATAGATTTTCATCTGGTAGAGTACCACTAATGACCGACTATGAAGTTGTGCTTGTTTATGGTGGTGAAAAGATTAATTTTTTGAAAAAAAATGTTGTGTATAAAATTTATCATTTACCAGAGTTAGTGCGAGATGTATCGGTTTTAAAAGATATTATATCTTTTTGTAAAATATATAAAATTATAAGTAAAGAAAATCCAGATATTGTTCATACTCATTCATCAAAAGCAGGAATTTTAGGTCGTTGGGCAACATTTTTTTATAATTGGAAAATTCAAATTAGAAATTATAAAAAAAAGGTAAAAATAATTCATACTCCACACGGGCATATTTTTTATGGTTACTATGATAAAATTAAAACATTGATTTTTGTTTTGTTAGAAAAGTTCACTGCAAGAATAACTGACAAAATAGTTGCCTTGACTAAAGGTGAAAAAAATGAATCAATAAAATTTGGATTAGGAAAAAAAGAACAGTGGGTAATTATTCCTTCAGGAGTTGATTATAAATTAAGAATTAAAGATTATAAAGTGGAAAAATTAAAAAAAGAATTTGGGATACAAAATAATGATTTAATAATAGGTACAGTTGCGAGATTAGAACCTGTAAAAGGTGTAAAATATTTTATAGATGCAATAAAGATAATTACAGATTATAAATTACCGATTGTAGATTATTGCAAATTTTTAATAGTAGGGGATGGAATAGAAAGAAAGTTTTTAGAAGAAAAAAGTAGGAAATTAAAAGTTAACAACAAAATTATTTTTACAGGTATGGTGGATTATGTTGTTGAAGTTATGTCAGTAATGGACATATACGTTCAACCATCAATAAATGAAGGTATGGGAAAGACAATTGTCATTGCAAGTATGTTAGGTTTGCCTATAGTGGCAACAAAAGTGCAAGGAATTCCTGATGTGGTAATAGACAAAATTACAGGATTTTTAATAAAACCAAAAAGTTCAAAAGAAATTGCAAAAGCTATTATGGACCTTATTATGGATGAGAATTTAAGAAAAAAATTAGGGTCAGAAGGTATAAAATGGGTAAGAAAAGTAGTGAATGGATATGAACAATTTAGTATTGATAGGATGTTATATGATCTGGAAAGATTATATGAAACTGTATAAAATATATTTTTTGTTGATATTATGGTTTGGAAATTTATTTTCATACCAAAAAGTATCATTTGTTTTTCATGTTCACTCAAACTATAGTTCTGATACTAATCCATCAATTGAAGAGATTTTACAGGATTGTATAAAATATGATATTGACTCAATATGTTTGACAGATCATGCCATTGCAAAAACAGAATTTGGTATAAAACCGTTTCATAGGTTGTTAAAAAAAACTGTGGAATATAAAAGTATATTAAAGTCTGGAGTAAAAAAATATTTAGAAGAAATTAATTTTTTATCAAAGAAATATCCTCAGATAATTATATTTTCTGGAGCGGAAGTGGCTGCTGCATATTATTGGACAAGGGATAAAATAAATTTTGTATTGAACAACTATCATAAACATATGCTTGTTGTAGGTTTTGAAGACGAGCAAGATTTTTATAAGTTGCCAGTGTTAGGTAATGAGATTAGATCTGAGAAATTTAATTTTTTTTCTTTATGGCCAATTTTAGGTATTTTGTATGTGTTAAGTTTTGTGAAAAGGAACAAAAAAGTTTTTATAATAGTTTTTTTATTAATTTTAATTATGAACTATCCATTTAAATATTTATCTTATGATGGATATAATGATTATAATGAGATACCATACCAAAGTTTAATCAATTACATAAATAAATTTAAAGATAATAAACTAATAATTTGGGCACATCCAGATGCACCTAATTGGACTGATGTAAGTTTGTTAAAAGATTATAAACTTTTTAAAATATTTACTAAAACTGATAAGTATTATAATTCATTACTGAAAACAGTTAATTATGATGGTTTTTCAATTTTTGCTGAAGGATATAAAGAAACAGGAAAAATAAATGGTGTATGGGACAATTTGTTGTTGGAATATTGTATGGGACAAAGAGATAAACCAGTATGGTGTTTCTCAGAGGTGGACTATGGAGAAAATTCTGATGAGATATATGTAAGGAAAAATATAGTTTATGTAGAACATAAAAAAAAAGATTCTATATTGAACTCGTTAAAAAAGGGTAAGTTTTATAGTTTATGGAGAGAAAAGGATAGAGAGATTATTTTAGAAAATTTTGAGTTTAGATGTGGTTCAAAGAAAGTTATTTTTGGTGAAGAGGTTGATGTTGAAGGAAAAATTAATATTTCAGGTGAAATAATTTTTTCTGACAATTCTGTTTTTCCTATAAAAATTGATATTATAAAAAATGGAGTTTTAATTAAAACAATTGAAGGTAAGACACCATATAAGTTTAATTTTGAAGATATTTATCTTGAAGATATGAAAAAAGGATATTATAGAATATTTATAGAATCTAAATATCCGAACAAAATTGCAACAAATCCAATTTTTGTAAAAAAATAGATGAAAATAAGTATTCATCAACCACAGTATATACCTTGGGCTGGATATTTTAATAAGATAATAAGAAGTGATATATTTGTATTTCTTGATGATGTGCAATATAAAAAAAATGAATGGCAAAATAGAAATAGAATAAAATCTATTTCAGGAACATTGTGGTTAACAGTTCCTGTTTATTATAAATTTGGTCAAAAAATTAATGAAGTAAAAATTGACAACAAAATTTTTTGGCAAAAAAATCATTTAAAAACAATAGATTTAAATTATAGAAAAAGTCAATATTTTAACAAAATATATCCTTTAGTTGAAAATGTTTTAAATAAAGAGTATAACTACTTAATAGACATAAACATTGCATCAATAAATATGGTTTTAAAATATTTAGGTATCAAAAGAAAAATTGTAAAATCATCAGAATATAAAGTTGAAGGAGAGAAATCATGCAGGTTAGTAAATATTTGTAAGATATTAGGAGGAGATATTTATTTATCAGGACAAGGTGCACGTGATTATATTGATGAAAAAGAATTTATAAAAAATAATATAAAATTAGAATTTCAAGAATATAAAATTATTGAATATCCACAACTTTTTGGAAAATTTGTTCCAAACTTGTCAATATTAGATATGATGTTTAATTGTAGCAAGGAACAAACTTTAAAAATTATTAGTTAATTTTTATATAAATAGTTAATATGATTCTACATTCAAAACCTACAATTACAGAAAATGAAGTTAGAACTGTAAAAAAAGTTTTGTTTTCACAACGATTAACACAGAACGGTTTTGTAAACAAATTTGAAGATAAGATATCTAAATATTTTAACAAAAAATATTCAGTTTGTGTTTCATCAGGGACAGCAGCGTTGCACATTATTTTACAATCTTTAGGCGTAAATAAAAAAAGTGAAGTAATAATTCCTTCATATACCTGTTCTGCGTTATTATATTCTGTGTTATATTTAGGTGCAAAACCTGTGTTTGCTGATGTAAACGAATATGATGGTAATATAAATTATTCAGATGCATGTACAAAAATTACAAAAAAAACCAAAGCTATAATTGTGCCACATATGTTTGGTTTTCCAATTGTTGAGATTAAAAAATTTTTAGAATTAGGTATACCTATTATAGAAGATTGTGCCCAGAGTGTAGGAGCAAAAATTTTTGGTGTAAAAGTTGGAAGTTTTTCAGATTATGGTGTAGTATCATTTTATGGGACAAAAATGTTAACAAGTGGTGGTGAAGGTGGATGTGTGTTTTTAAACTCAAGAAAAATTTATAGAAAATTGTTACAATTTAGAGATTATGATAAAAAAAATTATACAAATTTAAGTTATAATTATAAAATGACCGAGATACAAGCTGCTATTGGTGTTTCGCAGATAAAAGAAATTGAAAATTTTGTTTCAAGAAGAAAAAAAATTGCTCAAACATATACAAAAGAATTAAACAAAATAGATATAGAATTGCCAGTTATTGTAGATATGGCTGAACCAGTTTTTTATAGATATATTATAAAATTGCCAAATAAAAAGATAATTAAAAAGGTTATTGACAAATATTTAGATAACAAAATTTCTGTATCAAGACCTGTTTATATGCCATTAGATTTGTTATATAAAAAAAAAGTTTATTGTAAAACATCAAAAGAGTTATATGATAAATGTTTATCTTTACCGATTTATCCTTCGTTAAAAGATGAAGAGTTGGATAAAATAATAAAAATTACAAAAAGGATATTTGGATAAAAATTATGTATGAAACATTTTGGGGATTAAAAGAAAAACCGTTTGAAAATACACCTGATCCAAAATTTTTTTATAATTCACAACAACATGAGGAAGCTTTAGCACGAATGTTATACGTAATCCGAGAGAGTAAAGGAGCAGGATTATTAACTGGGGTATATGGTTGTGGTAAGACATTAATTTCAAGAGCAATTTTTAAAGAATTAGAACAAGACATTTATAAAATTGCCATAATAACAAATCCTAGGTTGGATGACATAGAAATGTTAAGAATGATAACGTATAATTTAGGTGTTGGAAGTGATATACCTACAAGAAAAACAGATGTTTTGATAAAATTAGAAACTATTTTGAAAAATAATTTGTTAGATGGTAAAAAAACTGTAGTTATAATAGATGAAGCTCATGTAATTGAAAAAAAAGAAATTTTTGAGGAAATAAGGTTATTGTTAAATTTTCAGTTAGAGGATAAGTTTTTGTTAACATTATTACTTTTTGGTCAACCGGAGTTAAAAGATAAAGTTGAAGATATTAAACAGCTTAATCAGAGAATTGTTATGAGACAAAACTTAACATCTTTTACCAGAGAAGAAGTTGAAAATTATATTTTTCATAGATTAACAGTTGCTGGATTGAAAGAAAAAATTTTTTCTTCTGAAATTATTGGACTAATTTTTGAACGATCTGGTGGTATTCCAAGACGTATTAACCAAATTTGTGATACAATACTTCTTGCATCTTTTGGCAAAGGGACAAAAAATATTACACAAGATTTAGTAAAAGAAACTTTACAAAGTTTTTCTTTGTGAAAATAAATATAATAGGAGAAAATTATGAACATACTTGCAATAGGAGCACATCCTGATGATATAGAATATGGTTGTGGAGGAACGCTGTTAAAGTTAAAATCTAAAGGTGCAAAATTAAATCTTTTAGTAATGACCAAAGGCGAGTATGGCGGGAAAGAAAGTGTTAGAAAAAAAGAACAAGAAAAAGTTTGTAAAAAACTTAGTGCGAAACTTTATTGGGGAGGTCTTTATGATACTAAAATTTTGTTATCTAAAGAGTTAATTAATCTTATAGAAAATAATATAAAAAAAGTTAGCCCGGATATAATATTTATTCATTATATGGAAGACACACATCAGGACCATAGAAATATTTCTCAAGCGACAATTACTGCTACAAGATATGTAAGAAATGTTTTGTTTTATGAATCTCCAATGAGTATAAATTTTTCTCCAACAGTATTTATGGATATAGGTGATGTATTATCTAAAAAAATTTCTTTATTAAAAACACATCGTTCACAAGTATATTCTACAAAAATTAAAGGTTTGTCCATTGTTGAAGGAATGACTTCGTGTGCAATTTATCGCGGATACCAAACAAGAGTAAAATATGCAGAAGGATTTGTCCCTTTAAGATTATCATTAGATGTGTGTTTTAAATAATATTTTATGAAAGAGAAATTGTTATATTTTTTAGTAATTATTTTAATAATATATTTTTTATCACCTATAGGAGGAACGTGGTTTTATTTAAAAGGAGTTAGATGGTTATACATTATTTTGTTGTCAGGAATGATTTCTTTTGTTATAGTTCCTATTTTAATAAATTTATCAAACAAGTTTAAATGGTTAGATTATCCTGATGAAAGAAAAATGCATAAAACACCTGTTCCAAGAATTGGTGGTTTAGCTATAATGATTTCATTTATTATTACTATAGTTAGAAACTTACAATTTTCTAGAGAAATACAAGGATTGTTGTTTTCTAGTATTTTAATAATGGTTATTGGTGTAATAGATGATATTTGGAATGTTAAAGCATGGATAAAGTTGTTATTTCAAATAATTGCATCATTTATTATTATAAGTTTTGGGTATAAAATTACAATAATACCTAATAATTGGCCGTTTGAAAATGTTATAGAAATTATTATTACAATAATTTGGTTTGTTGGAGTAACAAATGCAATAAATTTTTTAGATGGTATTGATGGTCTAGTAGCATCGTTTGGAATATTTTGTTCAGGTATATTTTTAGTATTGTCAATACTTACTGAACAAAAGTTTTTAGGTTATGTTGTTGCAACACTTTTTGGTGCGTGTTTAGGTTTTTTGAGATATAATTGGTTTAGTGCAAAAATTTTTTTAGGTGACAGTGGATCAACATTGATAGGTTTTATTTTGGCAGCAGTTTCTGTAGTAGGTTTTTGGGCAAATAAAAATTTTTTAGTATCAGCATCAACACCTATATTAATTTTAGGTGTGCCTATTTATGATATTATATATACCACAATTTCAAGAATAAATAATGGTAAAGTAAAAAATTTCAAACAATGGATAGAATATGTTGGGAAAGATCATATACATCATAGATTATTAAATTTAGGTTTTTCTATCCAAGCGTCAGTAGGTATAATAATATTGATAACATTTTGTTTAGGATTATCATCTATAGTAATGAGATATTTACTTGTAGAAAATATTGGTACAATTTTGTTATTAATACAAGCAGTTACAATTTTTTTTATAATATCAATAATAATGTTTTCTGGCAAAGAAAAAAATAATAAGTTTTAAATTACAATTTAATAATTTTTTAAGAGGTTGAATTTTATGAAATACAGGTATAAAAAATTTTTTTTATTTATATTTTTTTATTTTTTTTTGATAGAATATATTTTTTCATCTGGATATATTTATACAACAGCTTTAGGTAAGAAAATATCAAATAATGCAGTTGTAGTTGGGTTGGGGAATAACTTATCTTTAATAAATTCTTTATGTGTTATGAAATACAATCCCGCAAGTTTAGTAGACAACAAAAGTTTAACATTAGAAATTAATTATGGTTTTTATATTTTAGATGAAAGAATAATGGAAGACAAACTAAGGTTAGAAAAAAATAGTTATAATTATTTTACTACTCCAGAAATATCATTGTTTTATCCTATAAGAGCTAAAGAATCTTCTTTAAGTATAGGTTTTGGTTTAGGTTATGGTTCAGAATATGAAAATAATTATTCATATATTTCTGCGAGTAATACGTATACAATAATCTCAAACATTGATTCAATGACAATGCCGATAGTTTTTGGTAGTGATAGAATATCTTTTTCTTTAAGTATTAAAAATATTTCAGGTATAAAAAATGTAAATATTAATTCATCTAAAATAGAACATTCAATATCTGGCAATAGTATTGTGTTTGGTTCAAAGATAAAAATCTTAAATACTACTTTTGGTATTGGATATAATCCACAGACTGAACTTGAATTAAAAACTTCTTTATTTACACAAAAAGTGTCTTTTCCTGAAAAGATATTATTAGCATTTAAACAAGATTTTTATATAGGATCAATTAAAGATTCAAGTGCATATTTGGAATTTGGATTAATGAACTATAGTAAAATTAAAATTGACAATATTGAAAGTGGATATAATGACATTATGACAACTTCTATAGGTTTAGAAAAAAGTTTAAGTGAAGAGATGTTGTTAAGAATAGGTTTTTTTTATGAACCAAATTATATAATTCGTGGTAGTGTAAATAGTGGATTAAGTTGTGGACTAGGATATGATAAAAATAATTTACAGTTTAATTTAGGACTAAATTATAGTAAAGAAAACTATAAGGGAGATGATATAATTTTTTCTACTAAAAAAGTTATTGATGAAAGTTATACAAACATAGTTTTAGGAATAAAATATAGGTTATAGTTAATTTTAATGATTCGATAATTATAAAATTATAAAATTTTAAAATTTTAAAAAATGGTAAAAGATATTTATAATCTATTAAAAAATAAATATTTTAGAAATTTTTTTTTATCATTTACATTTTTTTTATTTAATTATATTTTTGCAGATCAGATAAATGTGTATTTTACAGATCCTACCAACAGTAATCCTGCTGTGAGTCAAATTTCATCTAACCAAAAACCGATAGATTTTGCGTTACGCGATTTTGTTTTATCGGCTAACAGTGGAACTACAATGTATGTTTGTATTTATGAAGTCAATAACACAACAATCACTACTGCAATAGATGAAGTTGTTAACAGAGGGGTGAAAGTTTATTCCATATTTAATGTTGCTGTTAATACATCTGTTTTTAAGACAAACTTTTATTACAAACAATACGGTTCTTCTGGTTCTCAATATATGCACAACAAATTTGTAGTAATAAAAAGTTCCAAAGTGTGGACGGGGTCATACAACTTTACAGTTTCTGCAACAAAAGAACAAGACAACTTTGCTTTAGAAATATTTTCAAAAGATTTGGCTGACATTTATGAGCAAGCTTTTAATTATATATGGGCCTATGGTAGTACAACAATTTCTACGGAAGTTGCAAAATTTAATGGAAAAGAAATATTTGTAGATGGAATTTCTATAAAAACATACTTTAATCCATATTCACAAAATCCAGAACTTGCTTCAGTATTAGTGCAAAATTGGTATGATTCTTCAAACGAAATCTCAAAAGTGAGTAGTTTATACTTTTCTGTTGCATGGTTTACAGAAAGCAGTATTGTAAACACAATTAAAACTTTAAAATCAAAAGGCGTATTGGTAAAAGGTATAATTGATGATGATAGTAAAAACTTTGATACTTACTATTCTTTATGGAATTCTTCTGTTCCAATATATTTTGATGCTAGAAGAACATCTTTTGGAAGTGGTCTTATGCATCACAAGTTTTGTGTTTCTGACCCATACAAAGTTTCAGGCAAAGTTATTGCCGGTTCTGCTAACTGGTCCGATAGTGCATTAAGAAGCGGTAGAGACAAAAATTACGAAAATATTTTAGTGATACAATCACAAAGTGTAGCAGAAAAATTTTATTTAGAATATTTAAGATTATATGAAAAAATTAGCGATATGTCATATAATAGTTTATCACAAGAGATAATATCAAAAATTAAATTATATCCTAATCCAGTAAAAACAAGTTTTAAAATAAGTTTTATTCCATCAATTGCTATAAAAAAAATTGATTTTTATATATACTCTATTTATGGTAGAAAAATTTTTGAACAAAAGAATGTAAGTTTTTATCCTGAAATTGAAAATATTGTTTTGATACAATTACCCTTGGATATAAACGATGGTATATATTATTTTGTTATAGAAGCAAGTGTATTCCAAGATAGAAAAAAATATTATCAAAAATTTGTTGTAGAAAAATGAAAAAAAAAATAACACACAAAATATTTTTTTTATTTATGGTAAACACTTTTTTTTGGTTAAACTTGAACGCAGATATTAACGAAATATTTTTATTGCCAAGTTCTATTGAAGAAAGTGGTTTAATGACATCATTATATTCTATAAGTCAAGATATTAATTCTATTTTTTACAATCCAGCAGGGATTGCTATTAATAACATAAAACGTTTTGGGTTAAATTATTCAATTTTATTTGACAATATAAAATCTGGTAGTGTTATTTTAAACTTTCCAACAAAAAAAAATAATTATTCTTTTGGTATTAAATATAATGATTTAGGAGATATAACTTTTTATAATGATTATGGAGAAAAACTTGGTGTTAAAAATTTATATGCATACAGAATAAATATTGGTTTTGGTAATGAACTGTTTATTTCAGGGTTATATTTAGGAATAAGTTTAGGCGTACAAAATATAGTTTTAAACAAAGAATATTTTCTTACCACATTAAATATTGGCGGAATATATATAATTCCAATACAAGAAACAGAGGTGCATATCGGTAGTAATATTGGTTCACAATACAATTTTGTTGAAAAAAAAGTTATATTAACACCATCTTTAGGGATGAAATATTTTTTACCGGAATACAAAAGTTTTGTTTCTTTAGCATATAAAATTATAGATAGGACAGATTTTTATAGTTTTGGTTTAGAATTAAGTTTTATTAAAAATATAAATTTGATTTTAGGTTATGAAATATCTACTCAAATAAAAGATTGGAATAATAATTTTGGAATAGCAACTAAAATAAATTTAACTAAAAGGCAAGATTTTAGTATTGGGTTTGGATATAGAACGTTAAACAATTTGGGAAATATTTTATCAACAAGTATAGAATTTAGATTATGAAAAAAATTTTTTTAATAATAACATTGTTCATAAACAATATTTTTGCATTGCAACGAGCAGAATATTTGTTAAAAGAAGAATATGTTCGTTCACAGAAAGATTTGGAAGTAATATTTTTGGATGTAGGACAAGGAGATTGTTCTTTTATAAAAACACCTTCAGGAAAAACGTTACTGGTGGATGGTGGTGGTTCGCCATATTGGTTAGGGGAAGATGTGTGGGATCCTGGAAAAAATGTTATAATCCCGTATTTAAAATCAAGAAATATTCAAGAACTTGACTATATTATAATATCACATCCTCATGGTGACCATTTTGGTGGTATTTTTGCAGTTTTAGAAAATATTAAAGTAAAAACTTTCATTGACAACGGTTATGTTGAAGGAGATCCTAATTATAAAGACTTATTATTATTAGTTAAAAGAAAAGTATTGGTTTATGAACAAGTTAAAGAAGGTGATGAAATAAAATTAGACAAAGATATTTTTATTAGAGTATATTTTCCGCCAAAAAGAGGATTTCCATTTGAAGGTGGTAATAATTCTTCAATAATATTTAGTTTAATTTATAAAAATTTTTCTGTATTATTTACAGGAGATGCAGAAATGGATTTAGAAAATTATCTTATAAGTAAACATAAAAATTCAATAAATTCTAATGTGTTAAAAATTCCGCATCATGGTTCAAGAACATCGTCCACAGTAAGATTTATTAAAACAGTAAATCCTGATGTTGGAATATTTTCAACTGGTAGAAAAAATCGTTTTGGTCACCCACATAGAGAAGTGGTATCAAGATATAGTAAGTTAAATGTAGATATTTACAACACAGCTGAAGAAGGTAATATTGTTGTGTTGTCAGACGGAGAAAGATTTACGGTATATTCAAATGTTGGTGAATAATTTTTGGTTATAAAAAATGTATTTTTTTATAATTATTGACAATTTATAAAAAATAATTTATTAAAGACAACATTCTTGGGCCCGTAGCTCAGCTGGTAGAGCACCAGCCTTTTAAGCTGGCTGCCGAGAGTTCGAATCTCTCCGGGCTCAGTTTTTACTATCCGTTAAGTAGTGTGAAAATTTTTAAGTATTATCTTTTATAATCTATTTAAATTGATAGATTTGTATTTTAATAATTTTATAATACTTGCAAATAAAAAAACAAAAATATTTTTATCTATGAGATTGTTATAAATGGAAATTAATCTGTGGGTTTTTAATAAATTATTAAAAAAATCTAAAAAATAGTTTATATCATAAATTTTTTATCAGTATTTTTTCTGGTCCATACTATACTTATTTTTTTAGTTATAAAAAATTCATTTATCTAATAGTCTTCAAAATATTATTGTTGACTTTCTGTGTTAAAAATGATATATTTACAAGATAAAACGGTTTAAATTAAACAAAATATTTTTATTATAATTAGTGTTAACATTTATTGGAGGTAAGAGATATGCTTTTTGCACGGGTAATTGGCAATGTTGTTTGTACAAGAAAAGATGATAAATTGAAAGGTTCAAAATTGTTATTGGTCCAACCTGTAGATTTAGAAAATAATCCTAAAGGGAATCCTATTGTGGCAGTTGACGCAGTTGGTGCAGGAGAAGGTGAGATGGTTTTGATAGTACAAGGTTCTTCTGCTCGTCAGACAAAGTATACTGAAGGTACACCTGTAGATTGTACAATTTTTGCAATTGTAGATTCAGCAGAACGTGATGGAAAAAAAGTTTTTAACAAAACACAGGATTATGATAAAAGATAAGGTTTAGTCGTTAACTAAAATTCTATGAAAATTAAACAGGAGAATGTTTATGGTACAAATTACCGAATCTGAACTAAAAAATTTAGTAGAACTTGTTTTACAGAGATTAGAACAAAGAAATATAAATTTTGATAATAGTCATACAATTGAGACAGGTATAAATTATTCTAAGTATCATTTATGTTTAACTGTAGAAGAAGCAGTTACAAGAGCAAAATACGCACAAAAAATATTTCAAAGTTTAGGTCTTGAGAAAAGAAAAGAAATTATAGATAACATCAGAAGAAAAAGTTTAGAAAATGCACAATATTTAGCACAAATTACTGAAGAAGAAACCAAAATGGGCCGTTGGGAAAATAAGGTAAAAAAAAATGTTTTAGCAGCAATAAAAACGCCCGGTGTGGAAGATATTCAGCCTGTAACAGCATACACAGGAGATCATGGTTTGACTTTGGTTGAATATGCACCTTATGGAGTAATTGCTGCTGTTACACCATCAACAAATCCAACTTCGACAATAATTAACAATTCAATTTCAATTTTATCAGCAGGAAATTCTGTAATTTTTGCTCCACACCCATCAGCAAAAAAATGTTCTCAAGAAACTATAAGAATAATTTATGATGCAATAGTAGAATGTTCTGGTCCGAAAGATTTGATATTAACTATAGATCCGCCTTCTGTAGAAGCAACGCAGTCATTATTAAAACATCCTGATATAAAATTGGTAGTTGTTACTGGAGGTCCAGCGATAGTGAAAGTAGCGATGCAGAGTGGTAAAAAAACGATAGCTGCGGGACCTGGAAATCCGCCTGTAGTAGTAGATGAAACAGCTGTGTTTCCAAAATGTGTAAATGACATAATAGATGGTTCGAGTTTTGATAACGGGATTTTGTGTACTGCAGAAAAAGAAGTTATTTTAGTTGAAAGCGTAAAAGAAAAGTTTATATCATACATGCGCAGGGAGACTCGTGCTTACGAACTAACAAAAGAACAGATGGACCATTTAGCAAAACTTGCAATAAAAGAACCTGCAGGACCACACTGTAAAGAAGGTGTTATAAATCGTGATTTTGTAGGTAAAGATGCAAATGTTATTGCTAAAAGTATTGGTTTAAATTTATCTGAAGATATAGTTTTATTATGGGGAGTTGTGCCTAATGATCATCCATATATATGGACAGAACAACTTATGCCAGTTTTACCCGTTACGGTAGTAAAAGACATTGATGAAGCAATAGATCTTGCAGTTAAGGTTGAAGGAGACAATCATCATACTTTTATAATACATTCGTTAAATGTTGACACATTGACAAAAATGGCAAAAGCATGTCAAGGATCAATTTTGGTAAAAAACGGTCCTTCATTTATGGGGTTAGGTTTTGGTGAAGGATATGCTACCTTAACAATAGCGACACCTACAGGCGATGGTCTTACAAAAGCAAAAAATTTTACAAGACCATTAAGATGTGTTTTGGTAGATTATTTAAGGATAGTATAATTTATTTAATAAAAAAAAGTTTATGGATGAGATAATTTATAGAATAAAAAGTGCTGGTATAGTAGGTGCAGGTGGTGCTGGGTTTCCAACATATTTTAAGTTAGAATCTGCAAAAGGTAAAGTTGATACTTATATAATCAATGCAGCCGAGTGTGAACCGTTATTAAAAGTTGACCAACAAATTTTAAAAGTTTATACAGAAGAAATTTTATCTGCAGCAAAGAAAGTTGGTGATTATCTCGGAGTGAAGAAGATTGTTATAGGAATAAAAGAAAAGTACAAAGATGCTATAGAAGTTTTAGAAAAAAGTATCAAACAATATAATAATATAGAACTATATTTGTTAGAAAATTTTTATCCTGCAGGGGATGAGTTTACCTTAATAAACGAAGTTACAGGCAGGATTATTCCGGAGGGCGGGTTACCAGTAAATGTTGGTTGTGTGGTAAATAATGTTGTTACATTACTAAACATTTATAACGCAATTGAAAAAAATATTTCTGTTATTACGAGACCTGTGAGTATTGTAGGTGAAGTAAAAGATCCAAAAACTTTAATAGTTCCGGTTGGGACAATTATTAAGGATTTAATAAAATTATGCGGTGGGACAACAGTGGAACATTTTGCGATTATTGATGGTGGTCCGATGATGGGAAAAGTTGTCTGTGAAGATGATGTTGTTACAAAACGTACTTCAGGTATACTTGTGTTACCTTTAGAACATCCTGTTGTTATTATGAAAACAGTATCTGAACATCAGTATTTGTATCAGATAAAATCTGCTTGTGAACAATGCCAGGATTGTACCGAAATTTGTCCGAGGTATTTGTTGGGTCATGAATTTGAATGTCACAAGATTCAAAGATCTGTGTCATATCAAATAGACGAATTTTTAACACAAGCGTTTTTATGTTGTGAATGTGGACTTTGTGATTGGGTTTGTCCTATGTATCTATTACCAAGAAAAACAAACCAGTTAGTGAAACAAATTTTAATAAAAAAAGGAATAAAAAATTCGCATAACAAAAAACCTGATAATGTTCGTGCAACAAAAGAATATAGAAAAGTGCCTGTAGAACGTTTAATTTCAAGATTTAATTTAACAGAATATTTATCAAAAGAAGCACCTTTAGAATTAGATGTTAAAGAATTTTCTGTTGTTAAAATACCTTTGGTACAACACATTGGCGCAAAACCTGTTTCTGTGGTAAAAGTTGGAGATGAAGTAAAAAAGAATGATTTGATATCTGTCATAGATGATTACAAATTAGGGACAAATCATCATGCATCAATAGATGGTAAAATAATTTTAGTTAATGACGAACATATTGTAATAAGCAAAAATTAGTGGAGGCATAATTTATGCAATCATCATTAGTATTATTAGAATTAAATTCAATTGCTCGTGGGCTAGAAACTGCAGATGCAATGTGCAAAGTTGCCACAGTAAATTTGATTGATGCATATGCAATTTGTCCTGGGAAATATATCATAATAATAAACGGTTTATTAGCAGATGTGCAGTCATCTTTAAACAAAGGTATAGAAGTTGCGCAGCAACATTTAATTGATAAGTTGTTAATACCTAACATTAGTCCAAAAATTATTCCTGCAATATTAGGAACGTCAAAGATAAGACAAAATATAATTTCGTTAGGTTCTATAGAAACATTTTCAGCAGCAAGTTGTATTGTTGCATCAGATTTAGCATCGAAAAAAGCAGATGTTGATTTGATAGAAATACGATTAGCAAAAGGTTTAGGTGGAAAATCGTATGTAACATTATGTTCTGATGATGTAGGTGCAGTAAAAAGTGCAATTAACGAAGCTGTAATTTATACCAAAAAAAATGGTTCACTGGTACAAAAAACAGTTATTCCACAGATACATCCTGATATGTTAAAAACAATTTTATAGGGATTATGATGTGAGGGAAGTATGAATATAGTAATAGGTTCAGACCATGGAGGGTTTAAATTAAAAGAAATATTAAAAAAGTTTTTGCAATTACAAAATCATACTGTGGCAGATTTTGGTTGTTATTCGGAGGAACCTGTTGATTGGACAGACATTGCATTATTAGTAGCAGAATCGGTAAAGGACAGATATTATGATTTTGGTATTTTGATTGACGGGTTTGGTGGAGCTGTATGTCTTGCAGCAAACAAGGTTAAAGGAGTTCGTGCAGTTTGTGCATATAACGAATTTTCAGCTAGATTAGCAAAAGAACATGACGATGCAAACATACTATGTCTTGGTGGCAAGACAGTTGGTGATTTGGAAAATATTGAAATCGTGAAATCCTTTTTGTCAGCACTGCCTGCGAAAGATGAAAAATATTTACGTAGGTTAAAAAAGTTGGATGATATTGAAAAAAAATATTTTAAATAAAAAATTATGAACTTAGCAATAGCTTCAGATCATACAGGGTTTGAGATAAAAAAAAATCTTGTTAAAAAACTTAATAATGAAGGGTATAATGTAATAGATTTTGGTTGTTATAGTGATGAAAGTTGTGATTATCCTGATTATGCAATAAAAGTATCAAAAGCTGTTCAAAGAAAAGATGCAAAATTTGGGATATTAATTTGTGGTAGTGGTATAGGGATGAGCATTGTTGCAAACAAATTTAAAGGTATTCGTGCAGGATTGTGTTTTTCGGAAGAAACAGCCAAACTTATTGCAGAACACAATTTCGCAAACATAATATGTTTACCTGCAAGAATAAAAGTTTGTGGTGAGAATATATCCGAGGATAAACTTTATTTATGGATAAAGATCTGGTTAACAACTTCAAATTCAACTGAAGATAGGCATATTAACAGAATAAAAAAAATTGAGTTGTTAGAGAAAGAGATTTTGTAAAAAGTTTTTTAAAGAGGCTAATGTTATGATAAAAAAAATGTATTTATTAACAATGATACTTTTTCAAACAATTGTCTATGGACAAGAAAATTTAGATGATATTATAAAATTGTTAAACTCAGGACAAAATGACAATGCAATAAACATGTTAAAATCTTTGGGTTCTGATAATGAAATATTGTTTGCGATAGCATATCTTGAGAAAAAAGATTTTTCTAATGCTAAAAGTTATGCTTTAAAAAGTTTTTCAAAAAATTCTAGTATTGTGGTTGCAAGTTATATTTTAGCACAGATATATGAAGAGCAGAAAGATTATTTAACTGCAATAAAATATTGGGACAACGTATATCGTAATGCAAAAGATAAGACAGTGAAAATGTTAGCAAAAAAACAGTGTGAAGTTTTAAAAGTTTTAACAAAATGAAAATAATATATAATACAACTGCCAAATTTTTAATTTTATTAACCATGTTGTTTTATGTTGGTTGTACGCTAACGCCAAGAGGTGTGTTTTATAAAGATTTTGACCCGAGAAGAATTTCAGTTATTTCAGTAGGACAATTTACAACTTCAAGTGGTAATGCTATTAGTGACTATGTGAAAAATTTAATGATACAAAATTTGTTAGCAAGAAACTTTACTGTAAAAGAAGTTAACTCGGAAGATGTAGATTATGTATTATTAGGGAGTGTAACAAAATTTTTGCCAGAGAAAAAATTTTTAGTATACACAGGGACAAACAAACAACAAGTAATGTTAGGTGGTCCTTTGACAGAAATTAGTGGTAGTAATGTGTACAACATTGGCACTGCATTTGGTGTTTCGGATGGAGAAATAGTTGTTACTAACGCTACAGTAGGAGTTAGTGCGAGGTTAGTAGAAAAAAGAACAGGTAATGTTGTCTGGAGCAGTTCATTTTCGTACGAAGCGCTAACTGCAGATACTGCAGCAGAAATTGTTGCAAATTATTTGATTACTTCATTGACAGGGTTAAGAAGATAGCTCTAAACAAGGAGAATAAAAAATTATGCAAGCAGGGATAGTAGTAGGCCGTGTTTGGGCAACACAAGAATATGAAAGTTTGAAAGGAAAAAAATTGTTGTTAGTATTACCAACAACATGGGATAAAAAAATTAAATCTAATGATCCGATTGTTATGGTAGATACAGTAGGTGCGGGTGCAGGTGAGTTTATTTTTTATGTTTCATCTAGAGAAGCAGCAGTAGCTTGTGGTGGCAACAGTTTAAAAGATACACCTCCGGTAGATGCAGCTATTGTTGGAATAATTGATGGAATAAATTTAACAGAGGAATTATAATGTTTATAGCAAAAGTTGTAGGAAATCTTTGGGCTACAAGAAAACATAAAAGTTTAGAAGGTGGAAAACTTTTATTAGTAAAAAAGTGTGATGGTTTAACAGGCAAGTTTTACAATGAAGAACCATCTTTAGCAATTGACATAAATATTGGAGCAGGTATTGGCGATATTGTTTTAGTTATGGATGAAGGCAGTTCTGCTAGACAAATTCTAAACAACAAAATTGCTCCTGTTAGAACAATAGTATGTGGAATTATTGATTTGGTAAATTCTGGCAAACAAACAAAAAAATGGCATTAAATGTTAAGACAAAAAAAAATTAAGGAGTTAAATAGATTATGAAAAACTTGTTATGTATTTTAATGGGTGGAGACAGAAATTTGCAAACAGCGTTTAATGCAGTGAAAGAGTTTACAAAAATTTTTATAGTAAAAATTTTTGTAAGCAAATCAGCAACACAAATTATTGGCACAGAAAAGATAAAGTCAGAATTAAGAGGTTGTGAAATTATTATACCAAACGGAGAATATCTTGACCCACATAAATTATCTAATTGGGCAGATGTTTTAGTTATTCCGATTTTAACTTTGAACGGTTTGGCAAAAATTGTAAATCTTATGCCAGATAGTCAACAGATTAATATTACGATTGGTTGTCTGGAAAAAGGTATTCCAGTGATTGTATCAAAGGATAGTGTATTTTGTTCTTGTTATCCAGACCCTTCTGTGAACAGTCCATTATATAGAAAAGTAGAACAAAATTTGTCAGAGTTAAAATCATTAGGGATAACAGTTTCTACAGGTGAAAATTTAGTTAACAATGTTTTAATACAATGTGGTATGGTAGAAAGTGTGATAAAACCATCTTCAGGTGGGAAAATTTTTTCTAACAACAAAATAATTAATGTAACTTCAACTACACTTGGAAAAAATTTTGTTTCTGATAATGTAAATGTTACGATAGGTTCAGCAGGAAAAATATTTTCTAAGCCTCTAACAAAAAGTGGTAATATTATTGATGATATTTGTGTCGCATTTAAGTTGAGTGACACATCACAAAATTTAGAATGTTTAAGTTGTGGAAAATGCGTAGAACGAAAAAAAAGATCCGTAGCACAAGTAATAAATGCTGGTGCAGATAGAATTGCTGCATATGATGTAAAAGATGTTGGGAAAGAAATTGCTCCATTAATAGATCACACCTTACTTAAAGCAAATGCAACTCAAGAAGAGATTGTAAAATTGTGTGAAGAAGCGAAGAAATATAAGTTTGCTTCTGTATGTGTCAATCCCGCATATGTAAATTTGTGTAAGCAACTATTAGGATCAAGTTCAGTAAAGGTATGCACAGTGATAGGGTTTCCGTTGGGAGCAACAACTTCGACTGTCAAAGCAATAGAAACAAAAGAAGCAATTGCAAACGGTGCAGATGAAGTTGATATGGTAATAAATATAGGTGCACTAAAATCAGGAAATTATCAATTGGTTTTTGATGACATTAAATCTGTTAGGGAAGCCTCTAGAGGAAAAATTTTAAAGGTAATAATTGAAACTGCATATTTAACTAAAGAAGAAAAAATTAAAGCATGTGAATTGTCCAAAGAAGCAGGTGCAGATTTTGTAAAAACATCAACAGGATTTGGACCTTCAGGTGCAACAGCAGAAGATATTGCATTAATGAAATTTGTTGTTGGACCTAAAATTGGTGTTAAAGCTTCTGGTGGAATACGTTCATTAGATGATGCAGTAAAAATGGTGAAAGCAGGAGCGACACGAGTAGGAGCTTCTGCTTCAGTAGCAATTGTAAGAGGTGAAGTTGGTAAAAGTAAATATTAAAAAAACAGTTAACTAAAAAATGACAGTAAATAAAATTTTATAAAAAACCCGTGGAAAAATTTTTTATACAGGAGGAATTTATGGAAGAGAAAGATGCAGTAGGAATGATAGAAACGCGCGGAATGGTTGGTATGGTAGAAGCCACAGATGCAATGGTAAAAGCGGCAAAGGTTAGACATATTGGGTATGAAAAGGTTGGGACAGGTTTAGTAACAACTTTTGTAAGAGGAGAAGTTGGAGCAGTGAGAGCTGCAGTTGAATCTGGTGCTGCCGCAGCACAGAAAGTTGGTGAGTTAGTTTCTGTCCATGTAATTCCGCGTCCACATGAGTATTTGGAAAAATTGTTGTCTAAAATAGAAAAAGATTTTGAAAAATAAAAACTTTTTATTCCAAATTTTAATGATTTTAATTTTTTGATAAATTTTTAAATGAATAAAGAAGTTATTGTTGAGATTATTATTGAAGAACTTAAGAAACTTGGTTATTATGTTAATACAGAATCTCAATCAACAAATTTGGCTAAAAATTATAAATCAGGTTTTTTTACCAAAGAAAAATATATAAAAAGTGTAACATCATTACCACCGGGTAAAAAATTAATTACAGAATATGATGTTAGACAGTATATTAAACTAAAAAATAACACAAAAGAATTTATAGTTCCAGAAAATGTTATTATAGGTCCTTTAGCAGAAGATTTAATAAATAGTTTAGAACTAAAGATTGTAAAGAAAAAAGGTTAAATTGCTCGTCATACAAGTTGACAAATACAAAGATGTATATTTTAAAAACTAATTAGTAAAAATCTAATTTAGGAGATTATTGATGAACATAGACCAACTGTTGCAGGTTATGATAAAAACAGGGATTTCGGATATACATTTTAAATCAAACTCTGCCCCGTTAATAAGAATGAATGGGAAACTTATACCAACACAATATGAAAAGTTTACAAATGAATCAATACAAAAAATGGCATATAGTTTAATGAACGATGTTCAAAAAAAAATTTTTGAGCAAGAAAACGAATTAGATTTTGCATATTCAATTTCTGGCTATGCAAGATTTAGAGTTAATATTTATAAACAAAAAAATTCTGTAGCTTTAACATTAAGAGTAATACCATTAGATTTAAAAACATTTCAAGATTTACATTTACCAAACGATGTTTTGACAAAATTATGTAATGAATCACGGGGGTTAGTTTTAATAACAGGAGTGACAGGTTCAGGTAAAACAACGACATTAAATGCGATGTTGAATTTTATAAACGAAAAGTATCAATATAATATAATTACTGTAGAAGATCCAATTGAATATTATCATATTGACAAAAAATCTTCAATTTCTCAACGGGAAATAGGTAGTGATACAAAATCGTTCAAGAATGCTTTAAGATACGTTTTAAGACAAGATCCAGATGTTGTAGTAATAGGAGAAATGCGCGATTTTGAAGCAATTTCTGCCGGGATAACAGCAGCAGAAACAGGGCACTTAGTATTATCAACTATACATACTATAGATGCAGTACAAACAATTGATAGAATAATTGATACATATCCGCCACATCAACAAAAACAAGCAAGGATTCAGTTATCTAATGTTTTAAAAGGTATTATTGGTCAAAGACTATGTTTATTAAATTCAGGCGAAGGAAGAATTCCTGCAACAGAAGTGTTAATAGCAACATCATTAGTTAGAAAATTAATTTTAGAAGATAAACCTCAAGAACTTTATAAAGCCATGGAAAATGGTGCATATTATTTAATGCATACATTTGACCAGGCATTATTAAAATTACATATTGATGGTGTAATTTCTTTTGAAGAAGCGATGGACAAAGCTACTAATCCAGAAGATTTACAATTAAAACTTCGTGGAATTTCACAATCAAAAAGTTAATTTTGGAGAAAATATTTCGTGAATGAATCAAGAAAGGATTTAAACGATATTTTATCAGAACTACATAAAGTATTAGATGATTTATCTTTAGAAACAGGGGTGAAGGAAAAGTTAGAACCAGTAATTTCTAAAGAACCAAAATTAGATGAACTGGTTTCAGATAATAAGATTAAAAAAGAAGATATTGCTTTAGACACAGAACAAAATGTTAAGTTGAATACTTTGGTTAATGACAAAGAAAAAGAAATTTTCCAAGAATCAAAGGAATTTTATGTGGAAGATAAAAAAGAACCATTGGTTGACAAACAAACGGTTGCTTTTGAACAAAATCATGCTGAACAACAACAAGATTTGCATGGACATCTGGTTAATAACAATAACACAGAAAAAGTTTTAGAAGAAAAGTTACCACAAGAAACTAAAATAAAAGAATCTCAATCACAAGAATCTATTGTAATAAAACAAGAAGATATAAATCAAACTATAATAAATACAATCATTATATATCCTAAAAGTATTCCGGATGCTAAACAAACTTTTTATGATCAAGTCAACACAACATTAAAACGAGTAAGTAAAAAACCAGTAAGGATGATTTCTGTTTGGGAATTGCAGTATGAAAATTCAGAACAAGATTTGATAAAAAATTATAATTGGCTATTGTCACAGATAAAAACAAATGATGTAAAAGGTCTTTTTTTTATAACGAATGAAGCAGTAATTTTAGATGATTTCATAAAAAAGGTTGCAATGGAAGTTTTTATGATAAAATCTATAAAATATTCAGAACTTAAATCAAAATCTATATATTTGGATATAGCAATTGACATACTACTTACTGTAAAATAAAATAATAAAAAATGATAACTTCTTGGGAGTTAAAATTTTCTCCTGTTGAAAAATATTCCAACAGGTATAGATTAAAGGTAAATTGTTCTAATGAAGATGTTGAAGAAATTAGTAGTTTTTTAAAAGACGAGTTAAAACTTGATATATCACCTGCGTTTCAATCTTTAAGTGGCGAATATAACTGGGGAATTTATATTTATGATTTGAAGAATGATGAAAAACAAAAACTCGTAGAAAAAATGTTTTTTGTATGTAAAAATGGTTTTGTAGAGGATAAAGAAAAAATGCAACCAAATGTAGAAAAAACAAATGTTGCAGATGTTTCACCCGAGCTAGGAAATATTTTATCAGATTTAGTAAAAAATATGACAGAAAAAGCTGTTGCTACAAATTCAGAAAAAGAAACTTTTGTAAATGTAAAAACTATTGAAGAAGAATATCAAGGGTTACCTTTAGTTCCAAGATATACATTTGAAAATTTTGTAGTAGGTCCAAATAATAGGTTTACTCACGCAGCAGCATTGGCTGTTGCAGAAAATCCTGGCAAAACTTATAATCCATTATTTATTTATGGTGGAGTAGGTCTTGGTAAAACACATTTAATGCAAGCTGTAGGGCATTTTTTAAAAACAAAAAAACCTCTAAGTAAAATCATGTATATAACTTCAGAAAAATTTGTAAGTCAAGTTATAGAAGCTATAAGAAAAGGTGGAATTCGTAATTTACGCGATTCGTATCGTGATATAGATTTACTTTTGATTGATGATATACAATTTATGGCAGATTCAGAATCTACTCAAGAAGAATTTTTCCATATATTTAACACATTACACCAATATGGCCGGCAGATAGTAATGACTAGTGATAGACCACCAAAATTACTTACAACTTTAGAGGATAGATTAAGGTCAAGGTTTGAGTGGGGCTTAATTGCAGATATAAAATCTCCTTCATTAGAGACACGTGTCGCAATTTTAAAACGCAAAGGTGAAGAAGAAAATGTTAATTTAGATGATAATATTTTGTTATACATAGCATCAAAACTTAAGTCCAACATTCGTGAATTAGAAGGTTTTTTAAAACGAATAAATGTGTATGCAAATTTGACGAATCAGCCAGTAGATATTACTTTAGTTAAACAATTAATGAGCGAATTGTTACCAAAAGAAGAACTTACTGATGAAGAAAAAAGTATTTTAGAAAAAAGTAATGAAGAGACATCTTCTTCGACTAAGGATGTTGTATCTATTCCCAAACCGAAACCCAAGGTTCAAACATTTAAATCAGCAACACAAAATGACAGTCGTGATAATGTAAAAACTGTTGTTCAAAAAGTAAAACCAATTTCAATTGAGAACATATATAAATCATCTAAAGAAATTCCTAATACAGTATCAAAACCAGAATCAAAAAATATAGAAGAACAAAAATTTGTTGTAGAACAACAAAATAAGATTTCTCCACAACAGAATGAAGATAAACTAATAAAGATAGATGAAGAAAAATTTTATCAGGACTACGAATCTGCAGTTAATGTAGTTGAAGTATCATTTTTTTATCCGGAGGGTAAGTTAGAAGAGTTGTATGTAGTAAAACAGAAGTTTGCTGAAATTATCAAAAAACATAATTTAAGATACAAAATAGTTACAGCTTTTGATAGGCCATATGCATTAGAAAACATAAACTATAAAATGTTTTTAGAATTATGTAAAACTAATAAAATTGATGTTTGTGTTTTAATCTCGCCACAACCCGGCGAGATAGTTTCTACGGAAGAATTTTATGAAAACATAGCTCCGTTAATGGAAGCAGGAGAGATTATCTTTGAATTCATTCCTTGGCGTGATTTAACTAAAGAATATAGATATTTAAACCTAGCATTAGACATTGCATTGTCAAAATTTAAATTAGAATAAAAAAAGTATAGAAATACATAGTATAATTTGTTATACATTGAAAAAGAGTTGGAAATTTGAGGATTTTGATAATTTTGTGTCAGAGATTAAAAATATAAATAAAATATAAGATAAAATATGTTTTATTCTTAATAACTTAACTTTTAACATAGGAGAATTAAAAATGAAGCGATTTATAATTTTTGTTTTGTTGACAACATTTTTTTCTATAACAACAACGTTTGCAAAACAGGAACAGGATAAGACATATCAGCAATTGAAAATTTTGTTAGATGTGTTAAACTATACAAAAGAAAATTATGTAGAGGAAGTTGATATAGAAAAATTGATAAATTCAGCAGCTAAAGGAATAACAAGATCTTTAGATGCTTTTTCACAATTTATGGAACCAGATGATTTTAAAGAACTAAAAGTTGAAACAGAAGGCCAGTTTGGAGGGTTAGGAATAAGAATTGCAATTAGAGATGAATGGTTAACTGTTATTACACCGCTACCTGGCACTCCTGCATATAAAATAGGTATATTACCTGGGGATAAAATTGTAAAAATTGAAAATGAATCTACGCAAGGAATTACAGTTACTGATGCAGTAAAAAAACTTCGTGGTACACCTGGGACAAAAGTTAATATTACAATAGTTCGTGAAGGAGTGAAAGAACCGATTGATTATACTATTACTCGTGATATTATAAAAATTGAAGCGGTGAAATTTAAGACAGAACTAAAAGATGGTATAGGGTATATTGCTCTTTATGAGTTTAATAGTAATTCTTATAGTGAGATGGTTGATTCATTGAACGAATTAAAGAAAAGAGGTATGACAAGTTTAGTTTTAGATTTAAGAAATAATCCCGGTGGTTTACTAAATCAAGCTGTAGATATTTCGAAACTTTTTATTGGTGATAATAAACTAATAGTTTATACTGAAGGTAGAAATGCTCCAAGAAAAGATTATCGTGCAGATGAGAAAGCTTTGTTTGCTGATATTCCAATGGTAACTTTAGTTAACGGAGGTTCTGCTTCTGGAGCTGAGATTTTAGCAGGAGCGTTGCAGGATAACAAACGGTCTTTAATAATTGGTTCACAAACTTTTGGTAAAGCATCTGTGCAAAGTGTTTTAAATTTGGATAAGGGATATGGATTAAAAATTACAACAGCGAAATATTATACTCCTTCAGGAAGAAGTATTCAAAGGGAAGAAAAGTCTTCTGTTAAAGGTTCAACTGAAACTTACACAGGTGGAATTATACCTGATATTATTATAAACGTTCCCAAGGAGATAGAAGCAAAATTATATCAGCAAAGAGAAGAAATTTATTTTTCTGGTAAAGAGCCTGTTTCTGCAGTAAAAAAAGAGGATCAGGTTGAAGATGTTGTTTTAAATCGTGCATATGAAATTCTAAAAGCAATAAATATTTATTCTCAATATAACAGAAAATAAATGTCTAACATAAAATATATTCTTGGGATAGAAACTTCCTGTGACGAAACTTCTGCAGCAGTAGTAGATGAAAAATTAAATATAATTACAAATATAATTTTTTCTCAACAAAAACTTCATTCTCAATATTTTGGTGTTGTGCCTGAACTTGCCAGTAGAACACATTATGAAAAAATACAATATGTATTAGAAAAAGTTTTCAAAAAAGTTAAAATTAGTGAAATTAGTTTAATATCGTATACAGAAGAACCTGGTTTAAAAGGTGCATTACTTATTGGAAAAATAGTTGCACATACTCTGTCGTATATTTATAAAATACCTATAGTAGGAGTTAACCATTTGTGGGGGCATATAAATTCAATATTTTTGTCTAATACAAAATTTAGATTTCCATTCTTATCATTAATAATTTCAGGTGGACATACAGAACTTAGTATAGTGAGTTCTTATAACAAAAGAAAAATTTTAGGCAATACAAGAGACGATGCAGTGGGCGAATCTTTTGATAAAGTAGCAAAAATGTTAAAACTTACATATCCAGGAGGACCGATTATAGAAAAATATGCCAGGTATGGAGATAAAAATTATGTATATTTTAAAAGACCTTATATGGAAGAAACTTGGGATTTTAGTTTTAGTGGATTGAAAACTGCAGTATTATATTATTTAAATTCTATAAAATTAAAATCTTTACTATTAGATAAAAAATTTATTGCAAACATTTGTGCTTCTTTTCAAGAAGCTATATGTGACACTTTGTCTAAAAAATTGATTTTAGCAACTCAAAAGTTTAATTGTAAAACTGTTTGTATATCTGGTGGCGTGTCTGCTAATAAATATTTAAGACAATATATTAAAAAAGAATTAAGTAAAGAAAATATAGAAGTAGTCTTTCCTAAAGAAAACCTTTCTACAGACAATGCCGCAATGATAGCAGTTGCCGGTAGAAACAAATATATATTCAATTAAATATTACTTTTTTTATAACAACTGTTGACAAACTTTTGTCAAAGTGGTATAAAGTGGTAGTAAGTAGTAATAATGTGGACTTTTTATGAATATATATACTGGAATATCATATCATATTTTAGATTCAAAAAGTAGACTATTTTTAGCACCAAAATATAGAGGTAAATCAAATAAATATATTTTGTGTTCTGGTATTGATGATTGTGTGGTTATATATTCTTATGATAACTGGAATAAGATTGTAGGTAAGATAGAATCTATTTCTTTAAAAAACAAATCTTATCAGAGAGCTTTTTTAAGAACTTTTTTTGCAGATGTAGAGATGGTAGTGATTGACAATCAAGGAAGAATATTGATACCACAAAAATTTAAAGAAAAATATAATCTGATAAAAGAAGTTGTAGTGGTTGGAGTTAAGGACAAAATAGAATTATGGAACAAAAAAGTTTGGGAAAGATATTACTTAACTTCTGTAAATGTGTTGAAAAAAATAAAAGCACAGCTGGAAATATGATTTTATGCACATTCCTGTAATGGTAGATATTGTAATAAAATATTTTTCAGAAAACAAAGGAAAAGTTTTTGTAGATGCGACTTTAGGTTGTGGTGGTTATGCAAAAAAAATATTAGAAAACTGTAAAGAAAGTTTTGTCATAGGAATAGATTGTGATATAAACGCTATAAATTATACAAAAGAGTATTTAAAAGATTATATTGATAAAAAAAGATTAGTTCTAATAAATACTAGTTATATCAACATAAAAGATGTCATAAATAATTTGGGATTAGAATCTATAGACGGGGTAGTATTTGATTTAGGTATGTCAACTTTGCAATTGAGAACTAACAGGGGGTTTAGTTTTAGTGATGAAAAGTTAGATATGAGAATGTCACAGAAAGACAATTCAATTACTGCAGAATCAATAGTAAATACTTTTAGAGAAGATCAACTGGCAGATATATTTTATAATTATGGAGAAGAAAGATATAGTAGAATTGTTTCAAAATATATTTGTGAATATAGAAAATCTAAAAAAATAGTTTCTGCACGAGAGTTGTCTGAACTGATTAAAAACAAATTAGGTAAGTTTTATTATAAGTCAAAAATACATCCTGCAACAAAAATATTTCAAGCTTTAAGAATATTTGTCAATAACGAACTTAGTAATATTGAACAAGGAGTTTCTAATTCAATAGAATTGTTAAATAGTTCAGGCATATGTGTTTGTGTTTCATTTCACTCATTAGAAGATAGAATAGTAAAAAATATTTTCAAGAAAAGAGATGATTGTAAAATTTTAACTAAAAAACCGCTAATTGCTTCACAAGAAGAGGTAAAGATAAATCCTGCATCAAGAAGTGCAAAGTTAAGAGTTGTTAAAAAAATATGAACTTAAGATATTTTTTGTTTCTTATAATATTATTTGGGATAGTATTTTTTTATTTACGACAACAAATTGAAATTACTAAAATTCAGTATAAAATTAAAGATACTTTTGATAAAATATCAATTTTAGATATTGAAAACAAACAACTTTCTGTTCAAATAGAGAGTTTAAAATCTTATGCCAGATTGGAAGAGTTTGCGACAAAAAATAATTTTATAAAACCTAATTTTAAAGAAATAAAAATTGTTTATTACAAAAATTAATGAAAAAATTAAATTTTAGTAACAAAACAGAATCTTTTAGCAAAAAGAGGTTCGATTTAATAAAATTTCTAGTTTTATTAATTATTCCCACTATAATAATTTTAAAATTATTTTTCTTACAGGTATGGCAATATGAAAATCTTTTACCTATAATTAAAAAACAAATTTCTACCTTTATGAAAATAAACATTCCTCGTGGGGACATATACGACAGAAATTACAAGACTTTAGTTACAACATTAGAATATGATTTAATTTCTGTTAATTCTAATGAATTTTTGAAAGGATTAGAAAAAAACAGGGACAATCTTACCTTGTTATCAAAGATTATGGAAGTTCCTGAAATAGAAATTCTCAAACGGTGTGAAAAAGAGAAATATTTTTGGTTTTCTAAAGAGTTAGATGTTAGTATTTCATATGAATTAAGAAATATTCGTGGTTTGGATTTTAATAGATTTTTAAAACGACACTATCCACAAAATAATTTAGCTTGTTATGTCTTAGGTGGTGTTGATAATAACAATGTTGGATATTCAGGGATAGAACGTGAATATGAGAATATTTTATGTAATGTAAAGAGTAAAAATATAGCAGTTTATAAAACAGGAAACATTAACAATAGAACAATTCGTTTAACAAAAATTTCTGATATAGATGAAGTTGAAAATTTAAACAAAAATAATTCTGTTATTCTTACAATAGATTCAAAAATACAATATAAAGTTGAAAAAATATTAAAAGATGCATATGAACAATTTTTTCCTGAAAAAGTTATGTGTGTGATCCAAGAACCAAACTCAGGTGAAATTTTAGCGATGGCAGTTTATCCTCCTTCATCCAAACCGTTAAGCAATCCAATTATTAATTTGGCTTTTGAGCCAGGATCAACATTTAAAGTATTTCCAGTAGCGATGTTTCTGGAAGAAAATATAGTAGATAAAAATACAATATTTGATTGTGAGAATGGAAAATTTTATTATGCAGGGAATGAAATTTCAGATCTTAAACCACACAAAAAATTGTCTATGAAAGATATTATAGTGCATTCTTCTAATATTGGAATGGCAAAAGCATATTTATCTATGAACGATCCTGAAAAGTATTGTTCGTATTTAAAATTATTTGGATTTGGTACTTTGACTGGGATAGAATTACCTGGAGAAATTAAAGGTTGGATAGTTACACCCAGAAGTTCTCGTTGGTCAAACTATCAACCTGTAGCAATGAGTTTTGGTCAAGGAATGTTTGTTACAGCAATTCAAATTGTTAATGCATACTCTGCAATTGCTAATAGAGGAGAACTGTTACAGCCACGCATTGTGAAATATATTCTTGATAGTAATGGCAATGTTGTTCAAGAAAATAAAAAGACTTTTGTGAGGCGAGTTTTAAGTCAAGAAAATGCAGATGTTATAAAAGAAATGTTAGAAGAAACAGTATTAAGAGGTACAGCTTTTGGTACTAAGATTGATGGGATAAGTATTTGTGCTAAGACAGGTACTGCTCAAAAGTATGATCCACAAATAAAAAAGTATTCAAACACAAAATCGTTAATAAGTGTATGTGGTTTTTTCCCAAAAGAAAATCCTATGTATGTGATAGGATTATTTTTTGACGAACCCAAAAAAGGTAGGTTAGCATCTGATGTTGCAGTTCCTGTTTTTAAAAGAATAGTTTTAGAAATTTTAAATATTACCGAAGATATAAAATATGCAAAAGCGAATTAAAGATATTTTAGATGGAGTTGATATTATAAGATTTTATGGTGATATATCTTTAAATGTTAGTGGTATAAAATATGATTCTCGGAGTGTAACAAAAGATGATTTATTTATATGTTTAAAAGGACAACATTTTGATGGTAAAGATTTTGTGAATGAAGCGATAAACAGAGGTGTTTTAGGAATAGTTGCAGAGAAAGAAATTTCTGGATTACCCAAAGATAAAGTACTGATAGTTGTAAAAGATACATACAAAACTTTAGGGAAAGTTTCATCAAATTTTTATGACCATCCATCAAAAAAAGTTTTACTTATAGGTGTTACTGGGACAAATGGTAAAACTACAATAACTTATATTTTAGAATCAATATTTCGTTTTGCTGGCTATAATACAGGTGTAATAGGGACGATAAATTGTCGCTATAATAATGAAGTAATACCTTCCGTACATACAACTCCGATTTCTTCAGATTTACAAAAGATTATGTATGAAATGGTAGATGCTGGTGTTGAAGTTATAATAATGGAAGTTTCATCACATTCATTAGTTCAAGGAAGAGTATCTGAATGTGAGTTTGATGTTTCAATATTTACGAACTTAACAAATGAACATTTAGATTTTCATAAAACTATGGAAGAATATTTCAAAGCCAAAAGTTTATTATTTAAAAATATGGTTGAAATAAAAAAAGAGAAGTTATTATCAAAACCTTTTGGAGAAAAATGTTGTGTAATAAATTTAGATGATGATTGGGGTAATCAAATGGCAAGTGAATGTTCAATAAAAAATGTTTTTACATTTGGTAAAAACAAAACAAGTAAATTTAAATGGAATGGAGTAAAACCTTCTTTAGATGGGACAAATTTTGAGATAAAATTTAATGGTAGTATAATAAGCATTTATACACCACTTATAGGGGAATATAATATTTCAAATGTAGTTGCATCGTTTGTAGCATCATATTCACAAAAAATAGATATTGCAAAAATTGTTGAAGGAATAAAAAATGTTCCACCAATAGCTGGCAGGCTTGAAAAAATACAAACAAACCAAAAATTTAATATTTTAATAGATTATGCTCATACACCAGATGCATTAGAAAAAGTGATTAAAGTTATAAAAAAGTTGCCTCATAGAAAGTTAATAGTAGTATTTGGTTGTGGTGGGGATAGAGACAGGACAAAACGTCCTTTGATGGGTTCAATAGCCACTTCTTTATCGGATTATGTGATTTTAACTTCAGATAATCCAAGGACAGAAGATCCAGAAAAAATTATTTTAGATATTGAAGTTGGAATAAAAAGGATTAACAAAACAAACTATGAAATTTGTGTTGATAGGAAAGAGGCAATATTTCGTGCAATAAAATTTGCTTCTGAAGGTGATATAATTTTGTTAGCAGGCAAAGGTCATGAAAATTATCAAATTGTAGGTGAAAAAAAAATACATTTTGACGAGCGCGAAATCGTTAAAGAAGGATTAAAGTTTGTATGAACTTTAATTTAGATGTGCCAGTTTTGTTAGAAACTTTTTTACAAAAAACAGAAGCAAAATATTATTTTAATAATAAAAATTATTTAATTAAAAGAGTTATAACTGATAGCAGAAAATTTGACACAGAAGGTGGGATATTTTTTGCAATAAAAGGAAAAACTTTTGATGGTCATAATTTTATAAATGAAATAATTTCAAAAGTAGATTTTGTAGTATTATCACAGAAATTAGATGTAGATAGTAAATATATTTCAAAACTAATTTATGTAAAAGACACAACTATTGCATTAGACACTTTAGCAAATATTTATAGAAACTTGTTTAGTGAACTAAAAATAATTGCAATTGTTGGGTCTAACGGAAAAACTACTACTAAAGAAATAATAAAAAGTATATTTTCAAAAAAGTATAAAGTTTCTGCTACTGAAAAAAATTTCAACAACTTATTAGGTGTAGCTTACACACTTTTTCAGGTTAAAAAAAACACACAATTTTGTATTGTAGAGTTAGGTATTTCATTTAAAGGAGAGATGCAACTTTTAGGTTCAACTGTAGAACCAGACATTGTAGTTTTAACAAATATAGGTAAGGAACATTTAGAATTTTTAGAGGACACAAATACAGTTTTTAATGAGGAAACTCAGATTATAAAATACATTCGTGATAAAGGATTGGTTATAATAAATAAGGATGACAAATATTTGTCGAAATTATTAGTTAATAAACCAAAAAAATATTTTAGTATAAATTCTAAATCAACAGACATATTTGCTAGTGATATTGTTTATGATATAAATATTACCAAATTTAAGATAGTTATAAGAACATCTATAGGAGTAAAATTGTATTTTAATATAGAAACAAAACTTTTTGGCATTCACAACATCTATAACATTTTAGCTGCAATAACCACAGCGTTTTACTGTGGTATTGACGATGTTGAAATTATTCAACAAACGATCTCTGAATTTGAAGGAGTAGAGATGCGTGGAAAAAAGTATTTTGTTAACAATAACATTATTTTAGATGAGAGTTATAATGCTAATCCCGATTCTATGAAAACTGTTATAAAAGAATTTTTTGCTGTAGAGAGAGAAAAAGTTCTAGTTTTAGGTGATATGCTTGAATTAGGTAAAAGTTCAAAAGTAGAACATGAAAATTTATTTAATGAAATAGATTTAAGCAAAGTAAAAAAAATATTTCTTATAGGACAGGAAATTAGATATTTGTATAAAAAAATTAGTGATAAAAAAAATGTTGTTTATTGTGACACAAAAGAAGAACTTTTAAATGAAATTAAAAAATTGGTTTATTCACAAAAAAATTTAATAATTTTATTTAAAGCATCTAATCATATAGGACTTAGTAAAATTGTTTTAGAATTGATATCAAATAACAAGATTTAAAGCTTTTTTGATTTTATAACTTAAATTTTTAGGAGATAAATATGTTTTATTACTTGTTTACAAATCTCACACCTTATTATTCAGTATTTAATTTATTTAAATATATTACTGTTAGATCATTTTTTGCATTTTTGACTGGTTTTATAATTTGTATTTTGATTTCACCAGTAATAATAAGGTTTATAAAATCTAGACAGTTTGTCCAAACAATTCGCGATGATGGTCCTCAGACACATAAAATAAAAAAAGATACTCCGACAATGGGAGGGATAATAATATTAATTTCGTTAATTGTTTCATCATTACTTTGGGCACAGATGAATAAATTCGTTCTGTGGTCAAATTTTGTGGTATTGTATTTAGGTGTGTTAGGTTTTGTAGATGATTATTTAAAGGTTATAAAAAAACATTCAAAAGGTGTAAGTGTGGCACAAAAAATTTTTTTTCAACTGATTCTTTCTGTTGCTATATGTATTTTTTTATACATTAATCCAAACAATTTTTTATATCAGAACCGATTACATATACCATATTTAAAAGAAACATTTATTTTTATTGGAACAGGATATTTTTTGTTAGTAATATTAGTATTACTTGGTAGTTCTAATGGAGTAAATTTAACTGATGGACTTGATGGATTGGCTATTGGTAATTTAATTTTTGTAAGTATAACTTATGCTATACTAAGTTACGTAGCAGGAAATTTTAGGCTTGCTACATATTTAAAATTGATTTATGTGCCCGGAGCAGGTGAATTAACAGTATTCTTGTCATCTATGGCAGGTGTAGGGCTTGGTTTTTTGTGGTACAACTGTTATCCTGCAACAATTTTTATGGGTGATACAGGTTCTTTATTTCTCGGAGGAGTTATAGGTTTAATTGCAGTTTTTATACATCAAGAGTTATTGTTAATTATAGCAGGTGGAATTTTTGTAGCAGAAGTTGTATCAGTTATGTTACAAGTTGGGTATTACAAAAGGACAAAAAAACGAATTTTTCTTATGTCGCCATTGCATCATCATTTTGAACTAAAGGGTTGGCCTGAAACAAAAGTTACTGTAAGATTTTGGATAATAAGCATAATACTATCAATGATAACTTTAGCTTCTTTAAAAATAAGATGAGTATTGTAGAATTGTTTAAAAACAAGAAAGTTGGGTTTATAGGTTTTGGGAAAAGTAATATTAGTTTAGCAAAATTTTTGTTAGAACATTTTTTAAAAGAAGAAGATACAGAAATTTTTTTTACTGAGTCTTTAGAGGAAAAAAAATTTGTTGAACAAATATCAAAATTAAATCTTTTAAATTCAAAGATTCAATATGAATTTGGTGGGCATAGTGAAAAGATATTAGATTGTGATATAATAATAAAATCTCCAGGTATATCAAACAATAACGAATTAGTACAGAAAATAAAACAAAAACAAATCCCTATTTTTAACGAATTAGAGATTTCATATAGACTTATTGTTGAAAAACTAAATTGTATTCCCAAAATTGTTGCAATAACAGGTACTAATGGCAAAACCACAACTACAACTTTGATTGGAAAGATATGTGGATCATATTTTAAAGAAGTTTTTGTTGCAGGGAATATCGGTGTTCCAATGATAGAATATTATGACAAAATTACAAATGATTCTATAATAATTTTAGAAGTATCAAGTTATCAGTTGGAAGATATCTCAGAATTTAAACCGTACATATCTTGTATATTAAATATAACAGAGGATCATCTTGAACATCATGGTAACATGCAAAATTATGTTGCATCAAAATCAAAAATTTTTATGAACCAAACAAAAACAGATTTTCTAGTATTAAATTATGACAATAAAATTATTTATAGAATGAACATAAGAAATATTATTCCAAAAAAAATATATTTTAGCACACAAACAAGGTTGGTTGAAGGATGTTTTTGGTTTAATAAAAGTAAAAAAATAATTTTTGTAGATGAAAAGTTTAATGAAACAGTTTTGGTCCCAAAGATAAATATTCCCGGATTGCACAATATAGAAAACATCTTAGCATCTGTAATTTGTGCGTTTATTTTAAAGGTTCCAAAAGAAATAATTGAAAAATCAATTTCAGAATTTAATGGTGTCGAACATAGGTTAGAATTTGTTCGCAAGGTAGATTCAGTAGATTACATAAACGATTCTAAAGGGACAAATGTAGATTCTACAATAGTAGCGTTGAAAAGTTTTGATAATCCAATTCATTTAATACTGGGTGGTAGAGATAAAGGTGCTCCTTATACTCCACTAATTCCGTTAATAAATTCAAAAGTAAAGTCTATTTTACTAATAGGAGAATCTACGGATGTAATCTATTCCCAACTTAAATATTCAAGAGCAGAAATTTATAAATGTGAAACTTTAGAGAATGCAATAAAAAAAGTAAAATCTATTGCCAAAAGAGGTGAGATAGTTTTGTTTTCTCCTGCTTGTAGTTCGTTTGACCAATTTAATAATTTTGAGCATAGGGGAAAAGTTTTTAAGGATTTAGTTAATAGGTTATGAAAGATAAGATAGGTTTGATTAAAACACATTCAGGAGATATATTTTTATTAACTATATTGTCAATTTCAATTTTTGGTGCTGTGATGATATTTTCAACTACAGCGCAACAAAGTGTTAATCCGTATGAATATTTTATAAAACAGTTAAGATATATTTTTTTAGGTTTATTTATAAGTTTTGTTTTTAGTAAAATTAATTTTCGAAATTATAAGAAGATTACAGAAATATTTTTGTTTTTTACGATAGTATTGTTAATCTATGTATTATTTTTCACACGAGAAATCAAAGGTGCCAATAGATGGATTTCGTTACCAGTTTTAGGTAACTTTCAACCTGCAGAATTGGCAAAAATTAGTATAGTGATGTTTATCGCAAAATTTGTTGATAATCACAGAAGCAAAATAATTGCGTTTAAACAAGAAACATGGATTTTGTTAGGAGTAATATTTTTAATATGCGGGTTAATAATTATTCAACCAGACATTGGAATTCCAATAGTAATTTTCTCTACCAGCACAATATTACTTTTTATTTCAGGATTGAAGATAAAGTTTATGATAAAAGTTATTTTTCCAATAATTATTGTTTTAGCAATATCAATACTTTTTGTTCCACATAGAATAAAACGTATGACAACGTTTATGGATCCGTGGAAATACCAAAAAAAAGAAGGGTATCAACTAATCCAATCATATTTAGCGTTATCTTATGGGAACATTTTTGGTCGTGGGTTAGGTAAGAGCCAGTTTAAAGAATTTTATTTACCTGAAGCGCATACAGATTTTATTTTTTCCGTAATAGGAGAAGAGTTAGGTTTTATTGGCACAGTTTTAGTTTTATTAGTATTTATGTTTTTATTCTTTATTAGCACAAAAATGGTTGAACAAACGAGGTCTTTCTATGGTGCATTGTTAATATATGGACTTGTTTTAAACATAGTTTTACAATCTTTTGTAAACATAGCAGTAACAGCAGGACTTTTACCAACCAAAGGATTGGGGCTTCCATTTATTTCTTATGGAGGTTCTGCATTGATTACAAATTTTATTAGTGTAGGGATAATATTAGGTGTATGGAAACAAAACCAGAAAAAATTTTAGTTGTAAGTTCTCCTACTGGTGGACACTTGTATCCTGCAATAGAAGTTAGTCGTCAGTTATTGAATTCAGGAGGTAAAATAATTTTTGTAACACAGCAACAGTCTAAATTTATTGATTTAATAAAGGATGAGTTAAATTTATTTTTTTTAGTACCTAATAATTTTTTAGTTATAGAAACTGTTCCAGCAGCAAAATTTTCAAGAGACAATCCAATAAAAATTTTAATTTTTTTATTTTCAACATTAAAGTCATTTATAAAATCGATAAGAATTTTATTAATTCACAGACCAAATTTAATTTTTAGCACTGGTGGATATACTTCAATTTCTTTAATTTTAGTTAGTAAACTTTTTTTTCCAAAGATGAAGATTGTTTTACAGGAACAAAATTATGTGTTAGGGTTAACAAACAAGTTTTTATCGGTTTTTGCTGACAAAATTTGTTGTGGATTTCCTGTAGAAAAAAAATTTAATTCTAAAAAGTATATTTTTACTGGAAATCCTATCCGAGAAAAATTTAAGTTAAAAACAAACAAAGAACAAATATATAAAAAATTTGGGTTTGACAAACAAAAATTTACACTTTTAATATTTGGTGGAAGTCAAGGAGCAAAAAGATTAAATGATGAGATAATAAACATTTTAAAAGTTGAAGGTGAGAAGTTAAAAAATGTTCAAGTTATACATATAACTGGGTCCAATGATTTTGTAAGGATGAAAAATGAATATAACGATCTCAAAACAAAAAATGTAGTATTGCCATATTTATCCAATATGGAAGAAGCTTATATAATATCAGATTTAATAATTTCACGGGCTGGAGCTATGACAATTTCAGAACTAATTTATTTTAAAAAACCTGCAATTTTGGTGCCATTTCCATTTGCGACAGAGTTTCATCAAAACTGGAATGCACAATATTTAAAAACGTATGGATGTGCTTTAGTTGTTTATCAAAAAAATGATTTTGGAAAAAAATTGAAAGAAACATTAGTGTCTTTAATGAGTGATAAAAACAAATTAGAAATGATGAAAAAAAATTTTGATAAATTATCATTTCCAAAAAATACTATAATAGAGGTATTAAACTAAAAATTGATAAAAAATAAAGTTTTTATAAAAATAATAATTTTAACTAAAAAGTGAAAATTAATAATATCGTATGATTAAAATTAAATATCAGATATTATTCTAAATTGGTTTTATAATTAGTAATTTTTTAATCCTTGACAAATAAAAAAAATTCTTGTAAAACAGATAAAAATAATGGACAAAGACACTAATAAAAAAATCTTCATGAGGAAACAGTTAGAAAGTGTTTCCAAAATTCTTTTCAAAAACAATTTTGAAACTTATATTTTTGATGATACACAATCTGCAACTGATTATATTATATCCACTGTGGGAAAAAATAAAAACATTGGTATAGGTGGTAGTGTAACTATTACAGAGATTGGTTTAGTGGCAAAGTTAGAAAAAAATGGAAACAAAATTTTTACCCATGTAAGGAATATGACAAACGAACAACGTCGCAAGGTTTGGTTAAAAGCCCAAAATTCAGATTATTATTTTGCTTCTCCTCAAGCAATAACAATTAAAGGTGAAATGATATTTTTAGATGCAAACGGTAACCGTGTTTCTTCAATAATTTATGGTCCTAAAAAAGTTGTTTTAGTTGCTGGATATAACAAAATTGTAAAAGATTATAATTTAGGTTTATGGAGAGCAAGAAATATTAGTGCGATAATAAACAATTTGAGGTTGAACCGTAAAAATCCTTGCATTGTTACAGGGAAATGTGAAGATTGTAATTCTAAAGAAAGAATTTGTAATATATTAACAGTATTATACAAAAAACCAAGTTATACGGACTACATAGTAATATTGATTAACGAGGAGTTAGGATATTGAAACTAAAAATAATTGTTTTATTATAACAAAAAATTCGGCATATGAAAATAGTACTTAATGATGAAGAAATAAAAAATATAATAAAAACTCTTGCAGCAGAAATTGTTAAAAGGTACAAGGATTTATCACAGGTTGCATTGGTGGGTATACATACAAACGGTGTTTATATTGCAAAACGGTTAAACGAAGAAATTTTTATTCTAACAGGGAAAAAACTAAATTTGGGTGTAGTGGACATAACATTTTATCGTGATGATATTGGTTTAAGCGATATTATAAAATTAGCAAAGGATACTGAGATAAATTTTGACATAAATGGTAAAGAAATAATTTTAGTAGATGATGTAATTTATACTGGAAGAACAATTCGTGCTGCAATGGAACAAATATTAGAGATAGGTAGAGCAAAAAGTATAACAATTTTAGCGTTAGTAGATCGCGGGTTGCGTGAATTGCCAATATATGCTGAGTTTGTAGGGAAAGTTATAAAAACTTTGCCTAACCAAAAGATTAAAGTTTTGTTAAAAGAAGATAATAAGTTAAAAAAAGATAAAATAGTTTTATATGATGAATAAGATTACATAAATTTTAAAAATATGACAAACAAAATATTATTTACTAAAAAACATTTGCTGGGGTTGGAAGATTTTACAAGAGAAGAGATAAAACTTATTTTAGACACAGCAAAACCATTTAAAAATTTATTTACTCGGTCAATAAAAAAAGTTCCTACTTTACGTGGCAGGAGTGTAGTATTACTTTTTTATGAAGCATCAACTCGTACAAGAACATCATTTGAACTTGCAGCAAAACGTTTATCTGCTGACACAATAAACATTGCGGTAAATGTTTCCAGTGTAAAAAAGGGAGAATCATTAATAGACACAGCAAAAACTTTAGAGTCAATGAAATCAGATTTTATAGTGATTCGACATTCGTATTCTGGTTCACCACATATTTTAGCAAAAAATGTTTCTTCGTCAATAATAAACGCTGGGGACGGGTTTCATGAACATCCGTCACAAGGTTTATTGGACATATACACGGTTAACGAAAAAAAAGGTAGAGTTGCAGGGTTAAAAGTTGTAATAGTAGGCGACATTTTACATAGTCGTGTTGCGCGGTCAAACTTGTGGGGACTGACAAAATTAGGCGCAAAAGTAATTTTGTGTGGTCCACCAACATTGATACCAAAAGATGTTCAAAAAGTTTCTCCATCCAACATTGATATAGAATATAATTTAGACAAAGCAATAAAAGATGCTGATGTGGTAAATATTTTACGTGTTCAATTTGAACGTCAGATGGAACATTTATTTCCATCTATAAGAGAATATAGTTTGTTGTATGGTATGAACAAAGAACGATTGTCAAGAGCTAAAAATGATGTTTTAATTTTACATCCAGGACCAATGAATCGCGGGTTAGAAATTACAAGTGAAGTAGCAGATAGTTTAAACTCTGTAATAAATGAACAGGTTACAAATGGTATTGCAGTAAGAATGGCAATTTTGTATCTTTTGTCAAGTGTGAAAGAATAAAAAGATAATATATTAAATTTTAAAAAATTATGAAAATATTAATAAAAAATGGTTTTGTAGTAGACCCAAGCCAGAAGTTAGAAAAGAAATTAGACTTATTGATAGAAAATGGCAAGATTATAAAATTGTTATCAAAAATTAACAGGTCTAAAGGTGCAAAAGTTATTGATGCAAAAAATTGTGTTGTATGTCCTGGATTGATAGATATTCATACTCACTTACGTGAACCTGGCCATGAAGAAGAAGAAACAATTGCAACTGGGACTCGTGCTGCAGCTGCTGGTGGTATAACAACGGTATTTTGTATGCCTAATACGCATCCTGTTATAGATAACCAGACAACGGTAGAATTTATTTTATTAAAAGCGAAAAAAGAAGGTGTTGTGAATGTTTTTCCAGTAGGGTCAATTACAAAAGGTATTCTGGGAGAAGAATTGTCTGAAATCGGTGAACTAAAAAAAGCTGGTGTGGTAGGTGTTACTGATGATGGAGAACCAGTAATGAATTCAAAAATAATGCGTCGTGCATTGGAGTATTCCAAAATGTTTAATTTACCGGTAATTTCTCATTGTGAAGATAAAAATTTATCCAAAGATGGAGTAATAAATGAAGGTTTAATTTCTACTTTATTAGGTTTGCGAGGTATTCCATCACAATCTGAAGATATTATGGTTATAAGAGACATAATTTTATCTTCGTTGGCTGGTGGCAAACTACATATTACGCATATTTCAACAAAAAAATCAGTAGAATATATCCGTAGAGCAAAAAAGGAAGGTGTAAATGTTACCTGCGACACTGCACCACACTATTTTGTTTTGACAGAAAATTATATCAAAGGAAAAAAGTTAGAACATGTTTATGATACAAATGCAAAGATGAAACCACCTCTTAGAACACAAGAAGATGTTGATGCAATTATTGAAGGATTAAAAGATGGCACAATAGATTGTATTGCTTCAGACCATGCACCACATACTTTGGAAGAAAAAAGTAAAGAGTTTGATTTAGCACCTTTTGGAATTATTGGATTAGAAACACTACTGCCGTTGAGTGTAACATTTTTATATAAAAAAAATAAGATGTCATTATTAAAACTTATCTCAAAATTTACGACCAACCCATCCAAAATATTTAATTTAAAATGCGGTTGTTTAAAAGAAGGTTTTGTTGCAGATGTAACAATTTTTAATCCTGAAGAAGAGTTTTTAGTTAAAAAATTTGTTTCTAAGAGTTGTAATTCACCATTTTTGGGCTGGAAACTTAAAGGAAAGATAAAATATACAATTTGTAATGGAAAAATTGTTTATTCTACATAAAGTTTTTTTCAAGTGTTATTTTAGTGTCACTATTGTGAAATGAACAAAAACATTTTTGTACAAAAAAGTAAAGTTATTAAAAACAGTAGTATTTCACGAGACACTTTTTTATTAAAATTCTTTTCAAGAGAAAAATTTTATCCAACTCAGTTTTTAATGATAGATGTTTATCCTAAAAAATTTTTGTTAAAACCTTTCACAGTAGCAGATTATGATGAGAAAAGAAATATAGTTTCAATAATTTATCGCATAATTGGTGAAGGAACAAGATTTTTGGCAGAGAAAAAGGTAGGAGAAAAAATAAGTTTTTTAGGCCCGTTTGGTAATGTGGAAAAGATTGAAAAGATTAAAGAGAGTTTAATTTCTAATAAAGATTACTTTAATAGTGAAGGATGGGTGTCAAAGAGTAAAATAATTTTGCTTGCTGGCGGAAGTGGTATAGCATCAATAATTTATTTATATAAGTGGTTATCAAAAAAAATAAATAATATCAAAGTTTTTTATGGTGAAAGTGACAATAAATTTGTTGTAGATTTAAAAAAGTTTGGAATTAACAATGTTGTTTATACTACAGACAACGGTTCTTGTGGTAAGAAAGGTTTTGTTACCGGAATATTTTTACAAGAAGTTAAAAAATTAAAACTTGCTAAAAAAAATAAATTTAATTTACACATAATTCAAGATAGTCAACCGATTACAATTTTTTCTTGTGGTCCAAAAGCGATGTTGAAATCATTGCAACAGATAGTAAAAGAACATAAAAATATTAAATGTTATGTTTTGTTAGAAGAATATATGTGTTGTGGTGTGGGTTTATGTCGAGGTTGTGTAGTTAAAACGGTTCGGTCAAAGGTTAAAATTAATAGTGATGAGAAATTAATTTTGAGAGAAAAAAGTTTTGAATACAAATCTGTATGCAAAGATGGTCCAGTGTTTGATATTAATGAAGTTATATTTTAAATTTTATTTATAAAACCATTGTTGATTTTTATTTTTTTTGTTTATAAAATACTATATTATTGTACAAAACTAAGTGTTAAAGGAGGAATATTTTTATGCATATAGCAATACGAATGGCAAGGTTAGGAACAGAAACAGCGTTTGAAGTTTTAGCCAAAGCAAAAGCGTTAGAAGCAAAAGGAAAAAGTGTTGTTCATTTAGAAATAGGAGAACCGGATTTTGACACACCACAAAATATTAAAAAAGCTGCAATTGATGCTATTAATAACGGGTTTACACATTATGGTCCATCAGCAGGGTTACCTGAACATAGAAAAGCTATCGCAGAATATATTTCCCAAACTCGTGGTATAGAGGTTGATCCTGATGAAGTTGTTGTTACTCCAGGTGCAAAACCAATAATTTTTTTCACAATTTTGACCTGGTTACGACCTGGTGATGAAGTTTTAACACCATCGCCTGGGTTTCCAATTTATGAGTCAATGATAAATTTTGTAGGAGCAAAGCCAGTTTTGTATCCGCTAAGAGAAGAAAACAATTTTGATATTGACATTGATGAGTTTAAAAAATTAGTATCTCCAATGACCAAAATGATAATTTTAAATTCACCACAGAATCCTACTGGCAGTGTTTTGTCTAAAGAAACATTATATGAAATTTCACGAATTGTTAAAGAAGATAATGATATGTTAGTAATTTCAGATGAAGTGTATTCAGAGATAATTTATGAAGGGAAACATTCAAGTATAGCATCAATTGATGGTATGAAAGATAGAACAGTTATAATAGACGGTTATTCAAAAACTTTTGCAATGACAGGATGGCGTTGTGGGTATGGTATAATGAACAAAGATTTGGCAAAATATGTCTCACAGTTGCAAACAAATTCTACAAGTTGTACTGCGACATTCACACAGATTGCTTGTATAGAAGCGTTAAAAGGACCAAAAGATGATGTAAAAAATATGGTTGAAGAATTTCGTAAACGTCGTGATATTATTGTTGATGGGTTGAATAAAATACCGGGTTTTACTTGCAAGATGCCCAAAGGTGCATTTTATGTATTCCCAAACATTAAAGGTACAGGTAAAACAGCAAAAGAGTTACAGGAATATTTGTTAAACGAAGCAGGTGTTGCGTGTTTAAGTGGTACAGCATTTGGTGCTTATGGAAAAGGTTATTTACGGTTCTCATATGCAAATTCGGTTGAGAATATTAAAGAAGCATTAAAACGTATTGATGCAGCGGTTAGAAAGTTGAAATAAATTTTTTAAGTTAAAAATTTTAAGAATAGAAAAAAATAAAAACTTAAATAAGACTTTAAAAAAAAATGTTCCGGGATTGTGTAATGGTAGCACAAGAGACTTTGGATCTCTTTGTCTAGGTTCGAATCCTAGTCCCGGAGCCATTTTGAAAAATCGTTCAAACTGGCTCCACAATCAAAAACACTGCGAGCCTACGACCACTAATTTATCTTGTTTGTATTGAGTGATAAATTTCATTTTTGAATTTTAGAGGTATTGTTTGAAAGTTGTTTAATATTAAGAGCCAGCTTAAAAGATTGTTTAAGATTTTATATATGATAAATTGTAGTGAATCGTTATTATAAGTTTTGTTAAGTTATAATTATTTTTTAATTTCAGTTTATAAATCGATTTTTGATTTGATAATCATATTTAAAAATTATTTTGGAATATAAAATGCAAACAATTTTTTGTCTGACTTAAAAATTATACTTTACCTATCTTTTTTATTATATGTTAAAAATATTTATATGTTGTTTAATTATTTTTTCTTGCAACCTTTATAGCAATAATTTTAAAGATGAAAATTTTATTGCAGGGATAGCATTAAAAGATTTTGGATTTCCCGGGTGGGCAAAAAAATATACGGCATCAACTTTAGATGCTGTAAGAAATTCTGCTGCAAAGTGGGTAAGTGTCCATTATTTTAATTCTTATACTTCAACTGGTACACCAACAATAGCATCTTCTTATAAATCAGATGGGTATAGTTCTAACCAAGCAAAACTTGATGAATATAAATATGTAATCCAAGAAGCAAAAAAACGTGGATATAAAATTTGTTTAATTTCATCATTATTTTTTGGTGAGATGTTAGGTGGGTTATCTGTGGAAGAAGAGGTAGCATTAAATGAATCATTATACATTGCTCACAGTAATGATTGGTATGATAACTGGTTTAATTCTTATAAAGAAAGATTAACAGAACTTGCAAATTTAGCAAACGAGTCTGGTGTAGATATGTTAGCATTAGGGTGGAACATTACTTATGTTACAGGTGATGTGAAAGGTTCTTATGATGTAACATCTAAGTGGAAGGAAATTATTAATGATTTGAGAAAAATATATAAAGGAAAAATAATTTTACCTGAAACAACTAATGGTTATGACAATAACTATCTAAAAGGTATAGAAGGACTTTTTAATGATTTAGATTATATAAGTTTACATCTTACAATGGATGGTTTAAAAGGTTTTAGTGGAAAAAAATACATAGAAGATATTGACGAAATAAAAACAACTTTTAAAATAATTTTTTCCACTTTTGGTTTTTCAAGATATTATCAATATTATGGCAAGAAAACAATAATTTTTACTACTGTAACAAGCAGCACAAGATGTTTTGAGGGAGTATGGTTTGAAGAAATGGTGGAACAACCAGGACTAATTCAAGATTTTGATGCACAAAAAAATGTTTATCAGGCAATGTTTGATGTACTATCTTCTACAGATTGGATTGGAGGGACATTTCCGTGGGGATATTGGTGGAAAGATGATTTTTATAAAAACGAAGATGGGAATAATACATATTCTTTTGACAAAGGTGCTTCTATAAGAAAAAAGCCATCTGAAGAAGTTGTATATAATTTTTATAGTGTAGAAGAAAAAAAACTTTTATTAAACACTACAACATATTATGAAATTTTTTTAAATAACAAAAATAGTTTTACAAAGATAATTATCCCAGAAGGAACTTTTAACCAAAATGTTAATATTACAATTTCTACTTTAAGTACTTCAGGTATTACAAAAAGAACAACAAAAGGAGATGCACAGTTGACTAATATTGGTATTGAGATAAAAACAGATTTAGATTTACAGCCAAGTAAAGGAATAGTAATAGAGACATATTATAAAGATAGTGACATAGAACAGATAACAAATGATGAGTCAAAATTAACTTTTGTAATGGTAAACGAAGAAACGAATTTTTTGGATGAAATAAAAAGTATAGTTAATTCTGATTATAACCAGATAACAACAACTACTACACACTTATCAAAGTTTGTAATTATTTTACCTTCACAGACAAATCTCTCTGAAGCAAAGGTTGTTATTTATCCAAATCCGTTTAATCCGCACAAAAATTTAAATGTTACAATCAAATATTATCCAGCTGATGCTACCGCAACAGTTTACAACCTTTCAGGAGAATTAGTTACTAGTCTTGTTTATGACAGTTTTTCTGGTAAAACAACTTGGGATGGAAAAAATTCTGGTGGAAACATGGTAGCCAGCGGTATATATTTTGTTTTAATAAAAACAAACACAAAATCTGCAACTGGCAAAATTGCAGTAATAAAATAAATTTTAAAGGAGAAAAAATGTATGAAAAAAATTTTAATTTTAGTTTTTGTTATGAATTTTATAGGAATTCTATCTGCAAAAAATATTATTGTAGAACAATTTGATTGGAATGAAGGTTGGGAAAAAATATTAGCAGAGAATTCAAAAATAGAAATTTCTTTAGACAAAGGTTATAAAAATAAATCAATAAAAATGGATTATAATTTAGGTTCCCAAAAACTTTATGCTGTTATTGCAAAAAAGCTTGATTTGTTATTGCCTGAAAATTATAAATTTACATTTTATGTTAAAGGTGAGGGAAAAAACAATTTAGAGTTTAAACTTATAGATGAAGACGGTAACACTTTTTGGAAAATATTTGAAAATAAAAAATTTCCATCTAATTGGGAAAAAATTACAATTTATGACAAAGATATAATTTATGCTTGGGGTCCGAAAAAAAAAGAAAAAATTAGTTTAGTAAAAAGTATTGAACTTGGAATTTCAGGTGGTGAGACACAAAAGGGTATTGTGTGGTTTGATGAGTTAGATTTAATTCAAATAGTAGATGATAATATTATTTTAAAACCGAGTTCAGTCAAAGCGTCATCTCAGGAATTGGATTTATATCCACCGGAAAACGTTTTTGATGGTAAAATGGAAACTCGTTGGAGTAGCCAGTTTTTAGATAATCAATGGTTTGAAATTGATTTAGGAGAAACAAAAAAAATTTCCGGATTAACAATTTTTTGGGAAGCTGCATATACAAAAATTTATGATGTTGAAATCTCTGTTGATGGTAAAACATGGAAAAAAGTTTATGCTACACAAAACAGTGATGGTGGTCGTGACGAAATATTTTTTCAAGCACAAAATATACGATTTGTAAAATTAAATTTACACAAAAGAGCAACATCGTGGGGAAACTCAATTTATGAAATAATTTTACGTCCTGCTTCGGAAGAAATTAAGTTGTCAGCATCATCTTCAAAAAAAGAGACGTTTATTTATAACATTTTAGACAATGATCATCAAACAGTTTGGCATAGTGGAAAAACTAACAAAGCAATTGTTGAACTAAATTTCGTTAAAGAATACGAACTTGGCGGATTATTTATTTTTTGGGATAATGATTTTGCAAAAGATTATACGATAGATTATTCTGTTGATGGCAAGCTTTGGCAAAATATAAAGACAGTAACTTCTGGCAATGGAGATTGGGACAAATTTTATTTTGATAAAGTTAAAATTAAATATTTAAGAATAAATTGTATAAAAAGTGCAACTGGCGCAGGTTTTGGAATAAGAGATATAGAAATAAAAGGTGCGGACGAATCTGTAACACCGTTGCGTTTATATGAAATAAAAGCAGAAGAAGCACCTGCTGGATATTATCCAATTTGGTTGTCAAAAAAACAAATTTATTGGACAGTATCTGGTGTTTTAGATGATGATAAAGAGATTTTATTATCTGAGTTTAGCGATGTGGAACCAGATAAAGGTAGTTTTTCAATAATGCCATATTTGTATCTTGACAACAAACTAATTACAAGAAACGACGTTATAATAACACATAAATTAGAAAAAGATTATTTACCAATTCCAAGTGTAATTTGGGAAAATGACAAAATTAATTTTGAAACAAAAGCAATTGTGTATGGTAAAGAAGACGAGTCTGTTGCTTATATGAGATATAAGGTGAAAAATGTAACAAAAAATATGGTATCGGGAAAGTTTTATCTTACAATAAGACCTTTTCAGGTAAATCCTCCATGGCAATATGGTGGTTTGTCTAAAATAGAAAATATTTATAATGAAAAAGATGTTATATTTGTTGATAACAAAAAAATATTTACAATTACTCCACCTGCAAAAATTGGTTTTGTTACAAGCCGGGAAGGTGATATTATTGATTATGTGTGGACAGGTAAATTGTTCAATTTATCAAATAAAGTTTATGATGAGAATGGTTTTGCTAGTGGGGCAATAGAATATGACCTTATATTGAAACCAGAAGAAGAAAAAAATTTTTACATTGCAATACCGTTACATAAAACTTTTTCAGAAATTAAGTTTGACAATTTTGATATTCAGTTTGAAAATATGACAAAAGATACGACAAAAATCTTTGATGATATCGTTAGCAAAACGGAGTTTAACATTCGACAAAAGGATGTTTTAAACACATTAAAATCAAACTTGTTATATTTATTAATCAACAAAGACAAAGATACACTTCATCCTGGGTCAAGAAATTATCAACGTGCATGGATGCGAGATGGAGCTTTAATGTGTAGAGCATTGTTAAATATGGGTTATACAAAAGGCATTGAAGATTTTATAGAAATATTTGCAAAAAATCAATTTTCTGACGGAAAAATTCCAGCTATAATTGATGTAAATGGAGTTGATCCAATAGATGAATTTGATAGTCAAGGACAGTTTGTATATGTAATATTACAATATTATTATCACACAAAAAACAAGTTAGTACTAGAAAAATATTGGCCTAACATAAAAAAAGCGCTTGAATTTTTGGTTCAACTTAGAAATAAAAGGTTAACTGAAGAATATAAAAATGGTCCTGTAGAAAAAAGGATTTTATATGGTATATTACCAGAATCTGTTAGTCACGAAGGATATTTTAATCCACCAAGACATTCTTACTGGGACGATTTTTGGGCATTGAAAGGGTATAAAGATGCAAAAATAATTGCAAAAATTTTAGGCAAAAATGATATGATAAATTGGATACAAAGGGAAGAAACAGCACTTAGAAAGTCATTGCTTGAATCTATAAAACTTGTTATGAGATATAGAAACATAGATTATATTCCCGGGTGTGCCGAGTTGGGTGATTTTGATCCTACTTCAACTGCAATCGCAGTTGCAATTTGTGATGAAACCAAATATTTGCCACAAGAAATTTTAGAAAACACTTTTGACAAATATTATAGAGAAAAAGATTTGAATCTTAGTGGAAATTATTCTCCATATGAAGTCCGTATAATTGAAGCATTTGTTCTTATGGGGCAAAAAGACAGAGCAAACGATTTGTTAAAATATTTATTAAGAGATAGAAGACCTTTAGAGTGGAATCATTTTGCAGAAGTTGTTCACAGAGATTATAGGTTATCTCAGTATATTGGCGATATGCCACACACATGGATTGGTGCAGAATATATAAATTCTGTTAGGAGTATGTTGGTGTTAGAAGGTGAAGAATCTGGGATTTTAATGTTATGTAAGGGTTTAACAGAAGAATGGATAAGTGAAAATGAAAAAATAGGAGTAAGAAATTTACCAACAATATGGGGTAAAATAAATTTTGAAATGACCAGAACCAACAATAGTATAAAAGCTAGAATTAATGGAGATATTAAGGTGCCCAAAGAAACAATTTTATATGTTCCTGTGAACAAAAAAATCAAAGAAGTAAGAATTAATGGTAAAGAATGGGAAAAACATTCAGGAAACGAGGTCAATATAACAAACATTCCAGCTGAAATAGAAATTAAGTTTTAGGTTTTAAAAAGTTGTATACAAATTTTAAATGAAACACTTGACAAAAAAATATAATTATTGTATTCAATACTAACTTTGTGAAAAATTTCACAATCTTTTAGGTATAAAAAATGCAAAAAATTATACAATATCAAGATTTTATAACAAGATTATGTCAGATTTATGAAGAAATGTCTTCAAATTATAATTTAGACATTTATTTGCCTACAAAAGATTTAAAGTATAAAGAAGTTCAAAATAAAGAAGATATTGTAGATATTTCTTTAGATAGTATTAGAATGACAGAACCTGTAAAAACATTTTTTTTTCGTCCAAAGGAAGATTTGTTAAGATATGAGAAAGAAAATTTTTTACAAATAATTGTTGGTATAAAATCTTGTGACTTATCCGCGATAAAAGTTTTAGACGCAATGTTTTTAGAAAAAGGTTATGTTGACAGTAGTTATAAATTTTTCAGGGATAGAACAATTATAATTTCTTGTGATTGTCCAAAGCCAGAAAAAAATTGTTTTTGTAGTCTAATAAACAATACACCATATCCTACAAGCGGTTATGATTTAAATTTAGAGTTTGTAGATGATACGCGATTTATTTTGTCCAGTGGTAGTGTAAAAGGCGAAGATCTGCTAGATAAATATTTTTTAAATTATGATGCTCCTACGAAGGATGATATTGTTAAGCGAGATAATTTACATATTTTATCAGTACAAAATGTTAAAGAAATAAACAAAGAATACTTATTAGAACACAAAGATGACTATTATAGAGTTGTAAAAGAAAGTTATGACATAAACAACATTTGGCAAGAGGAAAGTTCAACCTGTGTTCAATGCAAAGGGTGCAACTTTATTTGTCCAAGTTGTTATTGTTTTTTCATACGTGAGAGTTCAAAAGATTTTGAAAATCAATATAGAGATAGAGTGTGGGACGCATGTCATTCTACTGGTTATGGAAGGGTAGCTGGAGGTGGAAATTCAAGAAAATATAAATTTCAACGGTTTAGAAACAGGTATCAGTGTAAGTTTGTTTATAGAAAAGATAATTTTAATTTTTATGCTTGCACAGGTTGTGGAAGATGTATAGAAGTTTGTCCTGGGAAAATTGATATTAGGAAAGTGGTAAAAAGTTTGACCAAAGTAATTACTTATGCATGATTTTTTAAAAATTTTATAGTATCAGAAAAAGTTAAAAATGAAAAATATATATTCACCAATTGGTGCAAAAATTATAAAAATTATTGACGAAACTGCTAATATTAAAACATTTACTTTTAAACGTTTAGATAATCAAAAATTTTCCTTTAACACAGGACAATTTATAGAACTTACAGTATTTGGTGTTGGAGAAGCACCGTTTACACCGTCATCATCACCATTTGAAACTGATACGATAGATGTCACAATAATGAAAACGGGTCGTATGACAGAAGTGTTACATTCAATGAAAGAAGGAGATGTGATTGGTCTAAGAGGTCCTTATGGTAATGGTTATCCGGTTGAAAAATTTAATGGCAAAGAAATTTTAATTATAGGTGGTGGTGTTGGGTTAGCACCTTTAAGGTCGTTATTATTGACCTTGATTGCTACAATAAAAAATTATAGAAAGATTACACTAAATTATGGTGCTAAAACGCCACAGGATGTGGTATACAAATATTTGTTTCCCGGTTGGAAAAAGATAAGTGGATTAGAAATTAACCGTAGTGTAGACAAATGTCAGGAAGGCGAATGGAATGAAACCACAGGTGTAGTAACATGTTTGTTAGACAACATCAAGATAGATATAAGAAACTCTGTCGCAATAGTTTGTGGTCCGCCTATTATGATGAAGTTTACTACGTTAAAACTTTTAAGTATTGGTTACAGATCTGACCAGATTTATCTTTCAATGGAACGAAATATGAGCTGTGGATTAGGTAAATGTGGTCATTGTCAGTTAGGTAGTTATTTTATTTGTAAAGATGGTCCTGTATTTACATGGGAACAGATCAAAGATATTCAGGATCCATTTGAATAAAGACTTGGAGTATTAATAGCGAAATAGTTTTGTTCACGAACTAAAAGTTAGCGTTGTGTTTCATCAGATCCAAAGTTGCAAAATCGATACTCCGATCATAACGTTGTTTATTTTGATAATTGTTATTGAAAAGTTTTAATCTTTTATAGTATTATGAAAAAAATATTGATAGATATAGAGAAATGTTATAGTTGTGAAAACATTAAGGATAAAAATGGTTGTGTGGCTAAATGTTCATATTTTTACAACCATTCTCATGTTTGGAATGACAAACAAAGAGAAGAGTCTAAGAACAGAGGATATGAAAAATTTTTTTCAAAAGTATTACAATATATAATTTGTCGTAGGTGTGAAGACGCATTTTGTATTAGTAGTTGTCCTAACGAATCTTTGTTTAAAGACGATAAAGGTGTTTTACATAAAAGTTTGTTTAGATGCACTTCGTGTAAAAGTTGTATGATAGGATGTCCGTTTGGCACTATTTATGAAGAAGTTTTAGAGTTTAAAAGTTCGCAGTGCGATTTTTGTATTCCGAGAAGGACAGATGAAAATCCACCTTTGTGCACAACAACATGTCCTGAAGGAGCAATAAAATATTTAGACATAGAACCGAATGAAAAAGAGAACATTTATCAGATAACAGATAATTTGCTTGTCCATGCAATAAAATGGGTTTTGAAAGAACCGGTAAATAGTAAATAGATGGTAGATGTCAACATAGTTTTAAGATATATAGAAACTTAAGTGTTAAATTAACTTAAAAATAAGGTAGTGTAAAAGTTTAATTATTTTTTTTGGGAGAAAAAAATGTTAAAAGCAAAAGATGTTATGTCAACAAAAGTGATTTCAGTCAGACCAGATACTACAGCATTAGATTTGGCACAAATTTTATATGAAAAACGGATCAGTGGTGTACCGGTCGTAGATGAAAAAGGTGTTTTAGTGGGAGTGGTTTCGGAACGCGATTTGTTAAATTTAATTTTTAGTGGTAATGCAAATTCAACAAAAGTTTCTGAGATAATGACAAAAAATCCTATAAGTTTTACTCCTGAAACAGAATTAGACAAGATTTCGTTAGCAATTTCGGAGCGAGGATTTAGAAGAGTTATAATAGTTGATAATGAGAATAAAGTTGTTGGTATAGTGAGTAGACATGATATAATAAAAATAATTCTAGAACAAAGATAAACGTATGTTGAAAAACAGATTTGTTTAAAATGAAAAAAATATTTTTTATAACAATATTTTTTATCAGTACTCTTTTTGCTGAAAAAATACAGATAAGAGTTGTTGCTTCTGATGACAAATTAGCTCGGTATATTGCGATTCAAGAAGCTGCATCAAAAGTTGGTCAAGAAGTGATTGTTGTTAGTGGAGAACAGATCCATCCTTCTAAAATTGAAAAGATTAGTATGATGTCTAAGTCATTATTGGGAAGAGATACTTATGAATATATTTTTTTAGTTCACACTAAGGATGATAGCATGAAATATTCTATTTTTTGGACAATAGATAAAATATTACCTTTATTTAACTTTTTAATTTTTCCTGGATTACTATTTTCAATTTTTTTTGCGTTTATAATAAGTTTCATAGATAGAAAACTTACAGCAAGGATACAATGGCGACAAGGACCACCGTTATGGCAAGGAATGTATGATTTTATTAAACTTTTAGGGAAGGAAGTCTTAATTCCGTCCCGTGCACAAAAAACAATTTTTGTTTTATCTCCTATAGTAGGTTTTTCAATAACAGTTTTAGTTTCAACGATGTTATGGTTATACTTTTTTGTTCCAAAATACAGTTTTTCAGGAGATATAATCGTAGTTTTGTATTTAATGACAGTTCCTGCAGTGGTTTATATGTTAGGAGCAAGTGCTTCAGGCAATGTTGTTGCTGGGTTAGGAGTTAGTCGTGAAATGAAACTTATGTTATCATATGAATTGCCTCTAATAACGGCAATTTTAGTCCCGGTGATAAAATCTTCCAGTATAAAAATTTTAGACATTATGCAAAACTCTTCACAACCAATTATTTTTAGTTTATCAGGATTTTTAGCATTTTTAGTTGCAGTGATAAGTTTTCAGGCAAAGATTGGTTTAGTACCATTTGACGCATCAGAGGCAGAGCAAGAGATTGCTGGAGGTATAACAATAGAATATTCAGGAATTTTGTTAGGACTAATAAAATTAGCGAAACAAATTTTGTATTCAATTGTTCCATTGTTTATAATAATGACATTTTTTCCTGGTGGTGGATTATTAGTGGTTATTAAATATTTTATTGTGTTGCTGTTATTTGTTTTAATAAGAAATACAAATCCGAGATTAAAGATAGGTCAAAGCATAAATTTTTTTTGGAAAATAATTTTTCCTATAAGTTTGATTGCTATAATATTAGCAGTTTCAGGTAAATAATTTATTAAATTGTATGGAAATAATAAAAAAGTCGTTACTAAAATCTTTATGGGTGATGCATGCGCCGATGTCACCGTGTAACAACTGTGATATAGAAATTTTAGATGCGTTAACTCCAAGGTATGATTTAGAACGGTTTGGTATACAATTGGTTGGTTCAATAAGACATGCAGATGTTTTGTTAGTAAGTGGAGTGCCAAATTATAAGAATTACAAGAAATTGAAATATCTGCTTGACCAAGCAGCAAAACCATGTTTTGTTGTGGGAGTTGGGACTTGTAGTTGTGGTCGTGGTATGTTTAAAGATTCTTACAACAGTCCGTGTAATGTTGACGATTTGGTAAAAGTTGATGCTTATATTCCTGGTTGTCCACCAAGACCTGAGGCAATTATTGCTGGTGTGGTAAAACTTATTAATGCATTGAAATAAATTTTTGGAGAATTTAAAAATGAGTATAATAGAACAAGTAAAACAAAGTTTATCTGATAAAATAATAAGTATTGAAGAAAATAATAATTTATTTAAAAAACGTTTTTATATAGAAGTTAAGAAAGAAGATGTTGTAGAACTAACAAAAATAATGTTTAAAGATCTTAAGTTTAGATTTATTACTGCTACTGCAACAGAATTAGAAAAATATTTTGAAATTGTCTACCATTACAGTTATGATAAAACAGGTGAAGTTGTATCTTTAAGAGTAAAGTTAGAAGACAAGTCCAATCCAAGCATAGATTCTATAACACCAATTTTTATTGCAGCGGAATGGATTGAACGAGAAATGTGGGAACTAATAGGAATAAATTTTGTTGGTCATCCTAATTTAAAACATTTGTTATTAGCAGATGACTGGCCAGAAAAAAATTATCCTTTGAGGAATAAATAATGAAAAAAATTATACCAATAGGTCCATATCACCCACTACAAGACGAACCTGAATTTTTTAAGTTATATGTAGAAGGAGAGAATGTTGTTGACATAGATATTGAGATAGGATATAACCATCGTGGTGTTGAAAAATTGTCTGAGACAAAACATTATGATCAAGTAACATTTTTAGTAGAACGAATATGTGGCATATGTTCAACTTCTCATCCATTTGCTTATGTTAATGCTATGGAAAATTTATTAGGATTAGAAGTGCCTCTGAGAGCAAAATGTATCAGAACAATAGTCGGTGAATTGGAACGAATACATTCACACTTGTTATGGTTAGGTTTAGCAGGACATTTTATAGGTTATAACACAGTTTGGATGTGGTCATGGAAATATAGAGAAAATGTTTGCGATATATTAGAACTAATTTCGGGTAACCGCCAACATTACTCAATGTTTAAAATTGGTGGTGTTAGGAAAGATATACCACAGGATTTAATTCCTGAAGTAGAAAAATTGTGTACTAACTTAGTTGCTGTTATAGACATGTTTAAAGGAGCAGTTATGGATGATCCTGTGATACAGGCTCGTTTGAAAGGTGTAGGGGTTTTAACAAAAGAAGATGCAATAAATTATTGTGTAGTAGGACCAACAGCTCGTGCAAGTGGTGTTGATATTGATGTTCGTAGAGATGATCCTTATGCAGCATATGGTATGATAAAATTCAATGTTATAGTATTACAAAATGGTGATGTTTTTGACAAAGCAGTTGTGAGAATTTTAGAAATGTATGAATCAATAAAAATTATACAACAATGTTTAGATATTTTAAAAACAGAGAAAGGTGAAATCGAGATAAAGATACATTTTATACCAAAAGGTGAAGGTCTTGGCCGGCACGAAGCACCTCGTGGTGAAGTGTTTCATTTTATAAAATCCGATGGGTCAAATAGGCCTGTAAGACACAAAATTCGTGCTCCATCGTATATGAACGTTGCGTCTAACAAAGTTGCTGCTGTTGGGCAGACAGTTTCTGATGCTGCAATAACTTTAGCTGCGGTAGATCCGTGTTATTGTTGTACAGAACGAGCAGTGATTTTGGATAGAAACGATAATATAATTTATAGATACAATGATTTAATAAAATTATCTCAACAAAAAACAGAAGGACTAATCAAAAAATTGGTTAAACAAAAATAAATGTATGGAAGTTATGGATAACAATTTAGTAAACATAATTATTGCTGTTCCAATTCTTGGTTCAGTGTTAATTTTATTATTAAAAGAACGTGATTGGAACAAGATTTTATCATCAATCTTTGTTTTTGTAAGTTTTGTTTTAGTTGTGGTTTTATACTATAACTCTTTTAGTAATAATTTTAGTTTTCAGAAAGAACACAGGACTACATATTTATTTATAGACAATTATGCAATTGTTATGGCATTAGTTTCTTCGTTTATAAGTTTTTTAATTATATTATATTCATATAGTTACATGAAAAGTTATGATAGACAAAATGAATATTATTTTTATGTGACATTGTTCATAGGTTCAATGTTAGGATTAATTTTTAGTTCAGATTTAATTTTAATGTACATTTTTTGGGAAATTACGTCAATATGTTCCTGGAAGTTAATAAGTTTTTACAAAAAAGAACAACATATATTTGCTGCTAATAAAGCTTTTTTGATAACATTTTTAGGTTCTGCAATGATGTTATTAGGAATATCTATATTATTTGCAGACCATAGAACTTTTAATTTAATTGATTTAAAAGGTCGGCGAATTTCAGATTTAGCTATGTTACTAATTTTTTGTGGTATGATTTCCAAATCTGCCCAGGTTCCATTTCATACCTGGCTACCAGAAGCAGGAGTTGCACCAACACCGGTTACTGCATTATTGCATGCAGCGGTATTGGTGAAAATAGGAGTATATACTTTTGGTAGAATTTTTGTTTTTACACTATTACCATCACCAGTTTTTCAAAATTTTGTTATGTGGTTATCATTGTTAACAATTTTATTTTCAGGACTGGTTGCTTATGTAGAAAAAGACATAAAACGTATCTTAGCTTACTCAACGATTTCGCAGATAGGATACATTTTTTTAGGTTTTGCAACAAATGTTTATATAGGAATAATTGGTTCTATATTTTACATTGTTTCACATGGAATTGCAAAAGCAGGATTATTTCTTGCTGCTGGTGTGATAGAACATAATACGCACGAGCGTGACATAACAAAACTTGGTGGTTTATATCATACCATGCCAATAACTTCAATAGCATTTTTATTATGTGCTATGTCAGTGATAGGATTTCCTTTATTAAGTGGTTTTTTTGCAAAATTTTTTGTAGTGAGTGGAATAGTAGCGAGTGGCAAAATTTTTATTGCTGTTGGAGCGATATTAGGTGCAGTTATAACAATGTTATATTTGTTAAGAGTTTATAATAAAGTTTTTTTAGGAGAAAAAAAGTTTGAAGTAAGAGAAGAAACAAAGATTATGTTGTTTGTGATAATTTTGTTAGGAATAATTTCTATAATTTTAGGAATTTTTCCTCAAACAATAATAAATTTTTTAGTTAAAGATAGCAAACTTATATGAATATTATGATAATATTATTAATAGTTTTACCTTTAATCATAGGAATTTTAATATTTTTTTTAAAAAAATTAGAATATTTATTAAGCATATTTACTTCTTTAATATTATTTTTATTAAGTATAAACCTATTATTTTTTGAAAATAGAATCGTGGAAATAAAGTGGGTGTCGGAATTTGGAATAAATTTTGTTTTTAATGCAGATTTATATTCGGTATTTTCAATAATTTTAGCTACATTATTTGTTTTGTTGATAAGTTTGTATTCTGGTACCAAGAATTTATTTGTAGATAACACAAAAAAACACATTTATTTTTCGTTAATTATGATAAATTTAGGTATAATAAATGGCATTTTTTTGTCTACAAATTTGGTAACATTTTTAATTTTTTGGGAACTTGCTGGTATAGTATTATACTTAGCAATAAGATTTTTAGCAAAGAAAGATAATGAAATAATTGCTACAAAAACTTTGTATATAACAGGTTTTGTAGATTTTTGTTTATTGTTAGGAATAATTATGTTGATAAAAATTTCTGGTACTGTATCAATGAGGCCATTTAATTATATGTTAAATTCTCCATATACGATAACAATGTTTATTTTTCTTGTAATAGGTGCTTTAGGAAAAGTTGGTTCATTACCATTTCATACATGGATACCATCGGCAGCAGAAAGAGTCCCGGTTCCAGTTGCAACATATTTAATATCTGTAGTTGACAAACTTTTAGGTATTTATTTGTTGTATAAAATTTGCGGTGAAATATTTTTGTTAAAACCAAATAATGGATTGATGATAATAGGACTAATAACAATAATATCAGCAGTTTTTATGGCTTTAGTACAGCATGATTTAAAAAAACTTTTGTCTTATCATGCAGTTTCTCAAGTAGGATACATGATTTTAGGTATAGGAAGTGGCACTGTGGTAGGGTTAGCTGGGGGAGTTTTTCATATGATAAATAATGTAATTTACAAGAGTTGTTTATTTTTATCTTGTGGATCTGTTGAGAGTATGACTGGTAATAGTGATTTGACTGACAATGGTGGTTTGGCAAAATTTATGCCGATAACATTTATTACAACTTTAATTTCTGCGTTAGCAATATCTGGTGTTCCACCGTTAAACGGTTTTTTTTCAAAATGGATGGTTTATCAGGGTGTTGTAGAATCTTTTAGTAAGACTCATTCTTTAGTTCCTATACTATGTTTAATTGGTGCGATGTTTGGCAGTGCATTAACTTTAGCCTCTTTTTTGAAAGTTGTATATTCAATTTTTCTTTCAAGTCCTTTAAATAAAAATGATAAAAGTGAAATTAAAGAAGTTTCGTTTAATATGTTATTACCAATGATTTTTTTATCAGTTAGTTGTATAATACTTGGAGTATTTGCATTTGAAATTCCATTAAAACAAGTTATATATCCTATTTTATCATTTAGTAATATTATCACAAAGAATATTTTTAGTGGCAGTTGGCAACCTGTTATATCTACAGCATTAATTATATCAGGGATATTTTTAGGTGTGGTTATATATTTAATTTTAAGTTTTAATAAAAGAAGTCGTTTAGTAAAAACTTATTTATACGGAGAAGAAGAAAAGTTTGAAGGAACGGTTTTGCCTGGAACCGATTTTTATATTTCAATAACAGAGAAGGAACCTTTTGCCACGATATATTTTTTAGCAAGAAAAAAATTTTTTGATTTTTACAATTGGGCAATAGGATTAGTTGGCATGATTTCAAGATTACTAAAATTTTTGTTTGACAGAAAAATTTTTGATTTATATTATATAGGTAAAAAAATTGTTTTTGTGATAAGTAAATTTTTATCTTCATTACACAGAGGAAACTTACATGGTTATATGTCATGGATAGTGATAGGTCTGGCAATAATTTTATTATTTTTATTAAAATAAAAATTTATGGATATAAATTTAGTAATTAAAATACTTTTAGTATTAATGATATTTGGTTCTATTGTAGCAATAGAAATTCGTGATTTATTATCTTCAGTGGTAAGTGTTGGTGCGGTAGGGATTATTTTAACACTGGTTTTTTTATTATTGCAAGCGCCGGATTTAGCAATAGTACAACTTGTAGTAGAAATTCTTGCGTTGGTAATAATGATAAGAGCAACTGTTGTTCGTGATGAAACTGTTTATACTACAAAAGAATTCATAAATCGTGTGATAACGTTATTAGGAGTATTTGTTTTTATATATTTTGCAATTTTAGTATCCAAAGAATTACCTATGTTCGGTAATCCAAAATATAAAGTATCACAGTATTATGTAGATAACGCATTATTTGATACAGGTGCAACAAATGTTGTCTCTTCCATAATATTAAACTATCGTGCATATGACACTTTAGGTGAAGCTGTGGTATTATTTACTGCGATAACAGGTGTGTTAACAGTTATGCGTAAAAAAGTGAAAAAATAGTTTTTGTATATAAATATATGAAACAAAAGACTAATAAAGAAGGAATGACATTGATAGTAAAAACAATTACTAGATTAACGGTGTTGTTAATAGTTTTATATGCTATATATATAACATTACACGGTCATTTAACACCTGGTGGTGGTTTTGCTGGAGGAGTAATTTTAGCGTTATCATTTGTGCATGTAGTAATAGCTTTTGGGAAAGATTTCGTAATGAAAAAATTTTCTAAAGAAATTTTACCAATTTTAGAAAGTTTTGGAGGATTACTTTTTTTAATTATCGCAGTGTTAGGTTTTATAGGTGGATCTTTTTTTAAAAATGTCTTTGGTGTTGGAAAAAGTTATAATTTATTTTCTGCAGGACAAATTATGCCAAGTAATATTGCAATAATGTTAAAAGTAGGTTTTGGTATGTTTAGTGCATTTTTATGTTTAATATTATTTGTACACAAGGACGAGGATAAATAAATTATGGTATATGTACTTTGTTTAATACTATTTTTGGTTGGATTATATGGAATTTTAGTAAAAAAAAATGTTTTAAAGATTATAATTTCGTTTGCAATAATGGATTATGCGATAAACTTATTTTTTATTTTGGTTGGATACAAGAATGGAGCAAGTTTTCCAATTTTTATCAAAGGAAAAGAAAATGTTTTAATGGTAGATCCATTGCCACAAGCTTTAGTTTTAACTTCTATAGTTATAGGTTTATCAATTACGATGTTAATGGTAGCAATAGCTATAAGGTTGTATGAAAAATATGGTACTTTTGATATTTCAGAAATAAGGAAGTTGAAAGGATAAAAAAATGTTACCTTTATTTGTAATATTACCATTATTTAGTGCGTTTATAATTTCAATTTTTGGTCGTGTAAACAAATATTTTGGAGATATTTTTGCGAATTTTACTAATATATTGTTAGTTTTTATATCTTTTTTAACCTTGTATCTACTAAACATAAACGATCTTTCAGCAATAACATATAACGTTGGTGGTTGGCGGTTACCAATTGGTATAACTCTTGTTGTGGACTATTATTCGGCATTGATGTTGATAATTATTAACCTGGTATCATTTTTTGTTTCGGTTTATTCGATATCTTATATGGAAAAATATACTGATAAAACAAAATATTATGTTTTGTTTATGTTAATGTTGAGTGGGATGAATGGAGTAGTAATTAGTGGAGATTTGTTTAACATATTTGTATTTTTAGAGGTAGCATCAATATCGTCGTATTCGTTGGTAGCATTTGGAGTTGAGTCGGAAGAGTTAGAAGCAGCATTTAAATATTTAGTTTTAGGGACAATTGCTTCAAGTTTAATTTTGTTAAGCATTGCAATAATTTATAGTTATGCTTCGAGTTTAAACTTGGCACATATTGCGTTGATAATAAATAGATTACCGGTTGAAAAAGTTTTGTTAACAAAATTTGTTATTATATTGTTAATAGTAGGTTTTTGTATAAAATCTGCAGTAGTACCATTTCATTCTTGGTTACCAGATGCTCATCCATCAGCGCCAGCACCTATTTCTGCAATGTTATCAGGTATATTGATAAAAACGTTAGGGATTTATACTATGACAAGGATAATTTTTAATGTATTTTTTGTTGGAGAAGATATATTTAAATTAGTTTATTGGTTAGGGATAGTTTCAATGTTAGCAGGTGTTATTATTGCATTATACCAGTTAGATTACAAACGTTTATTGGCATATAGTTCAATAAGTCATGTAGGATATATTTTATTAGGAATAGGTTTAGGAACACCCCTGGGTATTTTGGGTGGAATTTTTCATTTATTAAATCACTCTGTTATTAAATCACTATTATTTTTAACCAGTGGGTCTTTAGAATATAGTTTAGGGACAAGAGATTTATTAAAAATATCACAGACAAATCAAAGACTTCCTATAACAAAATTTGCAATGTTAATTGGAAGTTTATCAATAAGTGGTGTTCCACCGTTTAACGGTTTCTGGTCAAAATTAATAATAATAATAGCTTGTGTGCAGTCAAAGAAGTTGTTTGCTGGTTTTGTTGCTATATTAGTAAGTGTTTTAACATTATCAGTTTTTATAAAAGTTTTAAAATATGGGTTTTATAAAAAATCTTTAATTGAAGGTCAGGAACAAAAAAGCATAGAAGTTAAAGATGTTCCATTTTGGATGAAATTTTCAATGTTAGGGTTAGCACTATTATGTGTTTTTATGGGAATTTTGATTTTTCCTAACATAAGAGATGTTTTGTTAGTTCCAGCATCTGATATTTTAGCAAGGGGTTATGAGTATAGCAAAATTGTTTTTATGAACAAATAAGTTTATGAAAATTATAAAAAGTGTTTATAGCAAAATATTTTTATTTTTTGTTACATTAATTTTTTGGTTTTTACTAACAAATGTTTTTGACATAGATCATATAATTTCTGGTGTTTTAAGTTCAGGGATAGTAGTACTTTTAGTTGTAGATATTTGTTTGCAGGGCGAATGGGAATTTTCTCGTCCGATAAAATATTTGTGGTTTTTTTATTATATTCCAATATTTCTCTGGGAAGTTATAAAAGCTAACTTAGATGTTGCATATAGGATTTTAAGTCCAGATATGCCGATAAAACCTGGTATTGTTAAAGTTAAAACAAAACTAAAGAGTGATATAGGTTTAACTTTTTTAGCAAATTCTATAACTTTAACACCTGGTACTATGAGTGTTGATGTTGACAAAGAAAATGGATATATTTATGTTCATTGGATTTATGTAAAAACAGAAAATGTAGATGAAGCAACGTTTATTATAGTAAAAAAGTTTGAAGATGTTTTAATAAAAATATTTGGGTAAAAATAAATGAAAAGTATTAAATATTTTACATTTTTTATTTTGTTGATTGTTGGGTTATATTGTAATTTGACAATAAAAATGGATTTAATATTGAGATTTATAAATCCGTTAATATTATGTATAATTCTGTGTTTACACAGGATACTTTTAGGTCCAACACCGGCAGATCGTGCTGTTGCAGTGGACATATTAGGTCTTATGATAGTAGGTTGTTGTGGTTTAATTGCTTTGTTTACAAGGGTTAGTTTTTTTATAGATATAGGAATTGCATGGGCGCTACAATCTTTTATTGGAACAATTGCGTTATCAAAATATTTAGAAGGAAGAAATTTAGATGAATAATTTATTAGGACTGATATTTATTTCAATAGGTATTTTAGCAGATATTTTTGCTTGTTTAGGTTTATTACGATTTCCTGATGTTTATAACCGACTTCAAGTATCAACAAAATGTGTAACTTTAGGAACATGTGGGATTTTTTTTGGAGTTTTTTTAGAATCAGGTTTTACTGCGTTAGGAATAAAATCTTTGTTAATAATTTTGTTTATATTACTTACATCGCCTGTTTCTGCTCATGCATTATCTCGTGCGGCACATAAGTCAGCAGTAAAATTATGTGAAAAAAGTGTTTGTGATAAATATAAAGAAGATGGTAATAATAAAGGTTAAAATTTTTAAACTTGTTTTTAATTTTATATTTTAAGTTGATTTTATGAAATATCCAAAATTAAGAGAACTTAAAGAAGCAATAAAAGCTTTGATTAAAGGACCTTATACCATAAAATATCCTTTTGGTCCATTTACACCTGTAAAATCTTTTAGAGGAAAACCACAACCTTCACAACAAAGTTGTATAGGATGTGGTGCATGTGCAGAAGTTTGTCCAGTAGAAGCTATAAAGTTAGTAGATATTTATTCTCCAATAGTTAAAAGTTTGGATGTAGTAAACATAAAAACGACATGGGCAGATAATAGTGTTAACTCTGAACATCCAATGCGTACGCTGACATGGTATTATGACGAATGTATTTTTTGTGGACAATGTGAGCGAAACTGTACTACAAGAGATGAAAATCCTCCTGGTGTAAAATTGAATCAAGAGTTTGATCTTGCTTGTGTGAATAGAAAAAATATCCGATCAGAAGAAATAAAAAAAGAGTTAGTTATATGTTCTAATTGTGGAACTATAATTTCTACAAAGGAACATTTGTTATGGGTTGCAAAACGTTTAGGGCCAAAAGTTTATGGAAATATAAATTTGTTAAATTTAATATCTAAAACATTTAATTCATTAACTACAGGAGTAAAATTTAAACAATTTGACCAGAGAGAAAATATGTTTGAACTTTTATGTCCAAAATGTCGTAGAAAAATATTACTTTTCGATGAATATGGTAAAATTTGAAACATATTTTATTCATTAAAATCTTAAATTCATTGACTTCCAAATTTATAATTTATAAAATACAAAATATGTATTCTAAGACAAAATTGGTTTTAATATTTATATTTTTTTGTAGTATAAATACATTTTCGCAAATAAATTATTTCAATTTTTATCGTCCTTATCAAGTAACATTATGTTGTCCAGTGAACGTTTATGGTTTAGGTATTGAAGCAAACTATTTTTTGGTTAACAATGACACTGCAAAGTTGGAGTTTCCTGTATCGTTATATTGGGGTTTGGTGGACAGTATTGAATTAGGATTTAAAGTTTCTGCTGCAACAATAAATAGTAAAAATTCTACTGATAAAGGTATAACAGATATTTTGTTAGGTGTTAAATACAATTTTATATCTCCTGCAAAGAAAAAAATGTATGAAACAGAGTCAAAATTTAATTTTGATTCTATGCCAAATATTTCATCAGAGTTTGGTTTAACTTTACCTACGGGTGATTTTGTAAAAGGTTTTGGTACTGGAGGAATTGGATTTGTGATAAATTGGTTATTAGAGAAAGAAATAGTTTTAAGAAGAGGGAATAGTTTTTACTCGTTTTTAAGTATTGGTTATAAAATTAATACAGTTAATTCAGATGAATATTTGTATGGTAACGAATTGTTTTATAGTTTAGGCAGTTATTTTGATTTAAAGAAAGGTTTGGTAGAAAAAAGTTTTATATTATCGTGTGGACTGAAAGGAATAAGTCATGGTAGTTCGAAATATAAAGGAGAAAAGGTTTTAAACAGTGAATATGTAGAATCATACATTTTTGGTGGATTAAGTTATGACTTAGATGTTTATCAACAATTTTTTTTGTCAATATCACTTGGCATAGATGAAAAATCTAAAGTAATAATATTTAATGTAGGGATGAATTATTGATGAGAAAAACTTTTGTTTTAGACACTAATGTTTTATTGCATGATCCTGATGCTATGTTTGAATTTGCAGACAACAAAGTAGTTATTCCAATGACTGTTATAGAAGAGTTAGACGGGTTAAAACGTATTAACGATGATAGAGGGAGAAATTCGCGTGTAGTATCAAGAAAATTAGATTCTTTAAGGCATAAGGGTAGTATTATAGATGGAATAAAATTAGATTCAGGTGGAATAATAAAAATAGAACTTGACTGGGACATTACAATTCCAGAACGATTTGTTCATGACAAAATGGATCACAGGATTTTAGCGACAGTATTAAAATTAAAAAAATCTGGTGAAAAAGTTATTTTTATCACAAAAGACATTAATTTAAGAATAAAAGCAGAAGCGTTAGGTATATTAACTCAAGATTATGAAAAGGCAAAAGTTAACCTTGCAGAACTTTATACTGGTTTTAAAGAAGTTGAAGTTCACAATGAAGATATAATTAACAAAATGTTTTCTGATGGAAAAGTTGGGCAAGATTTGTTATTTGATATTGGAATAAGGAAAGAAGATTTATTACCAAATAGTTTTTTTATTTTAAAAATGAACAAGTCAAAAAGTTGTTTAGGGAAAATAAAAAAATTACCTTCAGGTGAAACCGAATTAGTCACTTTGTCATCAAAAGATATGACAACCTGGGGTTTAAGACCTCTAAATGTGCAACAAAAATTAGCTTTGGAATTGTTATTAGATGAAAAAATTAATTTAGTAACTTTGATAGGAGTAGCAGGTGCGGGCAAAACTTTATTATCTTTAGCATGTGGTTTACATAAAGTTATTGAAGAGAAAGTATATAGACGACTTTTAGTTAGTCGTCCTGTGATACCGATGGGAAGAGATATTGGGTATTTGCCTGGAAGTAAAGAGGAGAAACTTTCATCCTGGATGGGAGCAATTTATGATAATTTAGATTATTTGTTGGAAAAATCTTCAAGAATTTATTGCCATGATAAAGAAGATAGAGAAATGAAGACGCAGGAAACAATTGATTATTTTTTTCAAGCAGGGTATATTGAAATAGAAGCATTGACATATCTTAGAGGTAGAAGTTTGCCAAACCAATTTTTTATTATTGACGATGCACAAAACTTGACTCCACACGAAATTAAAACTGTCATTTCCCGTGCCGGAGAAAATACGAAGATAATTTTGACTGGAGATCCGTTTCAGATTGACAACCCGTACCTAGATGCATCGTCAAACGGATTAACATATTTGGTTGATAGATTTAAAGGACAAGAAATTTTTGGTCATTTAATTTTTGATCGTTCAGAGCGAAGTAAATTAGCAGCTTTGTCAGCGGAGTTGTTGTAGTGTTAAAACATTAAAGTATTTGTTAGATAACTTTATATTATTTATCGAACAATGAACAAAAAAAAGATAGATTTACATGTACATACAATATATTCTGATGGAAGTTTAACTCCAAAACAAGTTATAGAACTATCAAAAAAAACTGGTGTTGTAGCAGTTGCGATTACTGATCACGATACAACTGACGGTGTAGAAGAAGCAGTAAAAGAAGGTGCAAAAAGTGGTATTGAAGTAATTCCTGGTGTAGAACTTTCTTCAGAATTTAAAGATAGTGCAGAAGAAGAGATACATATTTTAGGTTATTTTATTGATTGGGAAGACAAAACATTACAACAAAAATTAAAAATATTTCGTCAGGCAAGGGAACGAAGAGCATATTATATATTTCAAAAACTAAATGATATTGGAATAAAAATTAAGGAAGATGAAATTTTTAGTTCTGTAGGTATAGGTAGTATTGGAAGGTTACATTTTGCAAAAGTTTTAGTAAAGAATGGTTTTGTAAAAAATATTAAAGATGCTTTTGAATTATATTTAGGATATGGTAAATCTGCTTATGTACCAAAATTAAAACTTGACCCTAAAGAAGCCATTAGTATGATACTTCGTGCTCGTGGTGTGCCAGTATTGGCACATCCATATTTTGGTAATTTAGTGGATTCAAGATTTATAAAAAAGTTGGTAAATTTAGGATTAAAAGGTATAGAAGTTTATTATTCAAAACATCCATCACACATTATAAAGGAATTACTTTTGATTGCAGAAAAGTATGATTTATTAGTAACAGGAGGAAGCGATTGTCATGGTGATGTGGCAGGAATAGCCCCTTTATTAGGTACAGTAGATATTCCATATAAAGTTTTTGAGGATTTAAAATCTTATAAATATGACATAGAAAACTATAAAAATAATATTTTAACTACAAGATGTGATTTGGTGGTTAAGGATAAAGTTGAAAAATTGATAAATAATTTGTAATATAAAAATATGAACAAATTTTCAGACCGAGCACAAAAAGTTATACTTGTAGCACAGGAAGAAGCTAAGCGGTTAAACCATGATTATGTTGGCACAGAACATTTGTTATTAGGTTTAATTGCTTTAGGGGAAGGTTTAGCAGTGCAAGTATTAATAAACATTGGCATAGATTTACGACGAATAAAATCTGAGATAGAAAAACTTGTTCCTCCGGGTGATAACATAATGGTTTTGGGTGAAATACCATTTTCTCCTCGTGCAAAAAAAGTTTTAGAGTATGCGGTTGATGAAGCTGCTACTATGGGACACATTTATGTTGGTACAGAACATATTTTATTAGGGTTATTACACGAAAAAGAAGGCGTTGCATCACGAGTGTTAGAATACTTAGGTGTTTCATATGATGACATACAACAAGAGATATTTTCAATTTTAGGTGAGATAGAACCTACACCACAAACTTTACGTTCTAAAAGTGTGAAACATCACAAGCCCAAGACACCTACTTTAGATGAATTTAGTCGAGATTTAACACAACTAGCAAAAGAGAATCAGCTTGATCCGATTGTAGGTCGGCAAGATGAAATAGAACGTGTGATACAAATTTTATCCAGAAGAACAAAAAATAACCCTGTTTTAATTGGTGATCCTGGAGTTGGTAAAACTGCTATAGTTGAAGGTTTATCACAAAAAATTGCTAGTGGAGAAGTTCCAGAAATTTTGCATAATAAACGAGTTGTAACTTTAGATTTAGGTTCTGTTATTGCTGGGACAAAATATAGAGGTGAGTTTGAACAAAGATTAAAAAATATAATGGAAGAAATTCGTAGGTCTAAGAACCAAATTATTTTGTTCATTGACGAACTGCATACTGTTATTGGAGCTGGTGCAGCTGAAGGTGCTGTTGATGCTTCTAATATGTTAAAACCGTCATTAGCAAGAGGAGAACTTCAGTGTATAGGAGCGACTACGTTGGATGAATATAGGAAACATATTGAGAAAGATCCTGCTTTAGAGAGAAGATTTCAACCAGTATTAGTAGATCCTCCTTCGGTTGATCAAACGGTACAAATATTACGAGGAATAAAAGAAAAGTATGAAAATCATCATAAAGTGGAATATTTAGATGAAGCGATTTATGCTGCTGCAGATTTGTCAGACAAATTTATTTCAGACAGATTTTTACCTGACAAAGCAATAGATTTAATTGATGAAGCTGGTAGTAGGTTACGGTTAAAAGCAACACAGTTGCCAGAAGATATAAAATTAAAAGTTGAAGAACTTGAGCAGATAGTTAAACAAAAAGAATTTGCGTCTCAACAACAGGATTTTGAAACAGCAGCAAAGTTACGTTCAAAAGAAATGCATCTAAAAAAACAGTTAGAAGAATTAAAAAAGCAATGGAGACAGAAACGAGATGTTATAAGGCCACAAGTTACTGCAGAAGATATTGCTTACATAGTTTCAAAATGTACCGGTATTCCTGTTACTAGAATAACAGAACAGGAAGGAAAAAAGTTATTAAATATAGAAGATCAACTTCATAATAGAATTGTAGGACAAGATGAAGCAGTTCGTGTTATTGCAAACGCAATAAGACGTTCAAGAACAGGATTAAAAGATCCTCGTAGACCGATAGGTTGTTTTGTATTTTTAGGTCCTACAGGGGTCGGGAAAACTGAACTTGCAAGAGCGTTAGCAGAGTTTATGTTTGGTAATGAGGATGCTCTTGTTAGAGTTGATATGTCAGAGTATATGGAAAAATTTAATGTATCAAAACTCATAGGTGCACCACCGGGTTATGTTGGGTATGACGAAGGTGGTATAATGACAGAAAAAATTCGTAGAAAACCATACTCTGTAGTTTTGTTAGATGAAATAGAAAAAGCCCATCCGGATGTTTTTAACATTTTGTTACAGATTATGGATAATGGTATTATATCGGATAGTTTGGGGCATAAAGTTAATTTTAAGAATACTATAATAATTATGACATCCAACATAGGTGCGAAACTTATTTCAAAGGGAAAATCTTTAGGATTTACTGTTGGTAATGAACAAGAACGTGATTATCAGAATATGAAAGATATTTTGATTGACGAAATGAAAAAATCGTTTAATCCGGAATTTTTAAATCGTCTTGATGATGTTGTAATATTTAAGCCTCTGACAAAAGATGATATGTCAAAAATCTTGGATTTGTTACTAAGTAAACTATATGATAGATTAAAGAATAAAAATATTAATATAAAAGTGTCTCAAAACGCAAAAGCGTTTTTGTTAAATAAGGGTTTTGACCAATATTATGGAGCAAGACCTCTACAGAGAGTTTTGCAGAAATATCTTGAAGATGCTATCGCAGAAGAGTTTGTATTAAAACATAACATAAATACTCGTGGAGAAAAAGTTTATAATGTTAATGTTGAGTTAGATTCTGAAGCTAACAGATTAAATTTTGAATTAGAAAATACCTTATCTAATGTTTCTGAAAAGTTATAAATTATTTCTATAATTACTGCTTGTCAAATTTAAGTATAAAATAAGTTTTAGTTATGAAAAAAGTAGTAAAGTATTCTACATATAGTTTTATATTTTTTATCCTATTGTTTCAAGTTTTTGTAAATATTTTTTTACTAAAAAATATTTTAAACCAGTTTACCAAAAATATTACAAAAGTCAAAATTGAATATAATAGAATTTTTTACATAATTCCTAATATTGTTTTTATAAAAGATATGCAGTTAAGTGAAAGTAATTATAATGTTAAAGTTAAACAAGGTTATTTGTTTTTTAATCCGATATATTTTTTTAACCGAAGTACTGCATATGTTTTGTTAGTTAATATTGATGGAGCAGAGATTAATTTGGACAAATATTCAGATTATTTAGGGAATAATTTTAATGAAGCCATAGATGAAAAGTTTATAAAGAACATATTAGGAAAATTACCATTTAAATTAAAAATTAGTAATATAAATTTTATCTACAACAAAAAAAAATTGTTAACAAATTGTAATATTAAGTTTAATAGATTAAACGAAAAACCTAAGATTAAAGTTAGTTTTGATAGTTATGGGCATACTTATTTGATAAAAATTTTAGCAGATAATAAATTAAACAAGTGGGATATGAAAATAGAGACAGTACCTTCTATAAAATATTTATCAAATTTATATTTAGATTTAAAAGGTGAAATACAAGGTTATTATAATTTAACTAAAGATCAACACTACAAGTTTAACATATTAGTAGGGAATAAAAAATTTATAACTAAAGGCATTTTTAAATTTTATCCGTTTATAGTAGATGGAAAAATAGATGGAGATATTTTTAAGGTAAAATACAATTTTCAACAAGATGATTTAATCTTTAAAACTAATTTTAATGGTAACGTTCTATTATCAAAAATACCATTTATAAATGAAGAACTAAGATTAGATACAAAGTTCAATATGGAGATATCTACTACAAATTATATTTGTGACCTTGTATCAAAATCAGACAAATTTGTTTTAAATGGTTTTTTAAAAGATGGTTTTGGCAATATAAAGATTAAAAAAGAAAAATTTTTTATAGAAACAGATATTAAATTAAATACTAAAAATAAAATTTTAACCTTAACTTCAAAAACAAAAGAATATCCTTTTAACATAGTTGTTAATTATTTAGATGGAATGTTGAAAAAAACTTTAGTGGTTAACGGACAATTTAAAGATTATCGTACAATTGGAGAATTAAATTTTTTAACTGAAGAGATATTTTTAAACACATCAATAATGTCAAATAAAAATTATTTAGAACTAAACTTTTTAACCAATCGTTCTACAGGAAGTTTAAGAATTACTATTAGGGATAAAATTAATAATGGAACCATAAAATTGTTTAGTGATATTAATTATAATGATAAAAAAATAAATCTTGTTACTGATGTTAAAGATTATAATATAAACAATAAAAAATTAAATGGGATTTTAATGTGCGAGATTTTTGAAGAAAAAATATCAGGGCAACCGAATATTTATTCTGGTAAAATAGAAACAAAAGATTTTTGGTATAATAAAACTAAACTATTTGAAGATACATTTTTTAACTTAGAAATAAAAAATATAAAAGAGAACATATATTTTACGGTAAAAGATACACAAAAGATATTTAATTCAAACATATCGTATAATCTTGATAAAAAAATTATCAATGGAGTAATAGACATTTCTAAAAAAGGATTAAGTTATAATAATATAAATTTTGATTTAATTATGAGTATAAAAGTTTTTGGAAGTATTAAAAATATGGATGTTTCTGGTGATTATAGAGTAGAAAAAATTGTTTTGGGCAAAACTGTAACTGACAATTTTTTATCTGGTAAAATATTTAAAAAGAACAAAAAAATATATTCTGAAGGAATAGTTTATTTTGATAAAACAAAGTCTGACTATAAATTAGTTTATGATGATAAAACAAAAAAATTGGACATGTTTGTTTCTGACATAAAATTGTTAACCAAGAACAAATTAAATGCAGAATTAAGTTTTGATATGAAAAATGTACAAAAGAATTCTTATACATTTTATGGTAAGATATATGACAAAGAAAGCGAGGTTGAAATATTGTCTGATTCAAAGATTTTCTATAAACCGTTAAATGTTTCATTGAAAGCAAGGTTAAAAAATTTCAATATTAAAAATATGTCAATAATTGGGAATATGGATTTAGACATAAAAGAAGTTAGTAAGAACGAAATACTTTTTGAATTGACATTCTCAAATTATTGGATTAATCAATTTAATTTTGACAATAGCAAAATAAATTTGTTATATAACAATCAAAGTAAACAATTAAATTTTTTTACAGAAAAAAATGTTAGCAATAAACATAATACATTATCAGTTAATGGTAAGATTAAGTTTTTTAAGAATTTTATAGAATATGAAAAGTTTACAATTAATTTTTATACAGACAAAAGTATATATTTAGATGGTAAAATTGGGGAAGATAAAAATTTATTAAACATTGAGTTTAAAAACTTACCAATAGATTTGTTAAAGAATATATTAAATATTCCCTATGTTCAGATTTATGGAAATATATTTGCTTCATCTACAATAAACACTGTATTAGTTAAAAGAAAAGGTATTCTTGATAAAAGTTATAATATTAAATCAAATTTTGAAATAAAAAAACCAAAATTTTATGGTCTTCAACCTGACACTGTCCAAGGACAAATAAGTTCATTCAAAAAAACAATTTTTATTAATAATTTTATTTTGAATTTTTTTAATACTCAGAAGATTGGAATAAGAGGTAATTTAGATTTAGAAAATAATAAGATAAAATTATCAATTAAATCTAAAGATTGTGATTTATCTATTTTTAACAATTTTGCTGAAATAATAAAAACTGCAAGAGGACAATTTTTAATAGATTTAAAACTGGAAGGAGATATTAAATCTCCAAAAACAGATGGTGTTTTACAAATAACAAATGGAAGAATAGATTTTAATAAATATCTAAAATACTTTGATGATGTAAATGTAAAAATAAACTTTAATTATGACAGGTTGACAATTCAAACATTTAATGCAAGATTTAAAAATACTAATTTACGTTTAATAGGTTTAGCTAAAATACCAGATGAATACAATTTTAAATTATTTACTGAAGGTGATAGAGGTTTATTAGTAAATATTCCAGAATTATCATTTCCAGTGGGACAGTTTTTTAAATTTGCTAAAACAGAGAAATTTTTTGCCTCTTATGGAGAACCAGTGATAAAATTAAATTTAGTAAAAAAGAAAAAATCAATTCCAAAATTAACTGGAGAGATAGTTTTAGAAGATACACATTTTACTTATCCACCAAAGGAAGTTATACATACTAATCCAGGTGGGAAATTATATTATGAAATAAAGATTAATTCAGGCAAAAACACATGGTATGAAAATGAACTTATTTCAGCAAATATTTCAGGTGGTATAGTGATAAGAAATTTACCATCAACAAATGGTGAAATAGTAGATGGTGAAATATTTTCAACCAGTGGAGATTTGAATTATTTAGGGACTAACTTTAAATTAAAAAACGCAAGAGTACAAGTAATTAATAATATTGTATTTTTAGAACTTGTAGGGGAAACAAACATTGTTGATAAAAGTGGCAGGAGAAATACAATTAATGTTATAGTGGAACGAGAAAAAGTATCAGATGTCAAACCAAGACTTGTTTCAATAAACAATCCTAATTTAAAATCAGAAGATCTTATTGCATTACTTATGGGATTAAAAAATATTGATATAGACAATTTTTATGCCAGGGAACAAGTTGTGGCAAGGGAAGGTTTTGGTGATACTAATATGTATTTAAGGCAACAGATTATAAGGTTGATAGATTCTAATTTTACCACGCCATTAGCAAGAAAAATTTTACAACGGACTGGTTTAGTAGATACAGTTTCTGTTTCATATGTTCCACCAGAAGAAAAAAATGTTGGAGATCCTAATTCATTTTTATCTTACTTTAAAGATACAAGATATAGTTTTGGTAAATATTTAACGCCAGACATTTTGATGGGATATAGTATTGTGTTAGGAGAACAACAAAATAATTTACAGTTAAGACATGAGATAGAAGTTGCATATAGATTAAAAGGAAATTTATTTTTACGTGGAGCACATAATTTTGGTCAAAAAGATACTTTGACTGGTAGTATGTATGGTTCTGAAACGAGAGTAGGTATTGAACCAGTATGGCGATTTGGTGGTGACAAATGGGAAGAATAGTTTATGTTAGACAAAATAATTTGGTGAAAAAAATATTTTTTTATGATAAAGTTATTTCTACTATGAACATTGCACGGAAAAAATTGTGCAATTATAATGAAGATAAGATTTTAATAATTGCAAAAAAACAGATTAATGGTAGAGGTAGATTGGGACGAAAATGGGTTTCACCAGAAGGTGGATTGTATATGACTTTTGGGTTTAAAAATAATATTAAAAATCCTATAATGTTAAATTTTTTATTTACTTTAAGTATAGTTCAAACATTAAAGAACTATAATATAAATTCAGTAATAAAATGGCCTAATGATGTATTAGTGGAAGGGAAAAAAATTAGTGGTGTTTTAATTGAAAACATATTAAATAAAGACAAAACAAATTTTAGTTTTGTTGGTGTAGGAATAAATTTAAATATAAATAAAACAATTTTTTATAAAAACAATTTGAACGCTACTTCTTTAAAAATTTTAGTTGGTAAAGATGTGCCAATAAAAAAATTCATAAAATTATTTTTGGATAATGTGTCAAGAAATTATATTATAATAATGAAAAATAAATTTCGTATGTTATTTAATAGATGGAAAAGTGTTTTAGGTAATATCAATAAAGAAGTAAAAATAGTTTCTGGTAAAAAAGTTTTGTTTGGTAGAATATTAAAATTAAATATAGATGGTAGCATAAAATTAGCAACGAAAAATGGTATAAAAAAAATTTTTTGTGGAGATTGTTTTTTTTTATCGGGTAAATAAAAAACTTGAACTTAATGTTATTAATTTTGTATAATACAAAAAAATATTTTAAATTTTAGGAGATGAATTTAATGAAATATAGTACATACATAGATATTTTATTACCGAAAGAAAAATTTTTTGCAATTAAATTTGAAGTTGTGTTATTGTTTGTTTTAAGTATGATGATAAGTTTTTCTGCTCATTTAAAAATATTTTTACCTTTTACACCTGTCCCAATAACATTTCAGACATTTACAGTTTTGTTTATTAGTATGTTAGTAGGTGCTAGAAGAAGTTTATTTATTATTTTGATTTACATATTTCAAGGAATAATTGGTCTGCCAGTATTTGCTTCTGGTGCAGGTGTTAGATATATTTTAGGTCCTACCGGAGGATATATTTTAGGATTTTTAATTGGTGGATATGTGGTTGGATTTTTGGCTGAGAGAGGTTTTGATAGGGATTTTTATAGAACATTTATTGCAATGTTTTTAGGTAATATTATAATATATTTATTTGGTGTTTTGTGGTTATCAAAATTTGTTACAGGGATTTATAAAGCAATAATTGTTGGAGTAGTACCGTTTATAGTTGTGGATGTTATAAAAATAATAATTGCAGGTTTTGTTTTGCCCTTGGGATGGAAATTTATAAATAGATATAATGTCTTACCATAATAAAACACTTCAATAATTTCGTATTATTATTTTAAGATTTACAAATTTTTATGGATAAGATTACCATTTTAGGTGCAAGGGAACATAATTTAAAAAATATAAACTTAGAAATTCCTAAGAATAAGTTTGTTATAATAAGTGGTCTTTCCGGATCAGGAAAATCATCTTTAGCATTTGATACTATATATGCAGAAGGACAAAGGCGTTATGTGGAAAGTCTGTCTGCATATGCAAAACAATTCTTACCGTTAATGAACAAACCTGAAGTAGAAAAAATAGAAGGATTATCTCCTGCAATTGCAATTCAACAACGCAATCCATCACACAACCCAAGATCTACAGTTGGGACAGTGACGGAAATTTATGATTATTTAAGATTATTGTTTGCACGCATAGGGAAAGTTTTTTGTCCTAACTGTTCTGAGAAACAAGGTGAAATAAGAAGTAGTTCTGCGCAACAAATTGTAGGTGAATTAATAAAAAATTATGCTGGTAAAAAAATTATAATTGTTTCTCCAGTAGTAAGAGACAAAATTGGTACTTATGTGGAATTATTTAATAGAATATTAAAAAAAGGTTTTATTAAAGTTCGTGTTGATAAAAAGTTTTATGATTTAGAAAGTGAAACTGGTTTAGCAAATAAAATAAAACTTGCAAGATACAAAAAACATAGTATTGATATTGTAGTAGACAATATAACGGTTTCTATAGAGAATAAATCAAGAATTACAGATTCTATAGAAATAGCATTAAAAGAATCTCAAGGTTTAGTTAATATAATATGTGATGATGAAGAGAAAATTTTTTCTGAACATTTTTCATGTCCTATTTGTGGTTATAGTTTAACTTTACTTGAACCGAGAATGTTTTCTTTCAATTCACCTTATGGTGCATGTCCTGAATGTTCAGGATTAGGTAGTAAAATAGAGATAGATCCTAATCTTGTTGTTCCAGATAAAAGTTTGTCAATATATGATGGAGCGATAGTTCCTTGGACACAACCAATTACTACAAGAACTAACCGTTGGCAAGGTGCTTGGAAAGGGTATTATGAAGAAATCTTGACCGAAGTGTGTAACAAATATAATATAAATTTAAAAAAACCGTTTTTTAAACTGTCCAATGAAGAACAGAATTTAATTTTTTATGGTGATATTGAAAAAGGAGGAAGTTTTGAAGGTGTAATTAAAAATTTAACCAGAAGATATAAGGAAACAGAATCAGATTTTGTAAGAGAAGAACTTTACACTAAATACATGCGTCGTATAATTTGTCCTAGTTGTAATGGTGCAAGGTTAAGAAAAGAAAGTTTGTTTGTAAAAATTCCTACAAAAAAAGGTTTTTTAAACATCTCTGAGATCTCTAAAATGTCAATTGTTGAAATTAAGGATTTGTTTAATAACAACCTAAATTTTTCTGCTCAAGAGAGAGAAATATCTAAACAGTTGTTGAAAGAAATTTTGCACAGGATAGATTTTTTGTTAAAAGTTGGGATGGATTATATAACTTTGGATAGAGAAACTTCTACACTCTCTGGTGGAGAATCGCAGCGTATCCATTTAGCAACACAAATAGGTAGTGGTTTGACTGGAGTTTTATATGTATTAGATGAACCTACTGTTGGACTACATCCAAGAGATACACAAAGATTAGTTAATGCTCTGATTTCATTACGTGATTTAGGTAATACATTGATAGTTGTTGAACATGATGAAAATGTCATTCGTAGTTCTGACTGGATAGTGGACTTAGGTCCTGGTGGTGGTGTTCATGGTGGAGAAATTATGTTTTCAGGAGAAACAGGTTTAATAATAGATGATATAACAAAAATGGAAACTAAAAAAAATAACAATAAAAATGAATGTTTGGAAATTCAAAGGTATACATCAAGAATATCAGATTCGTTAACAATAAAATATCTAAACAAAGAATTGAGTATCAACATAGAAAAAAGACGTAGTAAAAACATTAATAAAAATAATGCTACTATTAAAATTATTGGTGCAAAACAGTTTAATTTGAAAAATATTGATGTAGAAATACCGTTAGGTAAATTTGTTTGTGTAACTGGTGTATCTGGTTCTGGTAAATCTACACTGGTGAACGAAATTTTGTATAAAGGATTATCAAAAAAAATTTATGGTTCTAAAGACGAACCTGGTTTACATAAAACAATTAAAGGTGTTGAGAATATTGATAAAGTAATCATAGTTGACCAATCACCAATTGGCCGTACTCCGAGATCTAATCCTGCAACTTACACAGGAGTTTTTACTCATATTAGAGATCTTTTTTCACAATTACCTGAATCTCGTAGAAAAGGTTATGGTCCGGGAAGGTTTTCGTTTAATGTCAAAGGTGGTAGGTGTGAAAATTGTCAAGGTGATGGAGTATTAAAAATTGAGATGCAATTTTTACCTGATGTATATGTAAAATGTGATGTTTGTGATGGCAGACGTTTTAATGAAGAAACTTTAGAAATAAGGTATAAAGGCAAGAATATTTTTGAGATATTAGAAATGTCAGTTGAAGAAGCGTTAACTTTTTTTGGTAACATACCAAAAATTAAAAATATATTATCAGTATTAAACGAAGTAGGGTTAGGATATATAAAACTTGGTCAAAGTGCAACTACATTATCCGGTGGTGAAGCACAAAGGATAAAATTAGCTTCAGAATTGTATAAACGTTCTACTGGCAAAACATTATACATTTTAGATGAACCAACAACTGGATTACATTTTGTTGATATAGAAAAGTTACTAAAAATTTTGCACCGATTAGTAGACTTAGGTAATACTGTAGTAATTATAGAACATAATTTGGAAGTTATTAGAACTTCTGACTGGGTAATAGATTTAGGTCCTGAAGGAGGTGATAAAGGTGGATATGTTATATTTTGTGGTGATTTTGCCGAACTTAAAAAAAATGTTTCGTCTTATACTGCAAAATATGTCTAAAAATAAATTATTAATGTTCTACTTTGTAGATTTATATTTATTTTTTCATTGAAAAATAATGTTTAATTTAATAAATATTTCAAAGATATGAAAAGAGAAACTGTAGCAGTATATCCGGGTAGTTTTGACCCGCCTACAAATGGACACATAGATTTAATAGAAAGATCAAGAAAGATGTTTGATAAACTTATAGTTGCAGTAATTGTTAATCCTACAAAAAAACCGTTATTTAGTGTTAAAGAACGTGTGAAAATGTTAAAACTTATTACAAAAAATATAAAGAATGTAGAGGTGGACACATTTGATGGTTTGTTGGTAGATTATCTGAAAAACAAAAAACTTAAAATTGTAGTTCGTGGTTTACGTGTAATAAGCGATTTTGAGTACGAGTTTCAGATGGCCTTGACTAACAGAAAGTTGTATCCAGAAATAGAGATCATATATCTAATGCCTTCAGAAAAATGGACTTATATTTCTTCAAGTTTAGTGAAAGAAGTTGCAAGTTTTAATGGTAATATTATAAATTTTGTTCCTACGGAGATTGAGAGGTTAGTTAAATTAAAATATAAGTTATGATTTAATTTAAACATATGTTAACATAAATATAACTAACAAAAAAAATATAAATGAAACTTGTTTCTCCACACAAAAAACTTGGTGAAATGTTGTTAAATCTTGGTTTTCTAACCAAGGAACAGTTAGAAACTCTTCTTGAACAACAGCGAAATACAGGAGAAAAACTTGGTGAATTATTGATAAATTCTAAACTTGTCTCAGAAGAAATTTTGTTTGCTGTGTTAGCAAAACAGTTTAACATTCAGTATGTTTCTTTATCAGAATATGGTGAAATTCCAAAAGAAGTTTTAGATTTAGTTCCGGAAAAACTTGTTAAGACATATAATATGATTCCAATAGAGTTTGATCATAAGACGAAAACTATAACTATTGCAATGTATGACCCATTAGATTTATCAGCAATAGATAATCTTTCCTTAATGACAAAGTTCAATGTAAAAACTGTTGTGGCGGGGAAAAAAGAAATTTATGATGCTATAGATAAATATTATACAAAGAAAGATACTTTAAAAGAAGTAGAGAAACAAGTTGAAGAAAAATTTGAGTCTGGTGATGCAGAGGTTGTTGAAGAAAAAGAAGAAGATGATATTGCTGATGGAGATTCTGCTCCGGTAGTAAAAGCGGTGAATTACATAATAGAACAAGCAATTTTAATGCGAACTTCTGATATTTTAATTGAACCTCAAGATAAAGTTTTACGTGTAAGGTACCGAATTGATGGAGAGTATCATGATCAAAAACCTTTCCCAAAAAAACTTTTAAACTCAATTGTTGCAAGAATTAAAATTATGTCAAAGTTAGACATTACTGAACGTCGTAAACCACAAGATGGTAGAATAAAATTAAACTTTGCTGGTAAAGCAGTTAATTTACGTGTATCAGTGTTACCATCTGTTTACGGTGAGAAGGTTTGTATTCGCGTGATAGATTCTTCTGCGTTATGTCTTCCATTGTCAGAGTTAGGGTTTGACGAAGTACAGTTTAAATGGTTTGAAAAAGCTATTAATCAGCCACATGGAATGATTTTAGTTACAGGTCCTACAGGTTCTGGAAAAAGTACAACGTTATATTCTGCACTTAATATGTTAAATAATCCGGACATAAATATTATGACAGTTGAAGATCCTGTAGAAGTTGTAATGTATGGATTAAACCAGGTGAATGTTAATGAAAAAGCAGATTTAACATTTGCATCTGCATTAAGAGCATTTTTACGTCAAGATCCTGATGTTATAATGGTTGGTGAAATAAGAGATAAAGAAACAATAGAAATTGCAATTAATGCCGCATTAACAGGACATTTGGTTTTATCTACCCTTCATACAAACGATGCTGCATCTACAATTACACGATTATTGAATATGGATATTGAACCGTTTTTAATTTCTTCTACATTAAATCTTGTAGTAGCACAAAAACTTGTTCGTCGAATATGCAAAAACTGTCGTGAAGCGTATAAAATAACTTTGGAACAATTAATTCCTATTGGAGTTACACCACAAATGGTAAATAATGCAAATGAAATAACAATTTATCGCGGGAAAGGTTGTCAAAAATGTAATAACGGTTATAAAGGTAGGGTTGGTGTACATGAAGTTTTAGAAGTTGATGAAACAATAAAAGAATTAATATTAAATCGTGCATCACATTTTGAAATAAAAGAAGTTGCAAGACAAAATGGAATGTATACGTTAAGAGAATCTGCAATTAGAAAAATGTTAATGGGAATTACTACTATTGAAGAGGTTATAAAAAATACTATTGCAGATGAGGTACAACAATGAGTGCTGTGTTACGAATAGGAGATATGTTAGTTGCAAAACAAATGATTACCCAGGAGCAGTTAAACGAAGCGTTGGTGTTACAAAAACAAACTGGAGAAAAACTTGGAAATATTTTGGTAAATCTTGGATATTTAACAGAAGAAGTTTTGTTATCATTTTTGTCCAAACAACAAGGTTTGGAATTTATTTATATCAAAGAATATGAATTGTTTGAAGATGTAATAAAACGTGTTCCACAAACTTTTATTGAAAGACACAATATTTTACCACTTAGTTATGATGAAAAAAATAAATTATTAACAGTTGCAGTTCCTGATCCGTTTAGCCTTTTTGTAGTTGAAGATTTAAAACTTGTTACAGGATATGATATAAAACCAGTAGTTGCATTACCAAATGAAATTAAAGAAAACATTAAAAAACTTCTTGTAAAAGAAAATACACAAGAAGTTGAAAAGATGTTAGATGAAATTTCATCAGACACAAACATAAAATTAGAAACATCAATAGAATCTGACGAATCATTACGTCTTGCAGAAGAAGAACCTATTGTAAAGTTGACAAACAATATAATAATTACAGCTGTCCGAAAAAAAGTTAGTGATATACATTTGGAACCGTTTGAAAAAAAGTGTCGTTTAAGATATAGAATTGATGGTGTAGCACAAGAAGAATCATTTTTTCCTCATAAAATATATAATAGTGTAATTGCAAGACTAAAAATTATGTCAAAACTTGATGTGACGGAAACACGTCGTCCACAAGATGGCAGAATTAAAATGTTAATTGATAGTAGAGAAATAGATTTTCGTGTATCTATATTGCCGGTAGTTTATGGTGAAAAAGCAGTTTTAAGAATATTAGATTCTTCATCTCTTGCTTTAGATTTGTCAAAGTTAGGTTTTGAACAAAATTCTTTAGAAATTATAATCCGTGCAATAAGTTCACCGTTTGGTTTAATACTAATTACAGGTCCTACAGGATCAGGGAAATCTACTACTTTATATTCGTGTTTGTCAACATTGAACAAGCCAGAAGTTAATATTTTAACAATTGAAGATCCTGTAGAATATATTTTACCGGGAATAACTCAGGTTAATGTTAATGCAGAAGTAGGATTAACTTTTGCTTCTGGTTTAAGAGCATTTTTACGTCAAGCACCAGATATAATATTAGTAGGCGAAATTCGTGATAGTGAAACAGCAAAAATTGCTATTCAATCAGCTTTAACAGGACATTTAGTTTTTTCAACTTTACACACTAACGATGCACCGTCTGCTGTGACAAGGTTGCGTAATATGGGAGTAGATTCATTTTTAATTTCATCTACACTAACCCTTGTTGTTGCACAAAGGTTAGCAAGAAAAATATGTCAAAATTGTCGTGAGATATACGAGATACCAATAGAAAATTTATATTCTTTAGGAGTTACTGACGAAATGGTTGGTGGTGCTAAAAGTGTGAAGTTATATAAAGGAAAAGGATGTCCAAAATGTAATGGTGGATACAAAGGTAGGTTAGGTGTTTATGAGATTATGGAGTTGAATGACGAAATTAGAGAACTAATTTTGAACAATAAGTCAGACCATGAAATACGTAAAGCTGCAATTGCTAATGGTATGAGCACATTAAGAAATAGTGCGATAAGAAGACTTTTAGCAGGACAGATAACTATTGAAGAAGTGTTAAGAGTTACAGTTGCAGATACTTCAGAGTAAATAAAGTATTTTAAAATTTTTTAATATAATAGAGGTATAAAAAATGAATGACCAAATTTTGTCAATAGAAAACTTGCTATTTTTAATGTATGAAAAGAAAGCTTCGGATTTACATATTACTTCCGGGTTACCGCCTATGTTGAGGGTAGATGGTAATTTACTCCCAACAACATATGGAAAATTAACACCCGAAGTTTGTCAGAAAATAGTTTATTCTGTGCTAACAGATGAACAGAAAGAAAAGTTTGAATCTACTAACGAACTTGATCTTTCATTTGGAATAAAAGATATAGGTAGAATAAGGATGAACGTTTACAGACAGAGAGGTAGTGTAGCAGCAGCGTTAAGAGCTATTCCAACAAAACCACCTTCATTTGAAGAGTTGTCATTGCCAAAAGTTGTTAATGATTTAGTTAATTTGCCTAAAGGATTAATTTTGGTTACAGGACCTACAGGTTCTGGAAAAACCACGACACTTGCTTCTATGATAAATTATATTAACGAGCATAGAAATGGGCATATTATTACAATTGAAGATCCAATAGAGTATGTTTTTCAACATAAAAATTGTATGATAAACCAGCGAGAAGTTGGCTCTGATACAGAATCTTTTCCTTCTGCTTTAAAATATGTTTTAAGAGAAGATCCTGATGTTATACTAATTGGTGAAATGCGAGATTTAGAAACCATAACATCAGCATTGACAATAGCAGAAACAGGACATTTAGTTTTTGCTACATTACATACTACAGATGCACCTTCTTCAGTAAACCGTATAATAGACGTTTTTCCTGCTCACCAACAACAACAAGTTCGTGTACAGTTATCATTTGTTTTGCAAGCGGTGTTTTCACAACAGTTGTTATTAAGATCTACGGGTAAAGGAAGAATTTTAGCAGCAGAAGTTATGGTAGTAACTCCTGCTATAAGAAACTTAATAAGAGAAGGTAAACCTGAACAAATATTTACACATATTCAAACTGGAGCAAAGTTTGGGATGCAAACAATGAATCAGGCATTAGCAGAACTTTGCATTAAAAGACAGATTTCTTTAGAAGAAGCGATGTCTGTATCAATGGATGCTGAAGAATTAAAAAAATTGTTACAAAAATCTGTTTGTTAATACAATTGATATAGATTTTAAAATAAAATATTATATTGTGAGCACCTAAGTTTACTGGAAATAAATTTGTATAAAAAAATAAAAATTAGGAGTTTATTTTATGCCAAAATATATTTATAAAGCAAGAACATCTTCAGGAAAAATTGTTTCAGACAAAGTAGATGCATCATCCCAACGTGAAATTGTTGATAAATTAAAAAATTTGAAATATGTAGTAATTGAAATAAAAGAATTTAAAGAAAGTCCGATAAAATCTTTTTTTAGCAAACTAAATCCGTTCAAAAACAAAGTTAAGTCAATGGATTTAACCTTGTTTTCACGCCAACTGGCTACGCTGGTTACATCAGGTGTTCCTTTAGTACAAGGATTAGGAATTTTAGAAGAACAGTTTGAATCAGAAAATTTTCGTATGATATTAAAAAGTATAAGGACTGACATAGAAAGTGGTGTGTCAATTAGTGAAGCAATGAAAAAACATCCTAACGCATTTTCAGAGTTGTATGTATCTATGGTTCATGCAGGAGAAATAGGTGGTATATTGGATCAGGTATTGGATCGTTTGTCTGCTTATATGGAATCTTCAGAAGCATTAAAAGCAAAAGTTAAAGGTGCAATGACATATCCTATGATGATATTATTTGTAGCAATTCTTGCTGTGACAATACTGTTAACTTTTGTTGTTCCACAATTTTCTAAAATGTTTATGGATATGGGACAAAAATTACCTCTTCCTACAGTTATGTTAATAAATTTTTCTAATTTTTTAAAAAAATGGATTTTTGTAATAATACTAATCATAGTAACTATAATTAGTTTACTTAGAAAATTTTATAAAACAAAACCAAAGTTTACTTTTAAAGTGGATTCTATTATGTTAAAAATGCCAATGTTTGGTAATGTAATTCGTAAAACTGCAGTTGCAAAATTTACCAGAACGTTAGGAACTTTGATAAAATCTGGTGTACCAATATTACAAGCAATGGAAACTGTAGCAAAAACTTCTGGCAACAAAGTTATAGAAAAAGCTATTACGGAAGCAAAAGATTCTATAAAAGAAGGAGAACGTATTGCAGAACCGTTAAAACGGAGTAAAGTTTTTCCACCGATGGTGTTGCAGATGATTTCTATAGGAGAAGAAACTGGTGCTTTAGATACAATGTTAACAAAGATTGCTGATTTTTACGACCAAGAAGTAGAATCTGCAGTTGAAGGGTTGACAAATATGATAGAACCGTTAATTATAGTTTTTATGGCAGCTGTGGTTGGTTCTATAGTAGTTGCGATGTTTTTGCCAATGTTTGAGATTACTTCTGCAGTTTCTGGATAACAATATTTTTAAAAAAGGAGAATAAAATATGAATTATGATTTAATTATAAGAAATGCTAAATTAGACAACTTAAAAGTTGTAGATATAGGTATTAAAGGGAATAAAATAAAAGAAATTTCAAAAAAAATTAGATCTAAATCAGAAAATGAAATAGATGCAAAAAATAATTTAGTAACACCTACTTTCATAGACCCGCATATACATTTAGACAAATGTATGATTAGTGACTATATCCCGAAAAATGTTTCAGGAACTTTAAGAGAAGCAATAGAACTTACCTGGGACAAAAAACGTAAATATACCAACAAAGACATAATGATGCGAGCAGGGACTGTGATAAAATGGGCGATACAAAACGGTACTACGATTATGAGAACGCACGTGGATGTGGATCCAATTGGTAATTTAAAACCGTTGGAAGGTTTACTGGAAGTTAAAGAAAAATTTAAACCTGTGTTTGATTTACAAATAGTAGCTTTTCCACAGGAAGGAATTGTTCAATCGCCCAAAACTATAGAGTTGATGGAAGAAGCAATAAAAATGGGTGCTGATATAGTTGGAGGAATGCCTCATAATGAAATGATACCATCAGATTCAATAAAACATATTGATATGTGTTTTGATCTTGCAAAAAAATATAATAAAGATATAGATATGCATGTTGATGAAACAGATGATCCAAACTCACAAACTTTACAATATTTAGCATACAAAACTATTAAAGAAAAATATTTTGGCAGAGTTACTGCTGGACACACTTGTGCATTAGCTGCTTATAACGATTATTATGCAGCAAAAGTTATAAATTTAGTTAAAGAAGCACAAATTCATATGATTACAAATCCAGTGACAAACTTAATGTTAGAAGGACGGTTAGATAAACAACCAATAAGACGTGGAATTACAAGAGTAAAAGAGTTGATTGCGAATGGTATAAATGTTGCTTATGGGCAGGATTGTATAAAGGACGCTTTTTATCCTACCTGGGGTAAGGCAGATATGTTAGAAGTAGGTTTAGTAGTAGCACATGCAGCACAGTTTACTATGACAGAAGAAATTGAAACTTTGTATAAAATGCCAACGTATAATTCATCAAAAATTTTGAAAATAAAAAGTTATGGTATTGAAGTTGGCAACCAAGCATCATTAAATATTATAAATGCAAAAAATATTTTTGAAATGTTTAGAATTCAACCAGAACGGTTGTTTGTTATAAAAGATGGTAAAATTATTGCAAAATGGACTTCTGAGAAACAATTGTTTATTGAATAAGCAGTAAATATATGCAGAATTTTGTATTATAAATGTATAACTATTTAGAAATTAGATTTTTTTAAAGAATGTGTTTAATAATAGGAAGGAATTAATAATTTATGAATATAAAAAAATTTTTAGAACAAAAAAATGTTGCAGTAGTAGGCTCATTTCGTAATGAAGAAAAGGTTGCATACAAAATTGTAAAACAATTACTTTCTAAAGGACGAAATGTTTATCCTGTAAATCCTAATGTTAAAGAAGTTGAAGGAATAAAATGTTACAAAACAATTTCAGATTTACCAGAAGGGATAGATTTTGTAAATTTTGTTACTCCGCCTGAAGTTAGCAAAAAATTGTTAGATGAATGTAAAAATAAAGGTATTAAGATGGCATGGTTTCAACCTGGTTCATCTGATGATGAAGTAATAAAATATGCAGAAAGTTTAGGGATTGAAACTGTTTATTCAGTTTGTTTGATGGTAAGTGTTTAGTTTTTTATAACATACAACTTTTCTAAACACGAAAATTCTTTAATGAAAAAAATTTTTAGCACTTTTTTATACATTTTTGAACCATTTAAATATAAAAATTTTATTTATTTTTTGGCTGGAGCATTTTTATCTAATTTAGGTAGTTGGATACAACAAATGGCACTGAGCTGGTATTTTGTAGAAAAATTGAATTCATCATTTTATCTTGGGATGATAAATTTTATTATAATGTTTCCTGTAATAATTTTTGCGCCTGTAGGAGGTTTATTGGCTGACAGAATTAACAGAAAAGTGTTAATAATAATTTCAAACATTGTTTTGGCTATTGCTGCGGTAATATTAGGTTTTGTAGTTTTATTTGAAAATAAAAATATTGTTTTAGTCATAATAATAATTTCGTTAATATTCGGTATTGGGAATGCATTAAGTATGCCTTCATGGCAATCATATATTACACAAATTATAGAAAAAAAAGTTTTATTAAATGCTATTTCGTTAAATTCGGCTCAGTTCCATCTTGCAAGATTTTTAGGTCCGTCATTGGCAGCAATGATTATTTCTAAAGCAGGGTTAAGTTGGTGTTTTTATGTTAACGGAATAAGTTTTTTAGCAGTAGTATTAGGTCTTGTATTGATAAAAAATGAATTAAGTAAACAAGTTTTTTTAAAGAATAATAACAAGTGGTATGATGACATAATTGAAGGATTAAAATATATTAAAAATAAAAAAAATCTTGTAATATTGTTAAGTACAAGTGGTGTGATAAGTTTTTTTGGAATCAGTTATATGGTGTTGTCTGCTATATATGTAAAAAATATTTTTTATGGTGATGTTAAAATTTTGGGAATTTTAATGTCTTCAGCTGGGTTAGGGGCTTTTATTGGTGCGATGATTGTCTCTGGATTAAATTTACATTTTGTTAAAAAACAAATTATAAATTATTCAATAAAAATATTGTCTATAGCGTTGACATTTTTTGCAATTTCAAAGAATTTTTATTTTTCTATAATTTTAATTTTTATAGTAGCGTTAATGATGGTTATGTCAATTTCTTCCATAAACACTTTAATACAAGAATATACACAAGAATCGTATCGTGGTAGAGTAATGAGCAGTTTTGTTTTAATATTTAACGGATTTATGTCGTTTGGTTCGTTGGGGGCAGGTTTTTTTGCTGAAGTGGTTAATCCTCAAATGACTTTATTTCTTTCATCAGTAGTAATTTTTGTTTGGTCAATATTTTTGATGCAAAAATGGGATTGGGAATAAAATAATTTTTTTTAACATAAAATTTAAAAAATAAAATTAAATGTACAAAAAAAATAAATTTGTTAAATTAAAAAAAATATTACAAAAATATAATTCGGTAATAGTCGCATTTTCTGGTGGTGTTGATAGTTCGTTTTTGTTGTATGTATGTAAAAAAGTTGGTTTAAAAGTTTTGTCTGTAACAGCTGTTTCGCAGACTTATAGTTTTGAAGAATTAAAATCAGCAAAAGAGTTTGTGAAAAAATATAATATTAAGCATAAAATTATTAATACAAATGAATTGTTAAACTCTGATTTTGTTAAAAACACATTGAACCGATGTTATTATTGTAAATCGGAGTTGTTTAGTAAATTACAAGATATTAAACAGAAATATAACTATGATGTTATCTTTGACGGAACAAATTATGACGATATCAAATACGATCATCGACCTGGTATGTTAGCTGCAAAACAGTTTGGTGTTAAAAGTCCATTATTAGAGGCAAAACTTACTAAAGAAGATATAAGATTTTTGTCCAAAAAATTTGGTTTAAAAACTTTTAATAAACCACAAATGGCATGTTTATCTTCAAGAATACCTTATGGAGAAAAAATTGATATAAAAAAAATCAACCAAGCAGTAAAATCAGAAAAAATTATTAAAACTTTTTGGAACAAATTTTTTCGTGCAAGGTGTCACAAAGATTATATTAGGATAGAAGTTGACAAGAACCAGATAACTAATTTTGTAAATAAAGTAAATACGAGTTTGTTGTCAAAAAAGTTGCATAAGTTAGGATTTAAATTTGTAACTTTAGATTTAGTCGGTTATATCCCTGCAGGAATGAGAGAGAAATTGTTAAAAGATAAAAAATAATATTTTGAAGTATAATAAATGAGAACTAAAAATAAATTAAAAAAAATTTTGGTAGATTATAAAAAAAATAAAATTTCTATTAAAAATGTTATAAAATATCTAGAATATTTTCCATATCAAAAATTACAAGAAAGTATACTTGACATTCATCGTGAAATAAGAAAAGGTGTTCCAGAAATAGTTTATTGTCAGCATAAGACGGTTGACCAATTAAAAGAAATTTTTAACAAACTTTACCAATATCATAATTATGTTCTTGGGACAAGATTAGATAAAGAAAAGTATGATAAGATTAAATTTTTAGTTCCTAAAAAACATTTTTATTATGAAGATGCAAGAATTATTTTTATAGGACAAAAGTTAAAGTTAAAAAGTAATAAAGAAGATATTTTAATAATTACAGCAGGAAGTGTTGATATTCCAGTCGCCAAAGAAGCTGCTGTTGTATGTGAATTGTTAGGTAATAAAGTAAAGACAATTTATGATGTTGGAGTTGCGGGATTACATAGAATAAATTTTTTGTTGCCATATATTAAAAAATCTAAGGTTATTATTGTTGTTGCAGGTATGGATGGTGTTTTACCAAGTGTCATAGGAGGTATTGCAAAAGTGCCAGTGATTGCAGTACCAACATCTACAGGTTATGGAGCAAATTTTAATGGTATAGCACCTTTGCTTACGATGTTAAACAGTTGTGCGCCAGGTGTTGCTGTGGTAAATATTGACAACGGTTTTGGAGCGGGTTATTTGGCACATATTATTATAAATTGTTAGTATAAAATTCATAATTATCTGTCTGTTGTGATCTTTATCACATTAAGTTGATTTGTAAGATAAAAATTTTTATTTTATAGTATGAAAAATAAAAAAAAGTGTTATGTAATTATATTGATTTTTACATTTTTAATCTCAAATATCTTTTCTTTAAATAAAGAAATAAGGTTAAAACTAAAAAACAGATTAAATTTTAGTGAAGAACAAATTATAAAAATAGAAAATATTATTATAGATGTAGATAACAAAAAATTACCAATAGAACCAATAGAAAAATTTTTAAAAGAATCTATCACTAAAAATGTTTCGTATGACAAATTTCTTGCAGTATTAAAAAAAATAATAGATTCATTAGAATTAGCAAAATATTATGTTGAAAATACTAAAACAGAAAAATTTTTTCCAAAAGATACTGTTTATACAACAACTTTATTGGCGGAACTTATACGTTTTGGTCTAACAGAAGAAGAATTTAAAACTATAATTTCTTTACTTTCTACTCAGAACAATACTTATGATGATTCTTTAATAAAAATAAATTATTATTTTATATTAAAAAAATATTTTAATAACGATGAAACTTTTGTAAAAGATATTGGCGTATCTAATCCAGCAGAAATAATTTTTTTTAGATATATAAACCGTCCAGTAAAAGATTTTAGTTTAATAATCCAATCGTTTATAAAATATTTTAATACAAATTTAGATAAAAAACATATTTATAATTTTTTATATAATAACAATGATTTACCGACTAAAAAAATAGTGGAAAAGATAGAAAATTTTATTAAAGAAGATTTTAAATCTGAACTTAGAGAATAAATTTTTATGATTTCTGATTTTAAAGATATAGAACTTATTCAACAATTTCTACTTGGAGATATAAAAAGTTTTGAACTGTTGGTTGATAAATATCAGAATTATGTTTACAATACAGTTATGCGATTAGTTATAAACAAAGAAGATGCGACAGATTTAACTGAAGAAATATTTATAAAATTATATACTTTATTAAAAGATTATAGTTTAAAGTATAATTTTAAATCTTGGTTATACAAGATTTCATTAAATTACTCAATAGATTTTCTTCGTAACAAAAAAAGAGATAAAAGTATATCAACAGATCCTGAAAAAATTTATGAGATAGAAAAAAAGTTTGTTCAAAACAAAGATGGTGAATTGATATTTGAAATAGAAGAAGTGTATCGTTTGATAGGGAAACTGAGCAACAAATATCGTGAAATAATACTATTGAGATATTTTGAAGGATTAGATATTATTCAAATATCTGAAATATTAAAAATAAATCCAAAAACAGTAATGGTAAGATTACATAGAGCAATAAGATTTTTACAAAAAAAATGTGAAACATTTTCTTAGTTTATTACGTATTATATATAAGGAACTTTGTGAAACTTATGAAAAAAGTTAATCATTGTGATATAGAAAAACTTTTAACAATAACAGGCGAAGTTTTGCGCAAACAAGAGTTTGTTTTAGAGAAAAAAATTTTTAATAAAATCTCCCCTATAATAAATTATAATTGTGAAAATAAAAAAAAGCATAACGAAATTTTTGTTTTAAATATTATAAGAAACATTTTTATACCTGTGGCTGTTGTTACAATAATATTATTACTAGTATTTAAATTTTTTGATAAAGAAACATTTTTTTATGTCCAAGTAGAACTAAAATTAGAAAACATTTCTGCAAACCAAGTTGAGGTTGTTGGAGATTTTACCAACTGGGAACCTGTTAGGTTAAAAAAATCTAAAAGTTATTGGTATGCAAAATTTTATTTAAAACCAGGAACTTATAGATATGTGTATATTATTGATAAAAAAAATTATTTTTTAGAACCAAAACGTGATATTATAGAAGACGATTTTGGTAATAAAAATTCTGTTATAGTAATTTAAAAAAAATTTTTTAGGAGGAAAAAATATTTATGAAAAAACAAAATTTTTTAAGACAATTATTTATAATGTTAATTTTTATAAATTTTGTTTCAATGCTTTATTCTAATCAAGCTATCATAAGTCAGATAGTAGGCAAAGTAGAAGTTGCAAAAAAAGAGAATAAATGGTTAACGGTATCTATTGGAACAATTTTAAGTTCTCAAGATAAAATTCGTGTTATTGGAGAAAAGTCAAGATGTGTGTTAATTTTAGAAAATGGTTCTATGGTTCAATTAGTAGGAAACACAGAAGTTGTTTTAGAAACAATTTTTTCTAATGACACAAAAATAAAGTTAGAATCAGGTAGAATAAGATCTAAAGTAAGTAAACTAAAACAAGGTGAAACTTTTAACATATACACTCCGGTAGCAGTTGCATCAATTCGTGGAACAGATTTTGGTGTAGAACATAATAATGGTGTTACAGGAGTTGAAGTTTATGAAGGTGAAGTAGAAGTTAAGGAAGGATTATTGGGTCATAGCGTTTATGTTAAATCAGGAGAACAAACAAGTGTGATTCCTAACCAGGCACCGGCACGACCGTCTAATATGCCAAAAGAAGTTTTAGATAAAAAACAAGAAGAAGATACGCAAACACAAAATGGAGAACGCAGACAAGAAATAATTTCTGATGCACAAAAAGAAATTTTTTATCAAATCTCACAAGAGGAAGTATTATCCCGAGCAACAGATGAACTTAAGATGGCAGAGTATCAGTTAGGCAAAACTATTATAGATGCTTATGGTAAACGTGTTCGTATGGAAGAATATATTGTTCGACCACAACAAAATCAGTTTAAATATGTAGTTTTAAACACAAGAGAAGATAGGTTTGATTTTGGTAAAATATTATTTACTTTTAACGATACTTTACCAGCAAATTTAAAAGATGTAACCAAAAATATGTTTTATTATGAAGGAATAACGAAACCAAATTTATATTTAACAGGTGTAGATTCAATAATATCTAACACTATTGATCAAGTTAACGAAATAGCTTCTGGTGGAGATATGTTGCCTAATGACACTTCTAATCCAACAAACTGGAATGTGTTTTTTAGTAAATACGAGTTTTATGTAAACCAAAAAAAACGATGGGCATTTGTAGATAATGGAGATAAAAAGTTTTCTTTATCAGAAATTTCTTATTTTGACAGTAATGGAAACAAACTAAATTCTGGACCAACTTATAAATTTGAAATGCCGTCAGGTAATGATCATTTTCATTTTAAACAAACCGATACTTACGCAGACGGTTTTACAATTTCTGCTGAAGATTATATAATAACTGACAATGGCAAAATACTTACTCTTGGTGAAGCAAAACAGTGGAATAGAAATGACCTAAGAGGCAAGTTAGAAACATTAAATTTTGAACGAGTTTATACTTCAACAGATTTTAGTGGAAGGAAAATTGATTTAGTATATAGTGCTAAATTATTGTCTGATGCAGGGATACTAACATTACCAAATCCTGCAGAAAAACAATAAGTTTAAGAATTTGAAAAAAAATCTTGAAAGTTGTATAAAAGACTAAAAGTATAAATTCTCATGTTATATATTGATAAATTTTTATAAATAAAAATTAGGAGGGAATATGTTAAAAAACACAAGAAGTATTTTTGTATTAATAATATCTGTTATAACAACTTTGTGTTCAGAAATAAAGATAATTCCTATTGGTAACATTGATTTTTTAGCAGGACAATATATGATAAAAACTGATGCAACAACTTTAGGTGGTAATTTTAACTTTTCTTTTTCTCCAGTGATAAATTTTAGTCCCAAGGTAGCATTATTACCAATGATTTTTGCTACATATCGTGGGACAAAAGATATACAAGAACTTGTAGGCGGAGGAACACTTGTTCAAGAATATTTAGATATAGGTCCTATGTCATTAAAATTTTTATATAAGTTTGATAACACAACAAAATTGAAATTAAAAACTGGTTATAAAATAGAATATTTAAAAGAAACAACAGATGAAAAATGGCAAAAAGGTTTATTTGATTATAATAGAACTAATTTAGGGATTGAACTTGAAAAAAGTTTAAAAGAAAAAGTTTATGGTATAAGAACTTATTTTGATTATAATATTACACAATATCCTAACTATGCTTCTTTGATAACACAGTTTCAAACATCTTTGGACACGACAACATATAGTGAACTATCTGACAATGCAGGAAAAAATGTTTTAGATAACAATTCTTTCGATATGGGATTAGAATTTAGTTATAAACATAATAACTTTAATACAAAAATATATTATAACTTAGGAATGAAGAATTTTTCAGACCAAAAAATAATTTCTGACATAGGAAAATTTACTAAAGATTTAAGAAAAGATTTTTCTCATTTATTAGATCTTAACTTAAGTTTAAAAACACCTAATACTATAATTTCTTTATCAAATATTTTGCAATACTATCTTTCAAACCAAAACTCTTATGATGCAGGTAGGACACAATATATCTCAAAATTTTATGATTTTTATCAAAACAGTATAAATCCTTCAATACAACTATTAATAGGTACTGTGGAGCCAAAAACTATGTTTGTTTTATATTATGATCTTTCTTTTAGGCAATATATTGAACGGTTAGCACAAGATAGTTCAGGAAATTATTCTAAAGATAAAATTTTTCAAAATATCAATACAATTGGTTTAACATTAAAATATCCTTTAAACAATTTAATTTCAGGGTTATACATAAAGTTTAACACTAATTATCGGACAGTTAGTTCTAATATGAAATATGAGAGATACTATAAATATAACTACTATGTAACAAATTATTTTTTAGGTTTTACTTGGGAATACTAAAAATTTTAAAATTTTGTGTGATTTTTGTCACATTATGAAACATTTATGATTTATTTAGCGTAATTACTAATTAGCAAGTGGCTGAAAAAACTTTTTAAAAATTTAATTTAGGAGGTAAGAGGTTTTTATGATAAAAAAAATTTTTAAACTAAGTATCTTAAGTATAATTCTATCTGCACAATTATTTTCTGCTTCAATTAAATTAAAAGTTATTAATGGTTCAACCGGACAACCCATTAATGATGCAGTTGTTATAATAGTAGCATTTAACAATTTTGATGGTGAACCAATACCAGAGTTTTCGAAAGTATATAAAATAAGTGCTCCGAATAATTTTCATATCATAGATAATCTTGTTGCAACAGATGCAATGAATAATCCGATAATTTACAAAATAGGTTTAGCTAAACAAAAATATTTGCCAACGATTAAAGAACAAATATCTAATCCAAATATTCCAACAATACAATTTAATGATAATTCTCAAATGGTAGATTTAACTTCTACTCCATTAAGTATGTATCCTGTTCCTTCTGAATTTCAAGCAGGTATATTAAATGTGAAAATTTCTACAGAAGGAATTGCTGATGGAGAACTTTTTTTTCTTGATTTAAGACATTCTATTACCGATGAACCAGTAAGTTTTTCAATTCAACCAAAAGAAGGTCAGGATTCAGAAGGCAAATTCTGGCTACAAATATATAATGTTCCTCCTGCACCACCAAATACATATCGTATTTTTGTTCAAAGAGCAGGCACTATGGAAGGTGCAGAGGTAATTGTTTCAACAGCAGTTTATGATAACAAAAATACATTTCAAGATGTTCAACTTGGGTTTATCTCAAATACTCGCTCTGAATCTCAACAGCCCTCTGAGCCATCAAATATTGCTTTTGAAGGAATTGTTGTTGATATGTCAAGTAAACCGATTTCAAACTGTATAGTTGAGATAAGAGATACAAATAATTTTCAATGGAATTTTTTTAGAACAATGACTGATGCTGCAGGAAAATTTTATATTTTCCAACCAGTAATGCCATCATCCTATTCAGTTCAAATTTCAAAACTTGGATATAAATCAATATTTGATAAA
>CALDDQ010000003.1 GCA_937936785.1 uncultured Endomicrobiia bacterium
TTTCACAGGGCAACCCTAACATGCTTGGCAAGATCTTTCCGACGAAGAAAATTTTTCTATACTCAATTTCACAGGGCAACCCTAACGGCACGCAAAAACAAAAGAACAGATGGAACATTTTTCTATACTCAATTTCACAGGGCAACCCTAACTTGTTTGAAGACTGGAGAAATGGGTTGACTATTTTTCTATACTCAATTTCACAGGGCAACTTTAACAAAAAACAACACCGATATGGTTTAGCCTGTGAACAAATTTCAAAGAACTCTTTTAATTTTACAATAAATTAAACAAAATTTCAACAACATATTGTTATTTTTAAAAAAAAATTGTATTGTTGTATAAAATCTATAAAGCAAACTAATACAATTACATAAAAAATTTAATGAAAATTTTAATTACAGGAGCAAATGGTTTTGTTGGAAGTTCAATAGTAGATTATATTTCTTCTTACCAATTTAAAAATTTGCTACATAAAAATTCAGAACAAATTATAATAAATTGTATGGTAAGAAAAAGTAGTAACGTTAAAAGATTAAATTCTATAATTGAAAAAATAGACAAAATAAAAAATATATCATTAAATTTTGTCTATGGAGATATCAGAGAACCACAAACTTTATCAGATGCAATTAAAGGTGTTGATATAATAATACACTGTGCAGCATTGTTAAGAACAAACAATGTTCAAGAATATTATGATGTAAACCACATAGGCACAAAAAATTTGTTAGAAACAATTCGTTTACATAACCCAAACTTAAAATGTTTGATTGCAATATCTTCTCAAGCAGTTTCTGGGCCTTGTGATAAAAACCAAAAAAAATCTGTTGATGAGATATGTGCACCTGTATCACATTATGGTAAAAGCAAACTTCTCGCAGAAACCGAATTGTTAAAATATTCAAAAATTATTACAACTATAGTTTTGCGACCAGGACCAATTTATGGACCTTACGATAAAGATATGTTTTTATATTTTCAATATGCAAAAAAAGGATTATTGCCAATTTTTAGTAATGAGTTTTTTATCCAGTTTACTTTTATTGACGATTTAGCAAATGTTTGTACAAAAATTATTGAATTTATATTAGATAAAACAAAAAAAATTAATCCCGGAATATATTTTGTTGCAGAAGAAAAATGTTATAGCATAGAAGAACTAAAAGATATTTTTAGTGAAACTGTTGGTAAAAAAATTAAAATTTTTAAACTACCATCCTTTGTTGCGTATTCATATGCTTACATAAACGAACTTGTTCACAAGTTTTTATTTAAAAAACCTGCTGTGTTTAACCGAGATAAACTTAATGAGTTAAAACAGAAGTATTGGTTGTGTCACAGTTCAACTATTAAAGAAATATTAGATGTTAAGTATACACCACTTATTGATGGTATTAGAAAAACTTATCAATGGTATAAAGAAAACAAATGGTTGTAAAAATTTTACAATGAAAATAAAAAAATTATTATATGTGCTAAAATTAAAAAAACAACAAAAATGTTGAAAAAAAATTATTATTTATATAATAATTTAAAAAAAATTAAAAGTAAAAATGGAGGAAATTAAATATGCAAAAATATGTGTGTATAGTATGTGGTTACATATACGACCCGGAAAAAGGTGATCCTGAATCAAACATTGCACCAAACACGCCTTTTGAACAATTACCTGATAGCTGGGTTTGTCCAGTATGTGGTGCAGATAAAAGTCAATTTGAAAAAGAAAACTAAAAAAAATTTATTATAAAAAAGGAGAAACATATTATGATAAACTCAAAAATTGAAGAAGAGTTAAACAAACAGTTAAACAGAGAAATTTTTTCTGCATATTTATATCTATCAATGGCAGCATATTTTGAAAGTGAAAATCTAAAAGGTTTTGCTCATTGGATGAAAGTTCAATCTAAAGAAGAAACTACACATGCAATGAAGTTTTTTAATCATATAATTGAACGAAATGGTAGAGTAATGTTAGAAAAAATTGATACACCAAAAATTAATTGGAAATCTACAGCAGAAGTGTTCAAAGATGCTTATGAACATGAAACAAAAATTACTAATTTTATTTATGAAATTCTTGAACTATCCAGAAAAGAACAAGATTATGCAACAGAAAATTTTTTACAATGGTTTGTTTCGGAACAGATTGAAGAAGAATCTCAAACTTTAGAAATTTTACAAAAACTTGATAAAATAAAAGATTCTACTGGCGGATTGTTGGTTTTAGACCATCATTTAGAAAAAAGAGAAGGATAAATTATAATTTAAATTAAAGCATAAAATTTAATAGGAGTAATATTTATGGGAAACTTGTTCTCTATATCAGAAATATTTCAGTTTGCAATAAAAATTGAAGAAAACGGAGAAAAATTTTATAAAATGGCAGCAGAAAAAACTTCTGATCTTACAGTGAAAGAAATTTTTTTAATACTTTCAGAAGAAGAAATCAAACATAAAAATGTTTATTTAGAAATGTTAAGTAAGATAGAAAGTTACCAACCAGAAGAAAATTTTCCTGAAGAATATTTCCTTTACTTAAAATCTTATGCCGATAACATAATATTTAATTCTAAAGCACAAGAAGATTTAAAAAAAAGTTTTAGCACAATATCTGCAATAAATTTCGCTATTCAAAGGGAACTTGACTCCATACTATATTATTTGGAATCAAAAAATCTTATCCCCAAAATACAGGCACAACTTGTTGATAAAATAATTGAAGAAGAAAGAAAACATTTTGTAAAACTTACTGATTTAAAAAATTCGTTAGAGAAACAAAAATAAAAGTTATGAATGTATTAGACCTTATTATCATAGGAGCAGGACCTGCTGGTATCACAGCAAGCATATACGCTGCAAGAAAAAAATTAGATTTTATAGTTATTACTAAAGACATTGGTGGACAGGCTGTTTTAAGTTGGGATATAGAAAATTATACCGGATATCAATTTGTTACAGGACCAGAATTGGCCATAAAATTTAAGGAACACTTAGACAAATTTAATATTCAAATAAAAGAACAAGAAACTGTTTTAGAAATAAAAAAAGAAAATCAATTTATTAAAATCAAAACAGATAAAGATAATTATTGCTCAAAAACTGTTTTAATTTGTTCTGGCAGAATACCTAAAACTTTAAATGTAAAAGGAGAAGAAGAGTTAAAATATCGTGGTGTAACATATTGTGCAACTTGTGATGGACCACTATATAAAGAAAAAACAGTGTTAGTAGTAGGTGGCGGAAACTCCGGTTTTGATGCTGCTATACAACTTGTAAAAATTGCAAAAAAAGTTTATCTTATAGAATCTTCAAACAAACTCATTGCAGATAATGTAATGATAGAAAAATTAAAACAAGCAAATAATGTTGAAATATATACAAACTCTAGAGTTTTAGAAATTTTTGGTGAAAAAACAGTTTCTGAAGTAAAAGTTTTATTAAACGGTGTAGAAAAAAATTTAAGTGTTCAAGGGATATTTGTAGAAATAGGGTCAAAAGCATCTTCGGATTTTATAACTGATGTTGCTAAAAATGATTTTGGCGAAATTTTAGTTAACTGTAAATGTGAAACTTCAACAGAAGGAATTTATGCTGCTGGAGATGTAACAAATGTTGTAGCAAAACAAATTATAGTAGCTTGTGGTGAAGGTGCAAAAGCGTTATTATCTATTTATGATTATTTAAACAAAACTTTTTAACTTAATTTACAAACCATAAACTATATTTTTTTTTCTCACTTTTAGTTTATTTTTATGGTAAAAACAAAAATAATTGCAACTCTCGGACCATCAACTTCTAATGAAACTATTATTAGGAAGATGATGTTATCAGGACTTGATGTTGTAAGATTAAATTTTTCACATACAGATTATAAGGAAATTATTGAAAAAATAAATATTGTTCGATATTTGAATAAAAAATATCGTAGAAAAATTAAAATTCTTGGAGATTTACAAGGTCACCGTATTAGAATAGGAAAAATTGATACTGAAATAGAATTAAAAAAAAATAAATTATTATTTTTAACTCAGGAAAATGTTATAGGAAACTCTGATATGGTACACTTCGATTATAAAGGTTCTTTAAAACCAATAAAAAAAGGTATGCAAATATTTATTGATGACGGTAACATCGCATTGGAAGTTATTGAAAAATATGAAAACAAATTAAAAACAAAAGTAATTGTTGGAGGTATATTAAAACAAAACAAAGGTGTAAATATACCACAAGCAAAACTTGATTTTGGTAAAATAAGTAAAAAAGATATTCAGGACATACTTTTTTGTAAAGTAAATAATATTGATTATATAGCACAATCTTTTGTAAGAACAGAAAAAGATGTTTTAGAAGTAAAAAATATTTTAGGAAAAATATCTAACTGCAAGATCATATCTAAAATTGAAAATATAGAAGGTTTAAATAACATTGATAAAATTATTAATGTTTCTGATGGGATAATGATTGCACGAGGTGATTTAGGTGTATCTTTACCTATTTATCAAGTACCAATAATACAGAAAATTATCATAAAAAAATGTAATAAAAACAAAAAATTTGTCATTACTGCAACACAAATGATAGAAAGTATGACAGACAACCTTCGTCCAACAAGAGCTGAAGTAACTGATGTGGCTAATGCAGTATTGGATGGAACAGATTATGTAATGCTTTCTGCTGAAACAGCTGTCGGTAAATATCCAGTTGAGACAGTTATATTGATGAACAATATATTAAAATACACTGAAAAAAATTTGCATAAGTTAAAAATAATCAAATAAATATCTTACATATTACACTAAATTTTTCTACAAAAAAAATTTTTTTTGGAGAATAAAATGGAAAAAAAATGGTACACTATTGGTGTCGAAGAAATATTAGATTTACTAAAAACTTCATTAAATGGTTTAACAACACAAGAAGCACAATATCGGCTCAAAAAATATGGATATAATGAAATTTTAACCAAAAAAAAAACCTCCCCAATAATAATATTTTTAAGACAATTCTTAAATCCATTAGTATATTTGTTGATAGTTGCCTCTGTAATAAAATTTTCTTTAGGTAAATACCTTGATGCAAATGTAATATTAGGTGTGTTATTGTTTATGGCAATAGTTGGATTTATACAAGAATTTCGTGCTGAAAAAGCTATGGAAGCATTAAAACAACTTGCTTCTCCAAAAGCAAAAGTAAAACGTAACTCACAAATAGAACTAATACCTTCTAACGAAGTTGTTGTTGGAGATATTATTATTTTAGAATCCGGTGATAAAGTTCCTTCTGATGCACGAATTATAGAATCTGCAAGTTTAAAAGTTAATGAATCAATACTTACAGGAGAATCTGTTGCTGTAGACAAGTTCGCTGGTGTTATAAAAGATAATGTTGGTATAGTTGAACAGAAAAATATGTTGTTTATGGGAACAACAGTAGTTTATGGTAGAACAATAGCCGTTGTTACTGCTACAGGAATGTCAACAGAGATAGGAAAAATCGCTTTCGCACTAAAAGAAATAAAACAAGAACAAACTCCGTTACAAAAAAGTATTCATAATTTAGGGAAAGGTATTATTATTGTTATACTTTGTATGACATTTATCTTAAGCATAATTGGTATTTCAAAAGGTATGAACTGGATTGATGTTTTTATGATTTCTGTTGCATTAATGGTAGCAGCTGCACCAGAAGGATTGCCTGCAACTATTACTGTTATATTGTCTATAGGAATGCAGATGATGGCAAAGCGTAATGCTATAATACGAAAACTTGTTGCTGTAGAAACTCTGGGGTCTACTACTGTTATTTGTAGTGATAAAACTGGAACTTTAACTCTAAACCAAATGACTCTAAAGCGTATTTATGACAATGAACGAATGATTTTGTTAAAAGAGAAAGATGATAAAACAGAATTCTTTTATAAAAATAAAACTTTGGATGTTAACAATGATGATATCCTAAAACTTATTTTTGAAATTTGTGTACTATGTAACGATGCTTCTTTAAAATTCGAAAACAACAACATTAATGTTATTGGTGATCAAATGGAAGGAGCGTTACTCATATCTGCTAAAAATGCTGGAATAACAAAAGAAAGTTTAGAAATTAAATTTAAACGTATAAGCGAAATACCGTTCCAAAGTGAAAATCAATATATGGCAACTTTATATAAAAAAGAGTATAAAAATGTTGCTTATGTTAAAGGATCGCCGGAAAAAGTTTTATCATTGTGTAACTACATAACTAAAAATGAAAAAATTATTCCGTTAACAGAAGAAATAAAATCTCAAATAAGTTTAAAAGTAGAACTAATGGCAAAAGATGCTTTACGGGTAATTGCTCTGGCATATTGCGATTTAGGACAACAAAATCTTACCGAAGAAAGTATTAAAGGTAAACTTGTATTTAGTGGTTTAGTTGGATTAATTGATCCACCAAGACCTGAAGCAATAAATTCTGTAAAATTATGTCAACAAGCAGGGATTAAAGTAGTAATGATTACAGGAGACAATAAACTAACTGCTCAGACAATTGCAAAAGAAGTAGGAATACAATCTGATGAAGTTATCACAGGACAAGAATTAGAAGAATTAACTGAAGACGAACTTGCAAAAAAAATTAAACAAGTATCAGTTTTTGCTCGTATAGAACCTTTACATAAACTAAAAATAGTAAATGCATTTAAAAAATTAGGTAACGTAGTAGCAATGACCGGTGATGGAGTAAATGATGCTCCTGCACTAGAAACTGCAGACATCGGAGTTGCAATGGGTATCACAGGAACTGATGTTGCAAAAGAATCTGCAGATATGATACTTGCAGATGATAATTTTGCTACAATAGTATCTGCTGTAGAAGAAGGAAGAGCAATTTTTAACCGTTTACGAAATGCAACAGGATTTCTTCTCACAACCTGTTTTGGAGAGTTGTTTACATTAATTTTTTCTGTAATATTTACTGGAATATCACCTTTGCTACCTGTTCAAATATTATGGATAAATCTTGTCACTGGAGCTATAATGTCTATACCTCTTGGATTAGAACCTAAATTTGGTAATGAACTTCAATTTCCGCCAAGACACTATAAAGTAGGACTTATATATCCTGGTATGATAAAACGAATTGCATTTTTATCGTTAGCACTAAGTCTTGGGAGTTTTTTGGTATATATATGGAGTTTAAAAAGGTTCAGTATAGAAGAAACACGAACAATAGTATTTTTGTCCGTGGTAATTTTTGAATGGTTTTTAGCATTCAATATGAGATCAGACGAAATTTCAGTTTTTAAGCTAGGATTATTTAAAAATCCTGCTTTGATTAAGGGTTTGATTGTAGCAATAATTTTACAGTTGGGAGTAATTTATGTAGGAATTTTTAGAACATTTTTTGATACTGTAATTCTTGGCTATAAAGGATGGATTGTTGCAATATTACCTGGATTATCAATTTTTATTTTAGAAACGTTACGTAAAACATTTTTTCCAAAATTGTTTAGCAAAGGCAAATGGCAACCAATATAAATATTTCATCATTAGAATCTAATTCGTTTAAAGAAAATAAATTGAAAAGAAATGTATTTCAAGAAGGACTTTTTGCTGTATATAAACCAAAAGGTTGGACTTCTGCTCAAGTGGTAAATTATGTAAAAAAACATTCTAAAACAAAACGTGTTGGTCATGGTGGAACTTTGGATCCGTTTGCTGAAGGTGTATTGGTTATAGCTGTGGGTAGAAAATATACAAAAAAATTAACTGATATATTGAAAAATTCTCAGAAAGAATATTTAGCAGAAATTTTGTTAAACAAAAAAAGTGATACTTATGATACTACCGGTAATATTATAAATGTTGAAATAAAAGAAATCCCATCAAAAGAAAAGGTTCAATTTGAGTTATTAAAATTTGTTGGAGAAATTGAACAATTACCACCACCATATTCTGCGATAAAAATTGCAGGAACACGTGCATGTGATTTAATTAGAAAAAATAGATTTTCTTTTGAAGAAATTAAAAAAGTTATAAAACCTAAAAAAGTAATTATAAACAAAATTGAAATTTTAGATTATAAATTTCCTTTGTTAAAATTAAAAATTAGTTGTATGTCTGGAGTATACATTCGTTCTTTTGCAAAAGATTTTGGTGAACAACTTAATTGTGGTGGAATATTAAAATCTCTTATACGAACACAAGTCGAAAATTTTCAGATTGAAACTGCAATAAGATTGAAAAATGACAATCAGAGTATTTTATAGTAATTATAAGCTTCTATTATTGTTGTTAGTTTTGTTAGATTTTTGTTTACCACTATATATTTTTGCAGATGTAAATCAAGATATAAATTTTTTAAAACACAATTTCTATGTTGGTTTTGAAGTTTCTGAGCTATTGCAAAATAATTTCACGGATTTTGGAAATAAAAATTTTACTTTTTTTCTTGGACAGAAATTTTGGTTCAAAAATTTACAAAACTTTGGCTATCGTTTTTTATTAATAAATGTTGACTTGTCATCAGAACATCTAAAAGAAAATAATTTTATCAAAGGTGATAAGTCGGGACTAACAGGAAATCTTATTGCAAGCAGAATTTATCTTGATTGGTATATAGCAAGAAAAAAACTGTTGTTTACAAGCATTTATCCAATATTTAGTACAGGTTTTGGTTTTAATAAGAACGTTGTTACAAATAAAGAAATTTATGATTTTAGAGGAATTACACTAAATATAGGATTTCGTTTGCAGAACGAATTTTTTGAGAGAATATTTATTGAATTTCCTGTTGTTGATACTTTTGTATATCTATGGAAAAACAGAAATGCAAAAGGTAATATTGATAATACACTAATTGATTATCCAGAATGGGGCATGATCTTTTTGTAGATAAATCTTGGTGTAAAATTTTTTTGGTAACATAGACTAATTATATGAATATATTTTAATTTAATACTAAAAAATTTTTATTATGAAAAATAAAAATTCATATTTTAGAAAATTTTTATTTATTTTCCATCTTATTCTATTTTTTAAAATATGTTTTTTCACATAGATTTTTGGACGCAGGATTATTATGAGATGGAAGTTCTTTTGCAGTACTTGTTCATACAAAATTTTTAACAAAGTAAGTGTCTTAACACAAGTCTGATACAAAACAAAAGGATATATGACTGGCAAGACAACAAAAAAGAGTGTTATAGGTTATTTTGGTTTAAATTATAATATTAGTGGTAATTGATATACTAAAAAATAAACAAATTCCTTACAAAAAAAATAAGATAAACATTTAGTTAATATATTTTTTCATTCAATATTTTAAAAAAAATAATTTTAATTTTTTTTATAACAACTTTTATAATTTTATTGAATTACAAAACTAAATTTTAGTATATTAGAAAATTATGAAATATCCATTACTGCAGATAGCTTTAGATTTTATAGATTTACCACGAGCTGTTGTTGTTGCAAAAGAAGCGATAAATGCCGGAGCTGATATTATAGAAATTGGTACCCCATTAATAAAATCTGAAGGAATGAATGCTATAAGAAAAATTCGTTCTGAAATACATAAAAATATTAAAATTGTAGCAGATATGAAAACTATGGATGTTGGACGAATTGAGGTAGAAATGGCAGCAAAATCTGGAGCTGATATTGTAGGAATTTTAGGTGTTTCAAACATTGAAACAATAAAAGAATCAATCAATGCAGCAAAAAATTATGGTTGCGAAATTGTTGTTGATATGATTGAAGTTAAAGATTTAATAAAAAAAGTTAAAGAAATTGAAAGATTGAAACCAAATTATTTCGGTATTCATATTCCAATCGATGAACAAATGAAAGGAAAAATTAGTTTTCATCAATTAAAACTAATAAAATCAATTACCAAAATTCCTATTTCTATTGCCGGTGGTATAAATTCGGAAACTGTAGTTGATGCAATTAGGTTCGGAGCAGATATTGTAGTTGTTGGAGGTGCTGTTACTAAATCAGAGAATGTTTCAAAATCAGTAAAAGAAATAAAATTAGCAATGATAAAAAAAGTAAAAATTAAAACTACACTTTATAAACGTGTTTTTGAAGAAAAAAATATAAGAAAAGTTTTAAATAAAGTATCCACAGCAAACATTTCTGATGCTATGCACCGCGAATCACCTATTTTAAAATTGAAACCTATTGTAGAAAACATAAAACTTATCGGACCGGTTGTAACTGTTAGAACATATCCTGGTGATTGGGCAAAACCTGTCCAAGCAATTGATTTTGCAAATAAAGGTGATGTAATAATTATTAACGCAGGAGGAGTGGCACCGGCAGTTTGGGGTGAATTAGCGACAAATTCTGCATTAAAGAAAAAAATTGCTGGTGTTGTAATTTGGGGTGGGATACGAGACACACAAGAAATTAAAAAACTAAATTTTCCTGCATTTGCAAGTGTTATCACACCACAGGCTGGTGAACCAAAAGGTTTTGGTGAAATAAATGTCCCAATTACAATTTCTGAAAAAAAAATTTTTCCTGGTGATTGGGTTGTAGGAGACTGCGATGGAATAATTGTAATTCCAAAAGATGAAGTGGTAGAAATTGCAAACCGTGCTATGGATGTATTAGAACGTGAAAACCGTCTAAGAAAAGAAATATATGATGGATCAACATTAGCACAAACTGCTTATTTAAGCAAATGGGAAAAAAAATGAACTCTTTTATTCCAACAAAATATTCTACTATGATTGGAAGTCTACCACATAAAGATCCAAAAAAAGCTGTTGAATTAGTATTAGAAAGTTTAAATCTACCAACATGGCCACAGTTGCCTAAAATAAGTTTTTTAGAACAAATGCATGTTCAATACACAGAAAATTTTCCTGGGATAAAAATTGATAAACAAAATGAAAAAATTTGGGTTGATATGGAAAAATTCAATAATGAAGTAATAGATTTTTTTCAGAATTTTATTGATAATAAAACAGACTATTTTGCAATATCAACAAATTATGCCATTGGATTTTATGAATTTATTAATCAGTTGATAAGTTTAAGAAATAAAATTTTATCAGTAAAATTACAAACTATAGGTCCAATAACTTTTGGATTAACATTAAAAGACCAGAATGGTAAAGCTATTTTGTATGATGCACAAGTTAAGGATACTGTAATAAAAAATGTTGTAATGAAATCTATTTGGCAAATAAAACAAGTTTTAAACGCAATACCGGAAACAAAAAAAATTTTTCTTTTTCTTGACGAACCTTATTTAGCTGCATACGGTTCTGCATTCACAGCAATTTCTATGAATGATGTAAAAGAAATTTTGTCAAACACAATTTTAGAAATAAAAAATCAACTTTTAATTTTGTCACTTTATGACAAGTTTAATTTGTCAATAGGAATTCATTGTTGTGCAAATACCGATTGGGGAATAATATCAACCTTGGACTTAGACATTTTATCATTTGATGCACACGATTTTTTCAACGATTTTGTTTTATACTCAGAAAATATTATTAAATTTATAAATGATGGCAAACAAATTGCTTGGGGTATAGTACCTAATAATAAAAATATTGATGTAGAAAATATAACAAGTTTATTAGAAAGTTTAAATAATAATATTTTATTTTTTGAAAAAAAAGGTGTAGATAAAACTAAACTTTTAAACAATATCATACTAACACCTCAATGCGGATTAGGAAATGCAACTGAAGAAGTTGCTAAAAAAGTTTTGAAAACCTGTAGTGATATAATTAGTACCTTATAAAATTTTTTATATAAAATCATAGAAATTATGATACTCAAAGAATTAGTAAAAGAAAGGTTTAGTTGTAGGAAATATTTAAATCAACCTGTTGAGAAAGAAAAAATTTTACAATGTTTAGAATCAGCACGGTTATCTCCATCAGCGTGCAATGCTCAACCATGGAAATTTATTGTTGTAGATGATCCTGTTTTAAAACAAAATGTTGCACAAGAAGCTACTTCAGGAATTTATAAAATAAGCAAATTTTTGTATAATGCACCTGTTATAATTATAGTTTTAGCTGATAAGGGAAGTTTTTTATCACTGGCTGGGTCATTAGTTCGCAATACACGATTTTATTTAGTTGACATTGGTATTGTTTGCCAACAATTAATTTTACAAGCAACAGAGTTAGGATTAGGCACATGTTATGTTGGGTGGTTTAATGAAAAACCATTAAAAAAAATGTTTAATATACCAAAAAATGTAGAAATACCATTATTAATTTGCATAGGATATCCGGAGGAAAATTATAAACAAAAAGATCCTATACGACGTCACGCAGGTTCTGAAACAAGAAAAAAAATTGATGAAATAGTATTTTTTAACGAATATAAATAATAATTTTCTCATAATCTTATTCATCTAACAACTAAAAATTTATTAAATTTAACAGTTTTTTTAATTACATACTACTAACAAAAAATAATGACACATAGTTCAATTGCAATTATAATTTTTATTTTAGCATATGTTTTATTTGTAATTTTACCTAATGGAAGAACTTTAATTTCAATACTAGCAGGCTCATTACTAATTATTACTGGAACTATACCTTTAAATAAGACATTAAGTGTAATTAACTGGAATGTTATGGGAATTTTTGTTGGCACACTTGTTGTTGCAGATATTTTCATAGAAAGCAAAGTTCCTGCTTATATTGCAGAAATTATTGTTGACAAATCAAAAAGTTCTGCCTGGGCAATATTATTGATCTGTGCGTTAACAGGCTTCATTTCTGCTTTTGTAGAAAATGTTGCGACTGTACTAATTGTGGCACCAGTGGCATTGGCTTTAGCTAAAAAGTTAAATATTAATCCAAAAAAAATTATGATATCTATTGCCATATCAAGTAATTTACAAGGTGCTGCAACATTAATTGGCGATCCACCAAGTATGTTGTTAGGCGGATTTGCTAAAATGACATTTTTTGATTTTTTTTTCTACAATGGTAAACCAAGCATTTTTTTTGCAGTAGAGATTGGAGCTATAGCATCATTTACTGTTTTATATTTTATTTTTAAAAACCAAAAAGAAAAAGTTCAAGTATTGCCTATAGAAAAAGTTGTATCCTGGACACCAACAATAATACTTATCATGCTAATATTTTTTTTAGCTTTAACTTCATTTTTTGATACTGGATTTTCTTATATGGCAGGAATAATTTGTTTAGTGTTTGGGTTTATATCTATATTATGGAAAAAATTTGTCTTTAAAAAAAATATTGTTGAAGGATTGAAAAATCTTGATTGGGAGACGACTTTTTTTTTAGTTGGGATATTCATTTTGGTTGGAAGTTTAACTATCACAGGATGGATTGAAAATATATCTAGTTATCTATCAGTAATTATTGGTACAAATATATTTTTTGGCTATACTTTAATTGTTTTTATGTCTATAATATTTTCTGCTTTTGTGGATAATGTTCCATTTTTAGCAGCGATGCTACCTATAGGTATCTCTATAGGACAAAAACTTAATGTTGCTCCTTCGCTATTCTTATTTGGATTATTAATAGGATCTAGTTTAGGTGGAAATATTACACCAATTGGTGCTTCAGCTAATATTGTTGCATGTGGGTTATTAAAAAAAGAAGGCTATAATATAACTTTTAAAGAATTTGGAAAAATTGGAATTCCATTTACAACTGCTGCAGTAATTGTGGCATATTTATTTGTTTGGTTTGTGTGGAAATAATTATATTTATCTGGTTGCATATATGTATCTGGTTGAAAACTTTAATTAGATAAAAAAATTTCAATATTATTAACCATAATATTGACAATAACAAATAAATTTTATATTTTAATGAAACTTTTTTGGATTTAGTGCATCTATAATAATTAGTTATATCTACTCTGTTTGTCTAATGGCACACTAAATAAAAAAAATTTATAAATAATAAAGGAGGAGGTGAAACTGTATGAAAGTTAGACCGTTAGGAGACAGAATAATAGTAAAACCTATAGAAGAACAAGAAGTAAAGAAGGGTAATATAATAATCCCAGACACAGCAAAAGAAAAACCACAACAGGGTGAAGTAATTGCTGTAGGTAAAGGTAAAATAACCGACGATGGGAAAGTTTTACCTGTGGAAGTAAAAGTTGGAGATAAAGTTTTGTATGGCAAATACTCTGGGACAGAGATAAAAATAGATGGGAAAGAACATTTGATTTTACATCAAGATGATATTTTGGGAATAATTGAATAATTTAGTAATTGACAAAAAAAAGAAAACACTTTTTCAAGGAGGTGTATAAAAAATGGCAAAACAAATTTTATACTTTGATGATGCTCATAAAGCAATAAAAACTGGGGTTGACAAACTTGCTAATGCGGTAAAAGTTACATTAGGACCAAGAGGAAGACATGTTTTGTTAGATAAGAAGTTTGGTTCACCAACAATTACAAACGATGGTGTTACAATAGCAAAAGAAATTGAGTTAGAAGATCCATTTGAAAATGTTGGGGCACAATTAGTTAGAGAAGTATCTTCAAAAACAAATGATGTAGCAGGAGATGGAACAACTACAGCGTGCGTATTAGCTCAAGCAATTATTAATGAAGGAACAAAAAATATTGCTGCAGGGGCTAATGCAATGCATATTAAAAATGGTATTGACAAAGCAGTAAAAGCAATGGTTGCAGAAATAAAATCAATGTCAAAACAAGTAAAAGCAGAAGAAATTGAACAAATTGCAACAATCTCTGCAAATGATGTGGAAATAGGAAAACTTATTGCACAGGCAATGGATAAAGTTGGTAAAGATGGTGTTATAACTGTTGAAGAAGGAAAATCTTCAGAAACAACTTTAGATGTTGTCGAAGGAATGCAGTTTGACAGAGGATATATTTCACCTTATTTTGTAACTGACTCAGAAAGAATGCAATCTGTTTTAGAAGATCCTTACTTGATAATTACAGACAAAAAAATTGCTGCTATGAATGAGATACTTCCTTTGTTGGAACAAATTGCACAAACCGGGAAACCTTTCTTACTTATTGCAGAAGATGTCGAAGGAGAAGCTTTAGCAACATTAGTAGTAAACAAACTTCGTGGAACATTAAGATGTTCTGCAGTTAAAGCACCTGGATTTGGTGATAGAAGAAAAGAGATGTTACAAGACATTGCAATACTTACTGGTGGCCAAGTTATTTCAGAAGAAACCGGCACAAAATTTGAAAAAGCTACTATTGATATGTTAGGAAAATGTAAACGAGTAGTTATTGACAAAGAAAATACAACAATAGTAGATGGAGCAGGTGATAGAAATGAAATTAAAAAAAGAATTTCACAAATAAAAAAACAAATTGAAGAAACAAAGTCTGACTATGACAAGGAAAAGTTACAAGAAAGATTAGCAAAACTGAGCGGTGGAGTGGCTGTTATTAATGTAGGAGCAGCGACTGAAACAGCAATGAAAGCAAAAAAGTATAAAGTTGAAGATGCAATGCATGCAACAAGAGCTGGTCTTGAGGAAGGAATTGTCCCAGGAGGTGGAGTTGCACTTTTACGCGCAAGAGAATCTGCAAAATCTAAAGTTAAAGCTGAAGATCCAGATGAACAAACGGGTGTAAATATAGTTTGGAGAGCTGTAGAAGAACCTGCAAGAATGATAGCAGAAAATGCTGGTGCTGAAGGGTCAATTATTGTAGAAAAAATTTTGGCTGATAAAAATCCAAACTTTGGATATAATGCTGATAAAGGAGAGTTTGTCGATTTATTAAAAGCGGGAATAGTTGATCCTGCAAAAGTTGTCAGAACAGCATTGGAAAATGCAGCGAGTATCTCTGGATATTTGCTAACTTCAGATGCAATTGTTACTGAAAAACCTGAAAAAGAAAAATCTGGTCCAGCAATGCCAGCAATGCCTCCTGAATATTAAAAATTAAAACAACAAAGAAGACAAAGGCGTCTTTATTTCCTTATTTGGAGTAAAGGCGCCTTTTTTTATTAAATAAATTTATTTCATTTATTATAAGTTATGAATTATAAAAATATATCAAATAAAATTGTTAATTGGCTAAAGTTACAATTAAAAGTTTCTAATACAAAAGGGTTTGTAGTTGGATTAAGTGGAGGTGTAGATTCTTCTGTAGTAGCAGTTTTAAGTAAAAAAGCTGCTAATAGGAATGTTTTAGGAATAATTATGCCGTGTGATTCTAACCCTGAAGATTTAAAAGATGCTTTGTTAGTTGCAAAAAAATATAAAATAAAAACTAAAATAATAGATTTGTCTAAAATATTTAATTTATTGTCTAAAACACTAAATTTTAGTAAGTCATCAAAAAATCTTGCAATTGTAAATATTAAACCAAGATTGAGAATGTTAACTTTATATTATTTCGCAAATAAGAATAATTATCTTGTAGTAGGAACAGGAAATAAAAGTGAATTAACAATTGGGTATTTTACAAAATATGGTGATGGAGGGGTAGATATTCTACCAATTGGTGGTTTGCTAAAAACGCAAGTATGGGAACTTGCTAAATATTTAAATTTACCTAAAAAAATTATAAAAAAAACTCCCTCAGCAGGACTGTGGTATGGACAAACTGATGAAGATGAAATTGGAATAACATATAAAAATTTGGATGAAACAATTACTCTCTTAGAAAAAAATAAAAAAAATTTTTGTAATAAAAAAATTTTATCTAAAATAAACTCTGCAATAAAAAAAACTTCACATAAATTGTCTATACCAAAAGTTTTTAATATTAAATAACAACATATTATTATAATTTTATGATATTTGTGACAACTTTTCAATGCTAAAAATATTAATTTTAACATTAGTAATCTTATTAAAAATTGACCTTTAAAAACTATTTTTATATAAGATTAAAATCTTAAAACAAAAAATAATTTTTATAAAAAACATGAAATTTTTTATCCGAACTTTTGGTTGTCAGATGAACATTAGCGACTCTAAAAAAATTGAATCAATATTATTATCAAATCCAAATTTTTCTTTGGCAGAAAATATCAATAATGCAAATCTTGTGATAGTAAACACATGTTCTGTAAGAAAACATGCAGAAGAACGTGTAGAATCATTTGTTGGAGAACTAAAGAAATATAAAATCCAAAACCCAAAACTAAAGATTATTATTGTAGGTTGTTATGCTCAAAAGTCAAAGTTAGAACTTAAAAAAAAATTTTCTTACATTGATAATTTTATTGGAACTTTAGAATATGATTATTTACCAGAAATTTTGTCAAAAATATTAAAAACACCTATTAAAAAAAATAAATTTTTAAAAACTAAAACACACAATATTTCTGCTTTCGTACCAGTAATGACCGGGTGTAATAATTATTGTTCATACTGCATTGTCCCTTATGTTCGTGGAAAAGAATGTTCTAGAACTGTAGAAGAAATCTTAAGTGAAGTCAAATATCTACTAAATTCTGGAGTTAAAGAAATTATTTTGTTAGGACAAAATGTTAATTCATATAGAGGTGAAAATTCAAAAAATCAATACTTAAACTTTGCTCAACTTTTAGAAAAAATCGCTACCATTTATACAAAAAATAAATTCTGGATTAGGTTTATGACAAATCATCCAAAAGATATGAATGAAGAGATTGTTTCTACAATAAAAAAATATCCAAACATATGTCATCACATTCATTTGCCACTACAATCTGGTTCAGATAAAATTTTAAAATTAATGAATAGAAAATATACTTCAAAAAAATATTATAATTTAATAAAACTTATACGTAAAAAAATTCCAGATATTGCAATTACTACAGATTTAATTGTAGGTTTTCCTAAAGAATCTGAACGAGATTTTATGAAAACTTATAATATGGTAAAAAAAATACAGTTTGATTCTGCATTTGTATTCAAGTATTCTGCAAGAGATGGTACTAAAGCTTCAAAACTAAAAGATACTGTTGATAAAAATACAAAACAATACCGCCATTATAAACTTTTATCTTTGTGTGAAACTATTGCAAAAAAAGTTAATTCCAAGTATATAAATAAAGAAATAGAAGTTCTAGTAACAGGCTATGATTTAAAACAAGGTTATATTGCAAAAACTTTTACAAATAAAACTATAAATATCAAAAATTTTTCTAACAAAAAAATCAACCCCGGATTTGTAAAAGTAAGAATTTTAGAAACAAAAAAACATAATTTAATCGGAAAAATAATTTAGTTCAACATAATTTTACTAAAAGGTAAATAGACAAGATTTCTATAAAATTTATGATTGAAGAAAATATAGAAACAAACCTTACTCCTTTGATGAAACAATACCAGGAAATAAAATCTAATTACCGTGATAGTTTGTTAATGTTTCGGTTAGGAGATTTTTATGAACTATTTGGTGATGATGCAATAAAAGCTTCTCCTATATTGGGTGTTGTATTAACAAAAAGACACAACATTCCAATGTGTGGTGTGCCATTTCATAGTATTAACAATTATCTGTCAAAACTTATTCATGCCGGATTTAAAGTCGCAATCTGTGAACAGTTAGAAGATCCAAAATTGGTTAAAGGTATTGTAAAACGTGATGTTGTAAGAATTATTACACCAGGTACAGTTTTGGAAGATTTTATTTTAGAACCTAAAAAAAATAATTATTTAACTTCAATAAAAATTGCAGATATTAAATCCATTTTATATGTAGGAGTTGCAAGTGTAGATATTTCAACTGGAGATTTTATAATAACGCAATTTAATGATGACAATAATTATACAAAATTAATTAATGAACTTACTCGTATTTCACCTTCAGAAATAATTTTTTCACAAGAAGATAAAGAAAAGTTTTTTGTTGAAAAAAAATTTTTTTTTGATAACATACATTTTGAATACTTAGACAATTGGTATTTTGAACCTTTATCTTGTGAAGAAAAGTTAAAACAGTTGTATAAAATCAAATCTCTGGATAGTTTTGGTATAAACATAGACACACATTCAATTGCACTTGCTGCTGCTGGTGGAATAATAGAATATATAAATAATACACAAAAAAATTTTATTCCAAAACTTAAAAATATTCAATTTTATTCTATTGAAAATTATATGTATCTTGACACAAGTTGTATTAGAAATTTAGAACTAACAGAAAATTTTTATAACCATACTACAGAAAATACTTTGTTATACGTTCTTGATAAAACGATTACTGCCTCTGCAGGACGATTAATTAGAAAATGGTTATTAAAACCTTTATTAGATATTAAAGAAATTGTTAAAAGACAAACTTTTGTAGAACTTTTTTTTGAAAATGATTTTACAAGAAATAAAATTAGAGAAAAATTAAAATCTATAAGTGATATAGAAAGAATAATTAACAAAATTTCTACTAAAACTGCAAATCCAAAAGAATTGAATTCATTAAAAGAATCACTCAAAACTATTCCTGAAATTAAGAATCTAATAATTGAAAGTGTACATTGTTCTCATATAATAACAAAAGATTTTGATGAAATAACTCAAATTGAAGAACTTAAAGAAGTCATTGAATTAATTGAAAAATCTATTAATCCAGAAGCTCCTATAGACATTAAAAAGGGAAATGTAATAAAAAATAATTTTTCTTCTGAATTAGATGAACTAAAGGATTTTGTTTCTTCATCTAAAACATGGTTATTAAAATATCAAGAACAACTTAAACAAAAAACTGGTATTACATCATTAAAAATTGGTTTTACGAATGTTTTTGGATATTATATTGAGGTAACAAACTCATATTTAAATTTAGTCCCTAAAGAATTTATACGCAAACAAACATTAAAAAATGCAGAACGGTTTATTACACAAGAACTTAAAGATTTTGAAAACAAAATATTGTCTGCGGAAGAAAAAATTTCACAACTAGAAATTCACATCTATAACACAGTTTTAGAACAACTATTAAAATATTCACAACAAATTTATGATATAAATGAGAAATTGTCTAAAATTGATATTTATGCCAACTTTGCTGAAATTGCAAAAAAATATAATTATATAAAACCAGAAATAAATCATACTAATACTATAGAATTAAAATCTTGCCGACATCCAGTAGTTGAACAGTTGTTACCTGCAGGAAAATTTATACCAAACGATTTTTTTCTTGATGGTGTAACATCTCAAATTATGATTATAACTGGTCCTAACATGGCAGGAAAATCTACTTATATAAGACAGATAGCGTTAATTGTTATTATGGCACAGGTTGGTAGTTTTGTTCCTGCAAAAAAAGCTATTATTGGTATAGTAGATAGAATTTTTGCAAGAATTGGTGCAAGTGATTATCTGGCACGAGGTCTTTCAACTTTTATGGTAGAAATGCAAGAAACAGCAAATATTTTGCACAATGCTACTAATCGTAGTTTGATAATATTAGATGAAATTGGTCGTGGAACTTCAACTTATGATGGGATATCTATTGCTTGGGCATGTGTAGAATATTTAGTTAACAAAAAAAATTGGAAAAGTAGTAATTCACAGGAACTACTTTATGCTCCCAAAACACTTTTTGCAACACATTATTTTGAACTAACAGAATTGGAAAATAAGTTTAATGAAATAAAAAATTATAATATAACAGTAAAAGAATTTAAAGATGAAATAGTATTTTTACACAAAATACAACGTGGTTGTTCAGATAAATCTTATGGCATTCATGTAGCACAACTTGCTGGAGTACCAAAAGAGATAATTATACGAGCAAAAGAGTTGTTAAACCATTTACAACAAAATTCTAACAAAATTGATGAGACAACAAAAAATTATTTCAAACAACTAGAATTTAGTGATCTGAACAATTCTAATAAAATTGATTCTGATAAAAATAATATTTTTTTACAACTATTGGAAGACATAAAAAAAATTGATATAAATAATATTACACCATTGGAGGCTTTTAATCAAATAATAAAATGGAAAAAAATAATAGGGGAGAAAGACGAAAATATAAAAGAATAAAAATTTTATATTTGTCTTTGCCAATAGAATTAAAAATCAACAATATAAAAGAAAAAATATCTGGTCTTATATCAGACATATCACCTAAAGGTCTGGGGATATTAAGTTTTAAACGCATCAATGAAGGTTCCATAATAGATTTAAAATTGTACTTAAAAAATCTAAAAACAAATAATATTGTCTCAAAAGTTGTATGGACAAAACAGGAAAATGAAAATTTTAAAATTGGATTAGAATATATAAATATATCACCAAAAGATTTTTTTAACATTTATAATTACGTACAAAATTTTTTATCATCAAATTTTGATAAAAAAAGTATTTAATTTATATGGTATCTAGAATAAAACTCTTACCAATAGATATATATAGCAGAATTGCCGCAGGAGAAGTTATAGAACGACCAGCAAATATTGTTAAAGAACTTATAGAAAATAGTATTGATGCAAAAGCTACTGAGATTATTATTGAAATTTTTTCTGCTGGAAAAAAACTAATTCGTGTATCAGATAATGGTGTTGGAATGACTAAAGAAGAATTGTTGTTGTCAACAAAACCTCATGCAACTAGTAAAATATCTAAGTTTGAAGATATCTATAAATTATCAACATTAGGTTTTCGTGGAGAAGGTTTATCCTCTATAGTAAGTGTTTCAAAAACAAAAATTAATTCAAAAACACAAGATTCTGAGACAGGAAATGAAATAATAATTTATGGAAATGAAATAATTTCATCAAACATATGTGCATGTAATAATGGAACTTCAGTAGAAATAACAGATTTGTTTTATAATACTCCTGCACGATTAAAATTTTTAAAATCGGATTACACTGAAAAAGTTCATATTATAAAAATTGTTGAAGAATATTGTATTGCATATAAAAATATTAGTTTTAAACTTATTGTAGATGGCAATTTACTATTTTCTACAACTTCCACACCCGATATTAAAAAACGTGTTCAGGAAATTCTAGGCAATGATACTATGAATGGAATAATATATTTTGAACACAAAGAAACTAATGATTTGTCAGTATCTGGTTTCATATCAAAACTAGATTTTACACAAGTCAATAAATCCTTACAGATGTTTTTTGTTAATAAACGTCCAATAACTTCAAGAGTAATATCTCAAGCATTATATGAAGCATATAGGGATAGTTTGCCTATTGGTAGACATCCCGTTGGTATAATTTTTATTGAAATAAATTCTTCAGATATAGATGTAAATGTTCATCCAACAAAACGAATGATAAAGTTTAAGTCTGATAATAAAATATTTGATCTCTTAAGAGATGTTATAAGAACACAATTTAAAAAAAATTTAACCCAACAAAAAGGTTTTTTTCATAACAATTACGAAGATAAAAAAAGTTTTAGTAACTGTGAATATAAAACTGAAATTAATCTTAATTCTAAACCTACAAATCTTCAAAAAGAATTAGATTTCAAAGATTCTAAATTTTCAACCACAGATAATACAAATTTTTCAACATCAAAAAATTTAGATATAAAAAAAACATTTTTAAATCCCACTGAATATATATATCTTGGACAACTAAATAAAACATATCTTTTATTTGAAACAAAAACAGGTCTTACTCTTATAGATCAACATGCAGCTAGTGAACGAATCATCTTTGAACAATTTTTAAACAAAAATTCATATGTAACACAGAAACTTTTAATCCCTGTAAATATAGATTTAAAAATATCAGATTTGGAAATATTAAAACCACAAATTGAAATTATAAATTCACTCGGTTTTGAAATTAATGTTACAGGAAAAAATTCAATTGGAATTTCAGGAATACCGTCAATACTAGTAATAAATGACACAAAAGATTTTTTAAACAGATTTATCGAATACCTAATTTCTGATATAAAAGAAGTTAAACAAAATATTTCTTCAAAAGAACGAATAATTCGCAGTGCATGTCGTGCTGCAATAAAAGCAAAAGATATTTTAACTTTAAAAGATGTTGATAAAATAATTTTAGAATTATCGAACTGTGAACAACCGTTTACATGCCCTCATGGAAGACCTACAATATTAAATATTGAAATATCTGATATAGAAAAAATGTTTCTACGAAAAAAATGATATGCCAATACCAGTTATTTTGGGACAAACAGGAACAGGTAAAACACAACTTGGGATGGAACTTGCTTCACATTTAAACATAGAAATAATTTCTTCTGACTCACGACAAATATATAAATATTTAACAATCGGGACTAACAAACCTGTTGGAGAATGGAAAAGTTTTGATGGTGATAATAAATTTTATGTTTATCAAGGAATAAACTTTCATCTGGTAGACTTTTTAAACCCTAAACAAGAATATAATGCTGGAATGTTTGTGTCAGATACAACAAAAGTAGTTTCTGAAATAAAAAAAAGAAAAAATATTCCTATAATTATCGGTGGAACAGGGTTATACATAAAATCTTTTGTTGATGGATTATCATTGTTACCGGAACGAAATCAAAAAATTCGTGATGAATTAGAAAATCTATACAAAATTTATGGTAGTAAATATTTGTATCAATTACTATTTAAACTTGATCCTAAAAGAGCAATAGAAATTCATCCAAATAATGTCCACAGAATAATTCGTGCATTAGAAATTATAAAAATTACTCAGAAACCAGTATCTTCACTTATTAAGGAAATTCCTAAAACTAAAAAACACAAAGTTGTTATGATAGGATTAAAAATTAACAAAGAAACTCTTAAAAAAAGAATAATTCTAAGAACAGATTTTATGTTTAAAAATGGATTAATTGAAGAGACAAAAAATTTATTATCCAAAGGATATTCTAAAACAGATCCAGGATTATCTTCAATAGGATATAACTGGGTAATAGAATTTATCCAAGGTAAAATTGATCTAAAAACTGCAAAAGAAAATTTTGTTAAAGACACATTACGTTATGCTAAAAATCAAAATGTATGGTTCAAAAAGGATAATCGTATAATATGGTTAGACTGTGATAGTTTAAATTTCAAACAACTAATTAACAAAACTATACAATTAGTAAAAAAATAATATGGAAAAATTAGTAGTAATTGGTTTAGGACTAAAAAATGAAAATAGAAAAAATGTCTACCAATCATTAGATGAATTAACACGTTTAATTGATACTGCAGGGGGAGAGGTTGTTAAACAATTTATAGTTTTTCGTGACAAAATTGATCCATCATATTACATAGGTCTTGGCAAAGTATATGAAATTAATGAATATATAAAAAAAAATAAAGTTAGGACAATAATTTTTGATAACGAACTTTCACCTGCACAATTACGTAATTTAGAAGAAATTTTAGATGCAAAAATTGTTGATCGTACAAGGTTAATATTAGACATTTTTTCTCAACGTGCACATACAAAAGAAGCACAACTACAGGTAGAACTTGCACAACTAAACTACATGCTTCCCCGACTTACTAAAAAAGGTATTTATTTAGATAATCAAGTAGGCGGAATTGGCACACGAAGAGGACCTGGAGAAACAAAACTTGAATATGATAAAAGAAGAATTTTACAAAGAATTGATAAAATAAAAAAAGATTTAAAAAAAATTTCTTTAACTAGAACTGTTCAAAAAAAGTTAAGGATAGATTCTGAAATTCCAACAATAGCATTAATAGGATATACTAATTCGGGAAAATCTACTTTGTTTAATAAATTATTGAAAAGTAATGAATCTTATGCTGACGATAAACTTTTTGCAACTTTAGATCCAATGGTCCGAAAAATAAAATTAGATTCTGGGACAAACTTTTTGTTGATTGACACAGTAGGATTTATAAGTAAACTCCCACACAATCTAGTAGAGAGTTTTAAGTCAACTTTAGAAATTATAAAAGATGCATCATTAATATTAGAAATAATAGATATCACAAATCAAGATATTGTTAAACAACAAAATATTACTAAAGAAATAATTGAACAACTAAATGTTTCTCATATTCCTCTAATAAAAATATATAACAAAATTGATTTGATACCAAAGAAATTGTTAAAATCATATTTAAAAAAGTTTCTAATAACAAAAAATGAATTGTTTATATCAGCAAAGGATGGATTAGGTATAAAAAAGCTATTAAATAGAATAGAATTTTATCTAAAAAAATTTTTTATCACAAAAACTATAAAAATTAAACAAGATAAATTTTATTTATTAAATGATTTTTATAAATATTGCAAGGTAATTTTTAATTATGTAGAAAAAAATTATATATTATTAAAAATTAAAACTACTAAAACATTTTATGCAAAAATAAGAAAACTATTAGTACGATGATAACTTTACCAAATATTTTAACTTTTATAAGAATAATTGGAATTATATCTTTTATAGTATTGTTTTTTTTTGAAAAAATATGGTTATCTGTAATAGTGTTGTTTTTATCTGCAATGACAGATATCTTAGATGGTTTATTAGCCAGAATTTTAAAACAAGAAAGTGATTTTGGAAGTTTCCTGGATCCGTTCGCAGATAAACTTTTAGTTGTTGTTACTACAATAATTTTAGCTACAAGGAATTATATTCCTTGGTGGTTGTTTTTAATAATTTTCATTAGAGATATTTTAATAGTTATAGGCTGGTTCTTGATTAAAAATCAAAATTTTTCTTCACTAAAAACAGAACCAAAATTTTCTGGGAAAACTGCAGTTTTTTTTCAGATGTTAACCTTGATAATTGTAATAACATCTTTGGCAAAAAATTCTTATTTTTTTATAATAATAAAACCAATTTTTTTTATTATAACAGCATTTTTAAGTATAATATCTCTTCTTGATTATATATTATCATTTAAAAATTTTTACTCTAATAAAAAACATTAAATGAACACAATAATTATTTTATTTTTAAGTTATATTTTAGGCTCTATACCGACTGCATATTTATTAGTAAAGAAAATTAAAAAAACCGATATTCGTAAAATTGGTTCTGGCAATGTTGGAGCTACAAACGCAATTCGTGCAGGTGGTATCTGGATTGGAATAATAACTTTTATAATAGATTTTTTAAAAGGTGCAATACCTGTAATTTTTGTTAAACAATATTTTATTTCAGATACTATATTCTACATGTTACCATTGACAATAATTTCTGTAGTTGCAGGACATATATTTAGCGTTTTTTTAAATTTTAACGGAGGAAAAGGAGTTGCAACTACAGCCGGTGCAATATTTATGGTTTCACCATTGATATTTTTGTTTTGTATATTAACCTTTGCAATATTGTTGGTTTTGACACGATATGTTTCTTTAGGTTCAATTTGTGCTTCTATTGTGTTTAGTTTTTTAATATTTTTTATGCCACAGTTTGCTAAATATTCAATTATTAGCAAATTGTTATTTTTTATTTTACCAGTAATTATTATTTATAAACATAAAAATAACATAGAACGAATTTTAAAAAATCAAGAAAATAAAATATTTTGATTTTATGAAAATTAAAAAGATTAAAATTTTTGTTTTAGGAGCTGGATGTTGGGGAGTAACTCTTGCTAAAATATATTCTGAAAAAGGTTATGACGTTTTTTTATGGGAACCATCTATAAAAAAGTCCGAACTACTAAAAAAAACAAGAAAGTTAAAAAATTTTTCTTTTATACAATTACCAAAAAATGTAAAGATTTCACATGATATTTCACAGATAAAATATTATGACTTAATTCTTTTTGTTACACCATCTATTTATGTGCGAGAAACTGCTCAAAAAATTAAATCATTAAACATCAACTTAAAAAACAAATACTTTATCTCTTGTACAAAAGGATTAGAAGAAAAAACCATGTTAAGACCAAGTCAAATAATAACTAAAATTCTTAACATATCAATAAATCAAATTTTTGTTTTCTCAGGACCTACTCACGCTGAAGAAGTTGTTAAGAAAAAACCTGCAGCTATTACACTTGCAGGAAAAAATAAAAAAATATTAACTAAATTACAACAAGTTTTATCTACTAATTTTCTTAGAGTTTATACTACAACAGATATAACAGGAGTTGAACTTGGTGGAACTTTAAAAAATGTATATGCTATTGCAGCTGGAATTTGTGACGGACTAAATCTTGGTGATAATGCAAAATCAGCTTTAATAACACGTTCTTTAAAAGAAATTGTTTTAATTGGGAAAACACTCTCTGGAGAAACAAAAACATTTTTTGGTTTATCTGGAATTGGTGATTTGCTCACCACAGCATATTCACGACATTCACGGAACCGTAATTTTGGTGAATTTCTAGTTAGTACAGGTAATCTTGATGTTTCAATTAAAAAAGTTAAGACTACAATAGAAGGAATAAAAACCGTAAAAGTCTTACATGATATTGGGAATAAATATAAATTAGATATACCTATAGCTACACAGATTTATAAAATTATAAATACCAAAAAATTAAGTAAGAAAATTTTTACTAAAATAATAAAAACTTTATTTTCTCGTAAATTAAAACCTGAATTTTATAATTACCTATAACGAATGAACAAAAACGATTTAATTAATGAACTCTCATCTTATACTTTAACAAAGAATGATGCAAGAAAGTTTGTTAACACAATATTTGATACAATTATTAATGCACTAATTACGGGACAAAAGGTTAACATACAAAATTTAGGCAGTTTTGTGCCAAAATATTATAAATCAAAAAAAATGTATAATCCAAAGAAAAAAAAGTATTTGTTAATAAATCCTCGGGAAAAAATTAAATTTGTAGTATCTAAGAATTTATTAAAAAAGATTAATATAAAATGATAAAAAAAGTTTTACCTAACAAAAAATATTATACTATTAGCGAATTTGCTAAAATTGTTGAAGTAAAAGAATATGTTCTACGATATTGGGAAACAGTATTTCCACATTTAAAACCACACAAAACTGACAAAGGACATCGCAGGTATTCTGAACAACTTATTGAAATAGTAAAATATATAAAAGAACTTATGTGGGAAAAAAAGTATACTATTGAAGGAGCAAAAAAAGCTTTAAGTGAGTATATTTCAAAAAATAAAAATTCACAATATACACTAAACTTTTCACAGGATGATAATAAAAAAAATTTGTTGGAAATTAAGAAAGCACTTATTGAAATATTAAACATTTTAGATAACAAAAACTAATAAAAATATATTATGGTATTTAACTTAACCATTGAATTAGTAAAAAAATTTGTATAAATTTAGAAGTTTTAGACAATATAAATTTTATGACAAATAATATATTAAATTATTTAAACAATTTACCACAAGAATTGTCTGTTGTAATATTATCATTTTTGCCAATATCAGAATTACGTGGTGCTATACCAGTTGCAATTACTGTTTACAGGTTTAGTATTTTAAAATCATTTTTTTTATCAGTTCTGGGCAACTTTTTATTTGTTCCACCATTTATATTTTTTTTAAATTATTTAAACTCTTATTTTATGAAATTTAGATGGTACAACAAATTTTTTACCTGGTGGTTTAATAGAGTAAAAACAAAAAGTGAAAATATTCAAAAACTTGAATTTTGGGGATTAGTAATCTTTGTATGTATACCATTACCTATGACTGGCGCATGGAGCGGTTGTGTAGCAAGTTATCTTTTAGGAATGAAACCTATAAAATCTATAATATCAATTTTTTTAGGTATATTAATAGCAGGAACAATTGTTACTATAGCAACAGTTTCTTTAACACAAGCAATTAAGTTATTTTAACTTGAAAAAAAATCGGGGCGTGGCTCAGCTGGCTAGAGCGCTTGGTTCGGGACCAAGAAGTCGCTGGTTCAAATCCAGTCGCCCCGAAATTTTAATTAAATTTTATAAATGATAAAAAAATATATTCTATTTTTAATTTTATTTTTTACTATTACTAGTTTTATTGAAGCACGAATTTTAAGATACAAATATTTTGCAGAATCACAACGTATCTCAGGAAGTTGTGGTAAAATTTATTCTGTAAACACATACACACTTGATAAAAACAAATTTTCCTTAACACTACATCGGTTTGATATATCTGCAAATTATGGTGCTACGGAAAATGCAGAAATAGGATTAGCGTTTAACCTACAAGATCTACAAGATTTTTCTAAACTATCTAATAATTTAACCAAAATATCACCGTATGTAAAATATCATATTATAAATTCTGTAAAAAATTATCCTTTTGACTTGGGAATTGGAATATATAGAACATCTGTAATTATAGTTTTTGAAAAATTACTGCCAAATTTATATGCAACTTCTTTAGCTGTAAATCTCAACTTTTCTCTTGATACTCAACAAAAATTTTTCTATACTTTTACAGTTTCAAAATATACTCGTTGGGTAGAACTTATTTTTGATTCTAATATTACAAACGAATATTATGCTATAGGTAGTAGATATTTGCTAACTCCAGAAATAAAATTAGATTTGTTTTTTATTGATTTAAAAAATATAACTAATATATTATTTGACAACTTTATTTTTGGTATAACAATAAAAATTTAAATTTTATAATGGAAGAAATATATTGTGCAAAAATTACAATTTATGGCAAGGTACAAGGAATAGGATTTCGTTTTTTTGTAAAAAATATCGCAGAAAAAGAAAATGTTTCTGGATATGTAAAAAATAATTTTGACGGGTCAGTAGAAATATTTGCTAAAGCAAATAAAAAAAATTTTGATAATTTTATTTTTAAGATAAAAACTCAACATCCATATGCAGTAATATCAAAGATTGAAATTGTAAAACAACCATTGTGTAATTTCAATAATTTTTTTATATGGTATTAAAAATGGAAAATTTAGAATTATTAGGAAAATATTTAGAAGATAAAACAAAAATCTTGTCAAATGAAGAGTTTAAAAACTTATTCCGTACTTATAAAAAAACAAAGGACCAAAAAATAAAACAAATTTTGATTGATAGCAATATGAGGTTGGTGTTTTATATTGCAAAAAATATGCAAAAAAAATTATCTCCTGAAATTGATTATAATGACCTTGTAGAAGAGGGTATTATAGGTCTTATGGTTGCGATAGAAAAATATAAGATTTCAAAAAAAACACGGTTCTCAACTTATGCTGTCCGATGGATAAGAAATTATATACAAAAATATATTAAGGAAAAAAGTTCATCAATAGAAATACCTTTGTATGTTGTAACTTTAATAAAAAAATGGATTTTAGAATGGCAAAATATTTACAAACGTTATGGTAGAACACCTACTATAAAAGAAATGCAAAAAAAATTAAAAATTTCTTTTCGTAGTGCAAAAAAAATTTTAGATATTCTAAATACTTCAACAAAAATTTCGTCTTTAGATACTACAATTGATGAAGATGGTGAAATAACTGTTGGTGATACTGTTTCAGACAAAGAAATCTTGCCTGAAGAATTTATTTCTATCCTTTCTACAAAACAAATGCTTAACTCTGCGTTAGAGTTGTTGACAAAGAAAGAAAACACAGTAATAAAGTTAAGATACGGACTTGAAAAAAATCGTAAAAAACTTTCTTATAGAAAAATTGCAAATATTTTACATTTGAGTCCAGAACGTATTTCACAAATTGAAAAAAATTCGTTAAAAAAATTAAAGAAGTACGTGTTAACAAAAATTTAATATTTTTATTGGAGACAACACAGTGAAAACAAATGATATAAAAAAACTTATACGAGATATTCCAGACTTTCCAAAACAAGGAATAATTTTTAAAGATATAACTCCTATATTAAAAAACTATGATGCAATGAAATTCATAATAAAAAAAATTGCAAAATATTTTAAAAACAAAAATGTCACAAAAATTGTTAGTATGGAATCACGTGGATTTATTTTTGGTAGCATTTTATCACAAGTGTTAAAATGTGGTTTTGTTCCTATTCGCAAAAAAGGAAAATTACCTTATAAAACTATTTCAATTGAATACAAATTAGAATATGGGACTGACATTTTAGAAATACATGAAGATGCAATTGAAAAAGGAGAAAATGTATTAGTTATAGATGATGTTTTAGCAACAGGAGGTACTGCAGAAGCTGTAATAAATTTGATAAAAAAATGTGGTGGTAATATTGTTGGGTTAGGATTTTTAATTGAATTATCATTCCTTAATCCAAGAGAAAAATTAAAAGAACAAGATGTTTATTCTTTGATAAAATATTGAATGCGCCCATAGCTCAGTTGGATAGAGCGAGCGCCTCCTAAGCGCTAGGTCGCGCGTTCGACTCGCGCTGGGCGCAGATTTGATAATATTGACAAAAAAAAATTTTTTTTATATACTAATAGAATATAAAATGAAAACAACAAAAACCCATATAGTTGGCAAAAATATTGCACGGGTGGAAGCAATTGAAAAAGTTACCGGAGAAGCAAAGTTTACTTCAGATATTAATCATTCAGGAATGTTGATTGCAAAAGTTTTACGTTCTAACCAAGGTCATGCCAGAATTAAAAAACTTAACATTGACAAAGCATCAAAAATTTGTGGTGTAAAAAAAATTGTTACTGGAAAAGATTCTAATTATTATTTTGGGATAAACATAGAAGATCAACCATTTATTGCTATTGACAAAGTTCGTTATGCAGGAGAACCTGTAGCAGTAGTTATTGCTGAAGATGAAGAAATTGCACTTAAAGCATTAAATCTTATTGAAATAGAATATGAACCATTAAAAGTTGTTACTGACGTATTAGAATCAATAAAACCTGACGCACCATTAATTCACGAAAATTTAAAATCTAACATTTTTCATCATTATAAATTGAGAAAAGGTAATGTAGAAATTGGGTTTAAAAAAGCTGATTTAATTGTAGAAAATGAATTTGTATTCCCTCATATAAGTCATACTCAGATAGAAACTCATAGTTGTATTGCCTTGTGGAAAAAAGAAAATATTTTAGAGATAACATCAAGTTCACAAGCACCATTTGTAATTAGAGAACTTTTTGCCAAAATATTTAACTTAAATCATACTCAAATCCGTGTTTATGTCCCTTATGTTGGTGGAGGTTTTGGAGGAAAAAGTGATGTAACCATAGAACCTTTAGTTGCACATGTTGCAAGATTTGTTATTGGTCAACCGGTAAAACTTACTCTGTCAAGAGAAGAAGCGTTTGTCGGTTCATTACTGGGTCGTGGAATAAAGGGTAAAATAAAAACTGGAGTAAAAAAAGATGGTAAAATTGTTGCTGTAGAAATTCAAATGTATTTTAACGCTGGGGCATATGGTGATTGTTGTTTGCCGATAGTTATCGGTGGTGGACAGAATGCCGTAGGGCCATATACAATTGAGAATGTAAAAGTTGATTCTTATGGTGTTTACACTAATACACCATTTGTAGGAGCATTCCGTGGTTATGGACACCCTGAAGGTTCTTGGATGACAGAAAGACAATTAAATATTATTGCTAAAAAGTTAAACATTGACCCTGCAGAAGTCCGTATAAAAAATTGTTGGAAAGTTGGTGATATAAATCATATTGGGCAAAAAGTAGAAAAACACAATGGAGAATTAAAAGTTTGTATTCAAAAAGCATTAAAATCAATAAATTGGGGAAACAAAAATGTTATAGAAACTGAAAATAAAATTATTACAAAAGGCTTCGCTTGTTTTATGAAATCACCTGTTATGACAACTAATGCAGCATCATCTGCTATAGTAAAGTTTAATCCAGACGGAACTGTAAACTTGTCAATGGGAACAATAGATTATGGGCAAGGAGCACTGACTGTTTTAAGCCAGATTTGTGCTGAAACATTACAAATTCCAGTTGAAAAAATTTTTATAGCAAGACAAACTGATACACAATTTTCACCTTATGAATGGCAAACAGTTGCAAGTAGAGGAACATGGAGTGTAGGTAATGCTATAGTCTCTGCGTGTAATGATGCTATCGAAAAAATTAAACAAAATGCAAGTATAGCATTTAAAACTTCACCAAGAAATGTTGAATATAAAAATGAGTTTGTATTCTTAAAAAATAATCCAAAGAAAAAATTGTCTATAAAAGATGTAATTTATGGTTATATGTTTCCCGATGGTCACACTGAAGGAGGACCTGTGGTAGGTTATGGATATTTTATGCCAAATGTAACAAATCCAAACCCAAATACTGGTCAAGGAAAATGTGTTGCAGAATGGACTGGGGGATGCCAAGCTGCAATTATAGAGATTGATAAAAAAACCGGTGTCATAACTCCCTTAAAGTTAGTAACAGCAATAGATGCTGGAACCATAGTTAACCCTAAATTAGCCAAAGGACAAATTGTTGGAGCTATGGTGCAAGGGCTGGGGGCTACTTTGTATGAAAGCATCATTTATTCTGATAATGGTAAAGTTAGAAATGACCATTTTACTGATTATAAAATTCCAACTCCAGAAGATTTATGGAATACAGAATTTGACACAATTTTTGTAGAAACAGCAGAAGAAGGCGGACCTTATGGTGCTAGAAGTTTAGGTGAACATGCAATTGTTTCAGTTCCCGCAACAATTGCTAATGCTATAAGTAATGCTACAGGAATTGAATTTTTTGAATTACCAATTACTTCAGAAAAAATGTTAAAAAAACTTAAAGAAAAAGGTAAATAAAAAATAATGTTTTTACCATTTGATTATCAATCACCAAAAAGTTTAAAAGAATGTCTAAAACTCATTTCCGAAAATGAAAATGCACACATTTTAGCTGGTGGGACGGATCTTATTGTAAATATTCGTAGCGGAAAAATTATACCACAACTTGTTGTTGATATAAAAAACATATCCGAATTATCTGACATAAAAAAAACTGACAATTATATTGAAATTGGTTCTTTAACAACAATGAATCAAATTACAAAATCATCTTTATTAAAAGGTGCTTATTATTTATTATCTTATGCAGCATCAATAATGGGATGTTATGAAATTAGAAACAGAGCTACTATCGGTGGAAATATTATAAACGCATCTCCCGGTGCTGAAACTTTAAATCCATTAGTTGTTTTAAGTGCAAAAGTTGTTTTAGAATCAACCTCTGGACAAAGAATATTGTCAATTGAAGAATTTGTTTGTGGCCCAAATAAAACTGAAATTAAAAAAAATGAACTGTTAACTAAAATTTTAATTCCAATAGTAAATGAAGAAGCAGATGGGGTATACATGCGAAGACAACGTGTTAAAGGGATGGATTTAGCATCAGTAAATTGTGCAATTTTTATCACAAACAAAAGTGATATTAAAAAAAGAAAAATCAAAATTTCATTTGGCACTGTAACACCAAAACCTTACCGACCAATAAAAGTTGAACAATTATTAGAAAACAATAAAATTACTAAAAATTTAATTCTGGAATCAGTAAAAATTATTAATTCAGAAATAAATCCTCGTACAACAAGTTTACGTGCATCACCTGAATATAAAAAATTTATGATAGAATATTTTCTAGTTGAAGGATTAAAAAAAATTTTAGGAGAAATTAATGTCAATTAAAATACAATTTAAACTTAATGGTGAAGAAAAAAATTTTTATGTTAAACCAAATATGACATTGTTAGAACTTATTCGAGAAAAAGCACATCTTACAGGGACAAAACATGGTTGCGGTAATGGCGAATGTGGTGCTTGCACAATTATTATGAATGGAGAACCTGTTAGATCTTGTTTAATTCTTGCTGTTGAAGCTGATGGCAAAGAAATTATAACAATTGAAGGAATTTCACCACAAAATTTAACTGAACTACAAAAAGCTTTCATTGATGAAGGAGCAATCCAGTGTGGATTTTGTACTCCGGGATTTATTATGGCAGGTGAAGCATTGTTTAAGAAAACACAAAAACCTTCCGATGACGAAATCAAAGAATCTTTATCAGGACATCTATGTAGATGCACTGGTTATGAACCTATTTTTAACGCATTTAAAAAAGTTGCAAAAAAGTAATAAGACTATTTCAACAACTTATATATTTTTGTTAACTAAAAAATTCAAAAGGACAATTTATGCCAGACAAATTTTCTCCTGTTGAGATAGATGTTTTGTTTACCTGGATTTTAGATGAATTAAAATTTAGAAACCAAATTTTTGGTATCCCAAAAGAACAATTTTTTTTACCTCAAAAAAATAATATTTTAAAAACTACGAAATACTCTCAATTATTAGAAACTCCCATAGGTGTTGCAGCAGGACCTCATACACAAATGGCACAAAATATAATTTCGGCCTGGCTTTGTGGTGCAAGGTTTATTGAGTTAAAAACAGTTCAAACACTGGATGAACTAAAAATTTCCAGGCCTTGTATCGATATGGAAGATGAAGGATATAACTGTGAATGGTCACAAGAATTAAAATTAAATGAATCTTTTAATGAATATCTAAAAGCTTACATTATAATTTTAATTTTAAAAGATATATTAAAAATCGAGAATCAAGAAAACCAGCCTGGATTTATTTTTAACCTAAGTATAGGCTACGACTTTAAAGGTATATTACAAGATAATATGCAAAAGTTTTTAGATAATTGTAAAAACATTAAACCACATACAGAAAAGTTTTTATACAAAATCAATAAAATTTATCCAAAAGTTAAAAATATTAATTTTTTAGACAAGTTATCAAACAATATTACTTTATCAACAATGCATGGTTGTCCACCAGAAGAAATTGAACAAATTGGACTTTATTTAATAGAACAACTTGGGTTAAATACTACAATAAAACTTAATCCAACATTGCTTGGATATGAAGAAGTTCGTAATATACTAAATAATCTTGGATTTAGTAATATAGAATTAAAAAAAGATTCTTTTGAGCATGATTTAAACTTTGATACAGCAATAAAAATTGTTAAAAAATTAAAATTTATATCAGAGAAAAAAAATTTAGAGTTCGGTATTAAATTAACTAACACTCTTGCATGTATAAATAATAAAGATATTTTTTCTAAAAACGAACCTATGATGTATATGTCAGGCCGAGCTTTGCACCCTATTGGGATAAATCTTGCAAACAAAATTTTTAATACTCTAAATGGTGATATAAAAATTTCGTTTACTGGAGGAGTTAATACTTTTAATATTTCTGACGTAATTTCTTGTAATTTAATCCCTGCAACAGTTTGTTCTGATATTTTAAAACCTGGTGGTTACCAACGACTTACACAATATTTAGAAACTTTAACATTAGAGTTTAAAAAATTAAACGTAACTTCTATTGAAAATTTTATAATAAAAACTTCTAAACTAAAAAATGTTTCTTTAAAAGATGCTATATCAAAAAATTTGTTTATTTATTCAAAAAAAGTTTTAGAAAATGAAGATTACTATAGAGAAACCTATCCATATAAATCTATTAAAATAAAATCTAAGAAATTAAGACCTTTTGACTGTATTAACGCACCGTGCATAACTACTTGTCCTACAAACCAAAATGTACCTTGTTACATTTTCTTGGCAAAACAAAAAAAGTTTGATAAAGCATTAGAAATTATTAAACAAGATAATCCTATGCCAAAAGTTTGTGGAAATATTTGTGTTCGCACTTGTGAAACAAAATGTACAAGAATTAATTATGATTATCCAATAATGATTCGTGATATGAAAAAGTTTATTTCCGAAAGAAGTCAGGTTATACATAAAAAATTAAATATAAAAAATAATACAAAAATTGCTATAATTGGTTCAGGACCTGCAGGACTTTCTGCTGCATATTATTTAACATTAGCAAATTTTAAAGTTACAATTTTTGAATCAAAAAAAAATGTAGGAGGAGTTGTTTCAAATATTATTCCGAATTTTCGTATTTCAAAAAATGTTGTTAATGACGATATAAGAAAAATCATTTCTTTAGGTGTAAAGGTATGTTACAATCAAACCTTTGGAAAAGATTTTAATATAAAAAAATTAAAAAAAGAAAATTTTAAATACATTTTTATTGCTACAGGATTACCTAAAGGTAAAAAGTTAAATATTGAAAATGAAAATGCAAAAAATGTTTTTGACTGTTTAAGTTTTCTATCACAGGTAAAATCAAAATTGATTAATTTATCTTATTTAGGCACAGAAGTTATAGTTATTGGAGGTGGAAATTCTGCAATTGATGCAGCACGGACCTCTAAAAAATTTTTAAAAAATAGTGGAACAGTTACAGTTGTTTACCGTAGAACAAAAGATCTAATGCCTGCTGATACTAAAGAAATCAAAGAAATGTTAGATGAAGGTGTTAAATTAGTTGAACTTGCAGCACCTAAACGAATTCTAATAAAAGATGGTTCAGTAAAAGGATTAGAATGTATAAAAATGGGACTTTCAGAAAAGGACGATTCAGGAAGAAGAAAACCTGTTGAAATTCAAGGAACAGAATTTGTTTTAAGATGTTCTTCAATAATTGTTGCTATAGGACAAGATAACAATAGCACAATTTTTAGTAATAGTGGAATAGCAATTTCAAAAAATGGACTTATTGTTACTAATGAAAAACTTGAAACAAATATTGAGAACATTTTTGCAGGTGGGGACATTGTTCGTGGTGCAAATTCTATAATACAATCTATAGCAGATGGTAAAAAAGTTGCTTTTGAAATTATAAAAAAAGAAAAAATTAAAAATTTTAACAAAATCTATGGTAACAAAATAAGAATAAATATACCTATAAAAAAATTGTTATTAAAAAAATCTTTAAGAATAAAACCAACTTATTCTAAACTTGACTCAAAAAATTATGTAAAAGAAACTGATAGATGTCTAAACTGTGATTTATTATGTAACATTTGTGTAACAGTATGTCCCAATAGAGCAAACCAATATTATGAAACTAAAAAACAAATATTTTATATTAAAAAAGTTGTTATAACCAACAATAAACCACAAATTTTAGATGATAAAAAATTTATTTTATCTCAACAGGTGCAAATATTAAACATTGGTGATTTTTGTAACGAATGTGGAAATTGTAATACATTTTGTCCTTCTGATAATGCACCGTATAAAATAAAACCAAAGTTATATTTAACAAAATCAGAGTTTGATTTAAACCAAAACAATGTGTTTTACTATAAAAAAAATGTTTCAGGAGATAGTTGTTTGCAAGCAAAATTTGATGGAAAAACTTATTCTTTAACTAAAAAAGATAAAATTTGGGACTATGAAACTGAAGAACTAAAAGTTGAATTTTTACAAAATATGAAAATAAAAAATTTAGTATTAAAATCTAACATTTCCAATAACACAACAATTTCTTTAGAACCAGCAATACAAATGTTTATAATCTTAAAGTACGGAATAAAAAGTTTAAGTTTTATTTTTAACCAACAAAGATGAAAAAAAATTTAAACGTAGTAGGAGAATCAGTTTTACGAAATGATGTTGTAGAAAAAGTTTTAGGTACTGCAAAGTATATTGATGATTATAAATTTGATGGGATGTTATATGGTTTCACTGTTCGTTCAACAATATCGCACGGAAAAATTATATCCATTAATATTTCAAAAGCAAAAAAAATTAATGGTGTAGTAAATATTTTCACTGCAAAAGATATCCCTGGAAAAAATTTTTTCCCAATGATATTAAATGATTACCCATTTTTAGCTGAAAATAAAGTTTTATTTTATGGACAACCAATTGCTTTAGTTGTAGCAACAAACCAAGAAATTGCAAAAGAAGCAGCAAAAAATGTTTTTATAGAATATGAAGAATTAGAACCAGTGTTAGATATCCACTATGCAATGAAAAAAAATTCTCCTAAAATTTTTGGTTCTGACAACATTTTACGAAAATATATAATAAAAAAAGGTAACATTGACCAAGGATTTAAAGAAGCAGATGTTATTGTTGAAGATGTATTTGAAACTAATTATCAAGTTCATTCATACCTTGAACCTAATGGTATGATAGCAGTTCCACAACCTGATGGTGGAATCACTGTTTATGGAACTATGCAATGTCCATTTTATGTTCATGATGCAATTGCAAATATTTTAAATATTTATCATAACAAAATCCGTGTAGTGCAAACAACTACAGGTGGTGGTTTTGGTGGTAAAGAAGATGTTCCATCATTAGTTGCTGGACATGTAGCTTTACTTGCTTATCTAACTAAGAAACCCGTAAAACTTGTTTATACCAGAGAAGAAGATTTTCATGGAATGTCTAAACGTCATCCAGGTTATATTGAAATTAAATATGGAGCAAAAAAAAATGGAAAAATTGTTGCTGCAAAAGTGCGATATATTCTTGATGGAGGAGCATTTGCTACTTTAAGTCCGATAGTTTTGTGGCGTGGAACGGTTCATGCTGTAGGACCTTATGATATACCAAACGTTTTAATAGAATCTTTTGCTGTTGCTACAAACAAAGTTCCGTGTGGTGCATTTCGTGGTTTTGGTCAACCACAAGCTACGTTCGCAAATGAATCGCTAATAGATATATTAGCAGAAAAACTTAAAATTTCGCCACTAAAGTTACGTCAGATAAATATGTTAAAACCTTATTCAAGAACTGCTACAAATGATAAAATCTCAAACAGTTGTGGATTTAAAAAAGTTTTAAGTGAAGTTATAAAAAAGTCCAAATATGAAAAAATTCTATCCAAAAAAAATGAAAATTTATCTACAATAAAAACTGGTGCAGGACTAGCAATTGCATTTTATGGAGTAGGATTAGGTGCAGGTGGAAAATATATTGACCGAGCTGGTGCTTATTTACAAATTCAAAAAGATGGTACTGTAATAATATCTATTGGCAATACAGAACTTGGACAAGGAGTATTTACTGTTATATCACAGATTGCATCAGAAATTCTCGGTGCACCATATGAATTTGTAAAAGTTTTACAACCGGACACTACCAGAGTTCCTGACAGTGGACCTACAGTAGCATCAAGGTCAACTTTAATGTCTGGTAATGCAGTTTTAGATGCTGCAAAACAGGTTAGAGAACGTATTGATACTATGGTGTTAAAATTATTCAATAAATCAAAAGGTAAAGTTTATTCCAACGGTAAAGAATATTTTATTAGTACAAATCCTGAAAAAAAAATACATTATTTAGAAGTTATAAAAAAATGTTTTGTTCAAAGAATAAATTTATCAGCAACTGGATGGTATACTGGTGAAGATGTTTCATTTGATTCTGAAACTGGTCAAGGAAAAGCATATTATTCTTATACATTTTCAGCTACAGTTGCAATTGTTAAAGTAAATATTTTAACCGGTGTTGTAGAAGTAAAAAAAATTGTTAGCGGACATGACATTGGCAAAGCAATAAACCCCAAATTATGTGAAGCACAAATTGAAGGTGGAGTAATACAAAGTTTAGGTTATGCTTTAACAGAAAATTTAGTTTTGAAAAATGGTATAATTTTAAATCCAAGTTTTGCAGGGTATTTAATTCCAACTTCTATGGATATCCCGGAAATTATACCAGTAATAGTAGAATCTAAATATTCTAAAGGACCATTTGGTGCTAAAGGTTTAGGTGAATCACCGATGATAACACCATCTACTGCTATTGCAAATGCAATTTATAATGCTACCGGATTTAGAACTAAAAAGTTGCCTGTTACACCTGAAATTTTATTAGAATTAAAAAATAAAAAATGAAAAAAAAGATTACTTTTTATTTAAATAATGAAAAAGTAGTTGTAAAATGTCATCCACTGAAAACTTTGTTAAAAGTACTAAGAGAAGATTTGAACCACACAGAAGTAAAAAATGGTTGTGAACAAGGTGAATGTGGAGCATGTACTGTAATAATTGAAGATGAAGATAAAAAATCTTTTGCTACAAACTCATGCCTTGTTGCGATAGGACAAGTTGAAGGGAAAAAGATTGTAACAATTAAAGGTTTAAATAAAGAAAAAGAGTTACACCCTATACAAAAATCTTTTATTGATGAAGGAGCAGTTCAGTGCGGGTTTTGTACTCCTGGATTAATTTTGGTTACAAAATCTTTATTAGACAACAATCCAAATCCTACTGATGAAGAAATTAAGTATGCAATTTCAGGAAATTTATGTCGTTGTACGGGATATATAAAAATCTTTGCTGCAATAAAAAAAGCTATAAAATTAGTTAAAAAAATAAGAAATAGTAAAAAAATTTAAACAAATATATAAATAAATGATTTATTATCCTGAATATTTACAACCAAAAACTTTAGAAGAATTGTTTAAAGAATTACCAAAAAATAAAAAAATTTATTATTTGGCTGGTGGGACTGACTTGTTAAACTATTTAAGAGATGAACTAGTTGATAAAAAAAATAGTTGTTTTGTAGACTTGTCAAAGATAAAAGAGTTGGTTTTTATAAATGAAACTAACAAAAATATTGAAATAGGATCAATGGTATCATTTAACATTCTACAAGAAAATAATTTGGTAAAAAAACATTTCCCAGCAATAACATCTATGTGCAAAACTTTTTCCACACCGATAATTTCTAATAGAGCAACCATAGGAGGAAACATCGCCAACGCATCACCTTCAGGCGATTCTTTGCCTGTTCTTTACACTCTTAACACTAAAATTGAAATTAAAAATTTTTCTCAAACACGAATAGAAGATATAGATAAAATTTTTGTTGGACCAAAAAAAACTAATTTTAAAAATGGTGATTTGATAACTAAATTAATTATTCCAAAACAAGTTTTGCAGAAAGGTTTTTCTATAATTGGTATTTTTAAAAAAGTTGGTGGAAGAAAATCTCATATAATATCTAAAGCATCAATTGCTATCTCTGCAATATCAAAAAGTGATTACATAAAAAAAATTAATGTAGCAGTAGGAGCAGTAGCACCTACAGTGTTGAAAATAAACACAATATCTGAAATATTAAATAACAAAAAACTTAACAAAAAACTTGTAAAAGATAGTGTTGAAGAAATTAAAAAAGTTATCTCACCTATTGATGATTTTAGATCTACTGCAAATTATAGAAAAGAAGTTGTCTCATCTTTATTTTTAGAATCAATATCAGAACTGTTTAAATTTAATTTTTATGACTAATAAAAATGAAAATTTATATGGAATAATTCTTGCCGCAGGACAAGGTAAACGCATTCAGGGTAGAATTAAAGCTTTACTAAAAATTAATAAAAAAACTTTTGTTGAAAAAATAATTACATCGTTTGTAAAATCTGGAATTAAAAATATTTTATTAGTTGTAGGATATAAACATAAATCTGTTATTAATTATCTAAAAAAAAATATGTTATTATCAAAAGTCGCTGTTGTAATAAATAAAAAAATATATTCACAACAAATTGAATCATTAAAATTAGCAATCAAATCATTACCTGAAACTTGTGAAGGAATTATGTTTTTACCAGTAGATTATCCTATTATAAAAATAAGTACTTATAAAAAATTAGTTTCTGTATGGAAAAAAAATAAGACAAAAATTGTTCTTCCAAGTTATAACTATAGAAAAGGTCATCCAACAATTTTTCCAAAAAATGTTTATAAAAAAATACTTAACAAAAAAATTCAAGGTGGAGCAAGAAGTTTAATAAATAATAACAAAGTTGTTTATGTTTGTGTAAAAGATAAAAATATTGTAAAAGATTTTGATTATCTGAAAGATTTAAATGATTATAACAAAAAAATAATCTAAAAGGAGATACGCAATGCAAACTATTTATAAAAAAATTGTAGAATTACAAAATTCTAACAAACCTTTTGTTATATCAACTTTAACTAATGTTTCAAAATCAGTTCCACAAATTCTTGGTGCTAAAATGATAGTTTTACCTGACAAAAAAATTTTTGGAACAATCGGTGGTGGAACTATAGAAAAAACTGTTATTATAGAATCTTTAAAATTATTAAAAGAACAAAAAAATATTATTCTAAAAAAAACTTATGATTTAGCAAAAAAATCTATTGACAAAACCAATATTGCTCTAGGAATGTTGTGTGGTGGCCAAGCTGAAATTATGTATGAAGTATTTTATCCAAAATTAGACCTTGTAATTTGTGGTGCAGGACATATTGGACAAAAACTTGCCTCAATGTCTGAAATCTTAGAAATATCTTATGCTGTTGTTGATAATAGAAAAGAATTTGCTACAAAAGAACACTTTCCAAATGCAAGTTATGTGATCTGTAACAAATTTTCTTCAGGGATAACTCAACTACCAATAAGTAATCAAACAGCAATTGTAATTGTTACATATGGACATACTCATGATTATGAATGTTTAGAAATAGCAACAAAAACTTCAGCATATTATATTGGTGTAATTGGTAGCAAAAACAAAGCAAAAATTATGTTAAACAAACTAAAAAAACAAACTAAAAAATTGCCAAATAATATTTATACTCCAATAGGTTTGGACATTGGCAGCAACTCGCCCGCAGAAATTGCAATTAGTATTTTAGCAGAAATTATGAAAATAAAGAATAATACTTCTGGAAATTCTTTAAAAATAAATATTTAACCACCACTTAACGGAAGTAAAACTGTAATTTTTTGTTTTTTAGTAATTTTTGAAGACAAGTTTTCAACTCTATTGTCATTTATAACTATAGAAAAATATCTTAAATATTTTTGTTTAAACCCCAAATACTTAACCAACAAATCTTTATATGTTAAACCTTTAGGTATAGTTAACAAAACTTTATTTTGTTTAAACTTTTTTGACAACGCACCAAAAAGTTCACATTCAATTTTAATTTTTCCCGGTAACATAGACAATATATGATCTATAAATATCTATTTAATATTATTTTTTTTAATTTCTTGAAGAACTTTTTCTGGAGTAAATGGTGTAGAATATAACCTTATTCCAGTTGCATCATAAATTGCATTTGCAATTACAGGGCAGGGACCGTTTATACCAATCTCAGAAATACTTTTTGCACCAAAAGGTCCTGTTGGTTCATAAGTAGGTACTAAGATAGTTTTTAGTTCAGGTAAATCTGCAGTAGAAAAAATTTTGTAATAATCAAAGTTTGGATTTAACATTTTACCGTTTTTATTAAAAATATATCTTTCTGTTAAAGCATAACTTATTCCGTTCAATACAGCACCTTCAGTTTGTCCTTGAGCAAAAATTGGGTTTATAGCAGTTCCACAATCTACTGCTGCAACATATTTTATCACTCTTACTTTTCCAGTTAAAAAATCAACTTCTACTTCAGCAAAATGGGCAGAAAATGGTGGGGGAGATTTGTGCACTATTGCAGAATCTGTTGCCATGATTTGAAACTGATTTTTTGTATACATAGAATACATTGCAATTTCGTTAAAACTTAAATTACCTTTTTTACCAATTACTTTCTCATTTTTTATAACCAAATTTTTAATATTTTCATTTAACATTTCACTTGCTACTTTTAAAATCTGATCTTTAACCTTTTGTGCAGTTTTTATCACTGCTTGACCTGATAAATAAGTAGTGCTTGAAGCATATGCCCCAACATCAAATGGAGTAAAATCTGTATCCGAAGAATAAACTACAATTTTTTCTGTTGGCACACATAGAACTTCCGCTGCACATTGTGCTAAAATTGTATCTGACCCGGTACCTAAATCTGTTGCACCAATTAATAAGTTAAAAGAACCATCTTCATTCATTTTAATAAATGCTGAACCCATATCTATCTCAGGAATTGCCGACCCTTGCATTAATATTGTCATACCAACTCCTCGACGGTATCTGCCAAACTGTTTTTTATTATACTTTTTATACCAACCAATCTCTTTTGCTGCTAAATCTATACATTTGCTTAATCCACAAGATGTAATATTTTGTTCAACACCTTCTTTACCTTCACCAAGTTTTGCAAATAATGGTGAAGTTTCTCCTTCTTTAATATGAATTTTTTTATACCATTTAATAATATCAACACCAATTTTTCGTGCCATTTCGTCCATCTGAACACCAAACGCAAAATACCCTTCCGTAGCACCATAACCACGATATGCACCACCAACAGGAAGGTTGGTATAAACTGTAGTTCCTTCAAACCTTACATTATTACATTTTACTAAAGGTAATATTTTACTACCAGTATTAGTCAACACTGTCAGTCCATGAGTACCATATGCTCCTGCATTCATAATAACATTCATATCCATTGCAGTTATTGTTCCATCTTTTTTTATTCCTGTTTTAAATTTTATAATTTGTGGGTGACGACATCGTGAACTAATAAATTCTTCCTTACGAGTATATTTTAAACATACTGGAATACCAGATTTTAATGCTAATGCTGCTACCAACGGTTCTAACAAAACTTCTTGTTTTGCACCAAATCCTCCGCCTATACGAGGTTTTATAACACGAATTTTCTGCACTGGAATATTCAATGCACGAGAAACTATCCTGCGAACATGAAATGGTACTTGTGTGCTTGTGAGAATTATCATCCTACCATAGGAATCAAAATAAACTGTTGTAATATGTGTTTCAATTGGAGTATGTTGTGCTAAATGTATTTCATATTCGTGTTCAAATATAAAGTCTGACTCATTAAAACCTTTATCAACTGAACCAACTTCAGTATTTACATGAGCACAAATATTTTTTTTAGGATAATATTCCAAAGGCAAAGGCATATGAGCCTCTTTCTCATCATGGATTATTGGAGCATCTTTTTTAAGTGAATCTCGTGGATCTAATATTGGTTCTAAAATTTTATATTTAACTTTTATCAACTCTAACGCCTGCTGTGCAATTTCTTCTGTTTGAGCAACCACAGCTGCAACTCTGTCTCCAACATAACGCACCTTTTTATCAAGAATAAAAGAATCATACGGAGATGGTTCTGGAGCACCTTGTCCTGCAGTTGTAAAAGGTATCCTTGGAACATCTTTATATGTTATAACCGTTTTAACTCCAGGTAAATTTAATGCTTCAACAGTATCTATATCTTCAATAATTGCATGCGCATATGGACTATACAAAATTTTTGCCCAGTGTAAATTGGGGATATTATAATCTGCAACAAACATCGGTCTGCCTGTAACTAATGAATAACCATCAACTTTAATTTTGTTTTTTCCAACCTGATTAAATTTTTTCATTTTTTCAAAATTTAAACTTTTAATTTTTTATAAATTCTTTTTGCGGCTAATTTTACCGCATCTAAAATTTTTATATATCCAGTGCAACGACATAAGTTTCCTTCTAATGCAACTTTAATCTCATCTTCAGTAGGAGAAGGATTTTTATCTAACAACGCTTTAGTACTTAAAATCATACCTGGTGTACAGTAACCACATTGTACTGCTCCTGCTTCTAAAAATGATTTTTGTATAACATCTAAACCATTTTCTTGTCCCAAACCTTCTAATGTTAAAACTGTTTTGTTGTTAGCACGAAATGCCGGATAAAGACAAGAATTTATCGCTTTTCCATCTACCAAAACTATACACGCACCACATTGTCCTTCTCTACAACCCTCCTTAACACTAACATAGCCATATCTTCGTAACAAATCTAACAAAATCTCTGTTTCTGACTTTAATTCAAACTCTTTATTTTGATTATTTATTACAAATTGTATTTTCATTTGTTTTCTTCCAATAATTTATACAAAAATTCTTTTATTAAAACAGTTAAAATTTCTTTTTTGTATTCAACAGATACTCTAATATCATTACTTACTTTTACTTCTTGAACAATATTATCTACAACACTTAAAATTCGTTTTTCATCAATTTTATTATCTTGCAAAATTTTTTCTGCATTTACAAATCTTTGTGGTAAAAGTGTCAACCCAATTGCAACTATCCTAATTTTTTTTATTTTTTCTTTGTCTTTTTCACAAATAATCCCTATACTTACTATAGGATAATCCGTTACAGTAAAAGAAAATTTTTTCCAATAAGTAACAACATTCTTTTTATCTGCTGGAAATTGAATTTCTGTAATAATATCTTTTCCTAAAATATTTTTAGGTATTGAAGAAAATAATTTTTCTGCTTTAAACACAAAACCTTTTGCAGTTATAACTTTACCTTCTAACAACATCAATAACCCAGGAAACACTGACCACGGATGAATACCAACAATATTACCACCAATAGTTATAAGATTTCTGTTTGCAGTTGCAGCAATAGTTCGTGATGCTTCTTTTATTATTCCATTATAATAACCTTTTACAATTGGTGAATCTATTACATCACTTACAGTAGTCATAGAACCAATTTTTAGTCCGTTATTAAAAGACCTTATATAATTAAGTTTTAACTGTTGTAAATCAAGTAATTTAATATCTTTTGGCAAGTTTAGTAATAACGAAGTCCCGCCAGCGATGGGAACAATTTTTTTATTTTTAGTTAACAAATCTATTGTTTCAACTAAATTTTTAGGGGAAAATATTTTTGAATTATTCATAAATTTTTTTATTTAAATTTTTTGTGCAGGGAAAATATATACCAAATAAATATCGCTTTGTCAATATAAGAACAAAAAAGTAAATAGAAAATTGTTTAATTTGTAACAAACAAGTTTTAATTAAGTAACACAAATATATATTTCTTAAAATCATATATTGATAAATCGTTATGTTTTTTGTAGTATAACAAAGTTTTTACGAAGATAAAAATTAAAACCATATTAACTAATAACAAAAATATTACTTTTATATGCATTGGAGTTGTTTGGTTGTTAGAAAAAATTGTTAAATATGGCTCTACCCATTCTGCTGCTAAAGATATGAAAATGCCATATTCTAAAGCAATAAAAAATTATTAGTAACCTTGAAAAAAAATTTAAACCAAAAAATTATAATTTCACACATCGGTGGTAAAAAATGTGCTGAGAGTAAATTAACTGATTTTAGGATAAATTTTTTAACTAAATTTTGTTCTTTGGACAATAAATTTTTAATGGAGAAAAAAATTAAAAGAAAAGTATACAAATTTTTGATAAAATTTGAAAATAAATCACTGCAATAAAACAGACCAATGAACATTAAAAATTACTTTTATTTCTATTTAAAAAAATAAAATATGAGAACACCAATAAAACAAATTTTAATCTTTACATTTATTCTTCCTATGATATTATATGGTAAACCACAAAAAAAAGAACTAAATTTTTTTTGTGGTTCTGCAGTAAAAGTTCCTATGGAAGAAATTATACAAAAATATCAACAAAAAACAGGTGTAAAAATTAACGTAATTTATGGTGGTTCAGGAACTTTATTGTCACAGATAGAACTGAGCAAAAAAGGTGATGTATATCTTGCCGGGTCTCCTGATTACATAATTATAGGAGAAAATAAAAAGTTGTTAATAAAAAATACTGATAAAATAGTATCCTATCTTGTCCCGGCAATAATTGTTCCTAAAAATAATCCTAAAAATATTAATTCTTTACAAGATCTTGGTAAAGAAAATGTTCGTATAGGTATTGGTAATCCAGAAACTGTTTGTCTTGGACTTTATAGTGCTGAGTTGTTAGAATACAATAATTTATTGGAAAAAGTTATGTCTAATATTGTAGTTTTTGCAAAAAGTTGTGAAGATACTGCAATGTTAGTAGTATTAAACAAAGTGGATGCAATAATTGGTTGGGATGTGTTTGAAACTTGGAACCCAAACGAAGTTAAATGGATAAAACTTACCGAACCAGAAATACCACGAATTTCTTATATACCAATTGCTATCCCTATTTTTGTAAAAGAAAAAAAACTTGCACAAGATTTTATAAATTATATTTTGTCAAAAGAAGGACAGGATGTTTTTAAAAGATGGGGATACATTAGTAAAGCAGATGAAGCATTAAAGTTTGCCCCAAAAGCAACAATTGGAGGAGAATATAAGTTACCAAAAAAATTTTATGATATATTAAAAAATAAATAATCTTTAATAACTTTTCCTTTTTTTTAATTTTGTTATGAAAAATAAAACATTTAATTTTTTGTTATTTTTTTTCTTAGGATTTATTATAGTATTTTTTTTAATCTTAATTATAGAACTTTTTGGTTATTTAAACTTTACTACAACAAAAAATTTAAATTTTTCAAGAATTTTTTGGTCAATAAGATTAACTATAACAACTGCAACAATATCATCTTTAATAGCAACTTTCTTTGCTATACCTATAGGATATTTATTATCAAGATACTCCTTTCCACTAAAAAATTTTATCAGTTCGTTATTGTATTTACCAATAATAATCTCTCCGATAGCATTAGGTGCAATGTTACTAATTTTTTTTAACACACCTATAGGAACATTTTTTGAAAAATATTTTTTTAGGGTGGTATTTGAAGTTCCAGCAATTGTTTTTGCACAGTTTGTGATAATTATTGGTATGTGTATAAATTTAACAAAATCAGTGTTTGATTACATAAACCCAGAATATGAAAATATTTCAAAAACACTCGGTGCAACAAGTTTCCAAACTTTTTTTTATATAACATTACCAATGGCTAAAAAAGGTATCATATCTGCATTTTTACTAACCTGGGCAAGGGCAATGGGAGAGTTCGGTGCTACGGTAACTTTAGCTGGTGCAACTACTTTTAAAACAGAAACTTTACCTGTGGCAATATATTTATCCTTTGCTTCAGCAGAAATTTCTACCGGAATAACTTTTATACTAATTACATTATTTATCGGAATGACAATTTTAATAATTTTACATTCATTAAACAACAAATTGTTTTATGATAAAAATACATAATTTAAACTTTGATGTAGGAAAATTTCAACTACGAAATGTATCATTAGAAATTTTAGACAACGAATATTTTGTTCTCTTAGGACCATCCGGCAGTGGCAAAACTACTTTGTTAAAATGTATCCTTGGAATACACAAAATCGTTTCAGGAAAAATTTTTGTTAATGAACAAGAAGTTACTAATCTACATACAGAAAACAGAAACATAGGTTTTTTACCACAAAATTTTTTACTTTTTCCTAATATGAACGTTTTTAACAATATTGCTTATGGACTTAAAATTAAAAATAAATCTAAAGAATTTATAATTTCTGAAATAAAAAAAATTGTTAACGATTTAAAAATTTCTCATTTGTTAAATAGACAAATTTTTTCGTTATCTGGTGGAGAAACACAAAAAGTTGCTTTAGCAAGAGCAATTATTACTAATCCTAACCTATTATTACTTGATGAACCATATTCTTCAATAGATGAAAATTATAAAACAGACATTTGTTTTGAAATTAAAGATAACTTAAAAAAATTAAATATTCCAGTTATTCATATAACACACAATCTTGATGAAGCATATGCTTTAGCTGATAGAGTGGGAATAATTATAAATGGTATAATTAATCAAGTAGGTTTTCCAAAAGAAGTTTTTAATTTTCCAACAAATGAAAACGTGGCAAAGTTTTTAGGTATAAAAAATATTTTTGATGGTGAAATTGTTGAAATTTTTAACAACGATATCGTTTTAAATTTTAATAATATAAAAATTGTTGTAAATAAAAATAAAGATAAAAATTATATAAAAAATAAAAAAATAAAATTTTGTATAAAACCAGAATCAATAAAAATTATAAAACCAAATGAACCCGTCAGGGACGAACTTAAAGAAAATATTTTTGATACAAAAATTGTTGAAATAAATTTTTATTCAGATACATGTATAATGAAAATTGACCTGTTCAATGATAAAATTTTAACAATGAAATTCCCAATTTATATTTTTACAAGATATAACTTAAGTATTGGTAAAAAAATTAAAATTGGTCTATGGAAAACTGGTATTATAAGTTTTTAAAAATTGTAAGTAAACAGTAAAACAACTTTAAAGAAGTTTTTAAAAAATCTTATAATGTAACATACTAAAAATAATTTCCTCAATCTTCATTTTTTATTACTATTGACAAACTTAATTAAAATTTATATCTCTTTTGAAAATTTTAATTTAATCACTATAATCACTAAAAAATATGACACAAGAAACTGATTTTAAAGAATTTTTAGAAGAAAAAATTTTAAAACCGGCATTAGAACTTTATAACAAGTATCAAAATATTATAATTGGAATAGTAGGTGGAATTGTTTTAGTAGTTATATTAGCCATAATGACAATTACTCGTCTTCAACAAACACAAAAACGTAACTGGGAAAAAATTGCTATTGCACAAGCGTATCTACATAATAAAATGTATTCAGAAGGGTTTAAGTTGTTAGACGAAATTATTAGTTCATCAAAAAGGGCAAAATATTCTACTTATGCAATGTATACAAAATCAACTTTTTTGTTTGAAAATAACGATTTTGCTACTGCAAAAGATTTGTGTTTAAAAATTTTAGAAGTTAATAAACCAAAATCTATCATTCCTCATACATTATATCTTTTAGGTCAATGTTATCAAAACCTTGGCGATTCTAAAAATGCTATCAGCACATATAACATTTTTATTTCTAAATATGCAACACATTATTTAACTCCACGTGTTTATGAATCGTTAGCAGTTACATATGAACTTGTTGGAGACAAAGAAAATGCAAGAAATGTTTATGATAAAATGAACATTTTATACCCGGGAAGTTATTGGTCAAACTTAGCACAACAAAAGTTAAATCCAACACTTGCTAATCCAACTAAATAGTTTTTTACATACTAACTGTTGTTTAAAATAAAACTTTTTATTTAAGGACATAAGTTTTGAAAGTTTTATATAAGATAAAAAACAAAAAATGATGAAAGTTAGACTAATAATTAAAAAATTTTGCTGTGACAAAAATCACACTTTAAAGTATTGACTTTTAAGTCAAATATTTTGTATAATTTAGAAATTTTGTGATAAAAATAATATTCTTTAACACAAGGTATGTTCTATAACGAACTTGATATTTTAAGTTCATATCCAGTAGAACTACTCGATTTTGAAGGAAACAGGTTGTATACAAATTGGTCAAATGCAAGAAATTTTGCTGCTTCAGATACAACTTATCCCACAGCATTAAGTTGGAGTAACAACATAAATAATGCTAACTTAAGTGTGTTACAACTTGGAGTTACCGGAAATCCATTATCTTATTTAAACATTGATGACTCACGAACAGGGTTAATTTATCAATTTTATGGTGGAGTAGCAAATACTATAGATTTTGATGCAGATGGAACAGTTGATTCTGAATATAAAAGAGTAAACATAACCAACACTCCAACAAGTGCTACAGATGTTACGCCAATGAGAGTAATAACAGAAGACACTGCAGTAAAATATTATCAAAAAACTACTAATAATCAAATAAATTTTGGTATTGCAAAAAAAAGTTTAATTTTAGATAATTTGTCAGGTGGATTGTCATTAACAAGTATTAGTAACACAATAATATTAAACTCAGAAGGTAAAAAATCTTACACCGACAGATACTTAACCGATGCAGGCGCTGCCATAAACGGTATGCCAGCAGGAGCACGAGAAGGTGATACATATACAGCAACATATGAACCTAATACTACAGACCAAAATTCTTCTTACATTACAGACCTACTTGCACAAGCAAGATATTCTGGTTTGTTAGACAATTTAACTCTTAGCGCAGCTGCAGGATTACGGTTTGCAACAACAATAAACCCGGGTGGACTTTTATCATCGGGAGGTACCCCACAAGGTATATTGGAAAAAAACATTGTCACAATATCAGCCAAAGATGATGTAGTTTATGGTGGAACACAATATTATGATTATGGGACATCAATAAAGAATAGATCTGCTACCTTCAACTATGTACCAAATCCAACTTTAGCAAATATTGGTAAAGCAGTAGTTGGTGTATGGGATACTTCAGGTGCTGCTGGTGTTGCAGATTTTAGTGATAAAAGAAGCGGTTTAGGACCAATGTTAAATGTTGAAGGTTTATACAAACTTGACAATATAAACTTAACCGGGGTTATAAATTTTAACACTGTAAAACAAACCATTGACGCTACACAAACAAATAAAGAATACATAAATACAAAAACAGTAAATCCAGCCGCACCTACCGAAGTTAGAAATTATACTGAAATAGATTACACTGAAACAATAGCGTCAACAGGTGAATCTACAATTTCAAATATAGATTTCGGTTTAAAGTTAGAGTTTAAAACATTAGAAAAGATCAAATTAGCTTTAGGTGGATTTATAAGAAACAACATTAACCTAAATGATTTTTCAAAAGTTACAGTAAACATTGTTCATAAGGTTTCATATGATGATGGTAACGCAGCAAACAATCCGGGAACTGTTGGTTTGGGTTTGGGTAGTCTCCCAGGACCTTTGGCAACTGACGGTTTTGGTATAGCAACAGGTAATGGTGAAGGAACATGGCAAAGCACAATTAACAGAGAATATTCTGGTAAAGTTGAAACTTTGACAACAAGATATATAGTTCCAATCGGTATGGAAATACCTGTGTATAAAAACAAATGGTTGTTCAGAGCAGGAAGTGCATTTGAATTACTAACAACAAAAACTACTACAAGAAGTGTTCAAGAATATTCAAAAACTGCAACTTCAGCAACACCAGCTGGTGGAGCAGCATTGTATGCTGAAGCTATTGACAATCAACCATTGACAACAGAAGTTGTTCAATATGCGGAAACTTATACAACTTCATACACTTACGGTATTCAGTGGAATGTTAATAATAGTTTGACTCTTGCAGCGAATGCTGTGTTGGACACAAACGCAAACATTGCAACAGCTGATAAAGCGACTATTTTTGATTTAGACACATATAGAAATTTGTCAATCCAGGCAATATTTAAGTTTTAACAAAAAAACTAAAATAGGACAGTTGTTAGTTTAACAAAAATTTTTTGCTAATAACTGTTAGGAATAGTTTTTTTAAGAAGCACTTGGGAAAAGAATTTTTTTCAAGTGCTTCTTTTTTTTTGTTTCCACGGATAAAAATTGTCATTACCGACATATCCAACTTAAAATCTCGTATATCCTGGTATCAAGTACAGAATAACAAACTATGAATTTTTGTAACAAAAACTTTTTTTGTGTCATTTAATGGATGAAGAACTCAAAGTCATTTCTGGAAAAACAATCTCAGTTTTTAGATTAAGATTACTTCGTTTTTTGCATTCACAGTAGTAGCAATATTATTATTGAAAAAAATTCGTAAATTCTGTTATAATAAGGTTGATTTTATAATACAAATTTCTTATATTAACACAATTATAAAAAACAAAATCACAGAAATTAAGTAAAAAAATGCTTGTTTTAACACATAAAAGTAAACATTATTTAATAAAAGATATTATTTTAAACCAAGAAATATGGATTTATAGAAAAAATTCTAATTGATAACAATTATTTTGAAATTGTTTTTGCTATAATATATCATATAAGTAGAAATTACAAAATTAAAAAAAGAAATAAACCAAATCAAACTATGAAAAAAATTATTTTATTAATATCACTTTTACCTATGGTATGTTTTAGCTACACTAAAATTTATCTTGACACAGATTTTAAGACAAACTATATTGATTATTCAAACTTAGATTTTGAACTTACATCTTCAAGCAAAAATATTGATAATTATTCATTTATATATTCATGGCTAAACCTAACATTAAAAACTAACATTGAAGGTGTTGATAGTTTAGAAGTTTGCACAACATTAACTTCATTAGGCAGGTGGGGCAGCGAGAATAATTATCAGATAGAAACAAGTTCAATGGTAAAAATAGAACCAAATTTTTGGTGGGAAAAAAGCTTACCTTATCCAAAAACTAATTTTGACCCGTTTTTTAGCGAATTTTATACTAAATACACTTTTAATATTGATCATAGGTTTTCAATGTTAAAAAATTATGTTGAAGAAATACCTGTGTCAGTAAAACTTGGAAGACAAGAAATTGAGTTTGTAGATGGTGTAGTAATTGGTAAAAATGGAATGGGTCTTGATGCAATAAGTTTTTCTTTTTATTTAGATAAATATTTTTATTTTGAAAGTTTTATCTCAAGAGTGTTAGGTGAACACATTACTACAAGAACAACTTTTGAAAATAACAAAAATTATCTTGTTTCAGGGACAGTTTTCGGGACAAAGTATCAAGAAGAATACGATTTTGGTATAAGCAATGTTGTAGAAGAAAATAATTTTAACCAGGACAAAAAATTGTTTACAGAATATTTTATCAAACACACAAAAGAAGGTCTTTCATACATTTTTGAATACGCACAACAAAATGGCACAAAAGGAAGTAATATAAATTATTCTGCAAGTTTATATTATTTCAAAGCAGGGTTGGAAGGTAGCGGAAAAGTTTTAGGCAGGTCTAATATTGATGTAGTTTGGTTATTAACAAGTGGTTCTCCAAACGGTGATGAAGGAAAAGTTTTTAGTCCTATATTTGGAAAATTTTATTACGGACTTGAACCGGCAGGATTTGGCGATTTTGCTGCTGGTAGTGTAAAAAATTTATTTTTTAACTTACCACAAGGATATTATGGAATGTTTGTTTTAGGAATGAAATTAAAAGTAAATCCTATAAAAAATTTTTTTCCCGGGTTTAACTATTTTTTATACGCATCTGCGGAAGGTGCTGCTGATAAACCAGACGCTTCTGCAACAGAAAAAACGCTCGGAGCAGGCAAAGCTATTGGACTTGAATATGGTCTAACGGCAGAATATTTAGTGTCAAGTTATATAAAATTAAATTTTGAATATTTAGTATTTGACCCGGCAAAAAATGCGTTTAATACTTTAGGCGAACCTGCTTATAAATTAAAATTTGGTTCTTCGGTAAAATTTTAAAATTATGAAAAAATTATATATAGCAATTTTATATCATCAACACCAACCATATTATAAAGATCCTATAGAAAACTATTATCATTTTCCGTGGGTGAGGTTTCATGCAATTAAAGATTATTATGATATGGCAGCAATAGTGTCAAAATTTGAAAAACTGAAAATCAACATAAACCTTGTCCCATCGTTAATAGTTCAACTTGAAGATTATGCGTTTAACAATGCCATGGATAAAGATTTAGAGTTAACAATAAAAAATGTTGATGATTTAACTGATGAAGACAAGATTTATATTTTAGAAAACTTTTTCCGGTGTAACTGGAACACAATGTTATATATTTATCCAAGGTATACTGAGTTGTTAGAAAAACGTGGTAAAATGGTTTCAAGAGAAGATTTGAACAGAAAAATAAAATTTTTTGCCAAACAAGATTTTTTGGACTTACAGGTTTGGGCAAACTTAGCCTGGTTTGATCCGATGTGGCGTGATGAAGATAAAATTTTAGATGATTTATTTAAAAAACAAAAAGGGTTCACTCAAGAAGATAAAGAATTTATTGTTAAAAAACAACGTGAGATTTGTAGTAAAATTGTTCCTATACACAAAAAGTTGCAAGATGAAGGTAAAATTGAAGTTTCAGTAACACCTTTTTATCATCCAATACTACCTTTGTTATGTGATACATCCAAAGCACGAATTTCTAACCCGCAAATAACCTTGCCTTCAATACATTTTTCACATACAGAAGATGCTAAAGTACAGGTTGAAAATGCAATTAAATGTTATAAAGAAAGATTTGGTAGAAATCCGGCAGGACTATGGCCCGCAGAAGGGTCTGTGTCAGAAGATATTATTCCAATACTTGCATCTGCAGGAATAAAATGGATTGCTACGGACGAAGAAATTTTAAAAAATTCCTTACGAAACAATCCTGAGTTTAATAACGAAATTGTTTTTGGCAATGTTACAAAAAAATATGTTTATAAAAACTATAAAGTAAGACATCCAACAACATCTGATGAATTAAACATAATTTTTAGAGATCGGGAGTTAGCAGATAATATAGGGTTTATTTATTCCAAGTGGTCCGCAAAAGATGCTGTGAAAGATATTGAAAACCGTCTTACAAACATATACAACTATGTTTATAAACAACAGAATGTTACTGAAGATGCAATTGTAAGTATTATACTTGATGGCGAAAATTGTTGGGAATACTATCCAAATGACGGAATAGATTTTTTGAACGAATTTTATACAATGTTAACCACAAACCCATTGTTTGAAACTGTTTTAATATCCGAATTTTTAAATTCACATGAACCTAAACATATAATAAAAAATCTTTGGCCTGGGTCGTGGATCAACGCAAATTATAATGTTTGGATTGGTCATCCAGAAGATAATCTTGCTTGGGATTATTTATCAAAAACAAGAAAGTTTTTAGTAGATTATATTGATAAACACCATAATATGGACAAATCAAAAATTGATCTTTGCTGGGAATCTATATATATTGCAGAAGGATCTGACTGGTGTTGGTGGTATGGCGAAGAACATTATACTCCAGATAATATGGGGTTTGATTATTTGTTTAGAAAACATTTAAAAAATGTATACAAAATTTTAAACGAACCAGAACCTGAATATTTGAACTTGCCTATAAAAGGACATTTGAAAAAACCAGAATATTTTTTACCAAAAGATTTAATAAATCCAATAATTGATGGAAAAATTACAAACTATTTTGAATGGCTATTATCCGGCCGGTATGGAATACGACAAGCAGGAGCTTTGCACCAAACTACAAATATTATTTGTGGAATTTTTTTTGGATTTGATATGAAAAACTTGTTTTTTAGGATAGACTATAATCATGAAATAAAAAAAGATATTGCATCAAGTTTATTTTTTAACATATACATTAAACGAAAAGATAATACTGGAAATATCTATCAAATAAAATTCCAATTTGAAGATTTAGTAAAATACGAACTTATATATCCAGATTCAACAAAACAAGAATTAAATTATATTGCAAAAGATAAAGTTATAGAACTTAAATTACCTTTTTCGTTGATAAATTCTCAGCCAGGATGTGATTTACAATTTTATGTTTCTGTAAATAGAACAGTTCAAAATTCTACCGGTGAAATTTTTGAGATTAAGACCTATGAACTTGAACGATGGCCAGAAAATAATTATATAGAATTATCCCAACCTGATGAAAATTTTATAAAACGAAACTGGACTATTTAATGAAACCAAAGTTGAACAATTTGGCTGTTGTTTTATCTAACAAAAACTCAAAAATGGAACTTCTATTATTAAAACAAAATTTGAAATATATAAAATTTATTGAACTTCGTGCAGATATGTTTTATCCTGACCTGGAGTTGGTTCATAAAATGTTAAAACATTTATCCAGTTTTAATAAAAAAATTATTTTAACCTTTAGAAGTGTTTTAGAAGGGGGAAAAATTAAGGTTTCTAATACTAAAATTTTTGATTTTATATCTACTATTTTATCACAAAATAGTAACAATATTGATTATTTAGATATAGAATTGTTATCAAAAAACAAAACCAAACTTGTTCAATTAGCAAAAAAATATGATAAAAAAATTATTTTCTCTTCTCATTTAATAAATGTTAACGAAAAATATAACATATCAAGAATAAAAAGTTTAATTCCAAAAATTTTGTCCTTAAAAAAAAATGGTAATATTATAAAAATTGTATCTAAAACTGACAATTTTAAAAATTATTTTGAGACATTAAAACAATTATTTAAATCAAAACAACTACACCAAAAATATCCCGTAACATTTTTTACAATAGGTAAGACTTCTTTAATTTCAAGATTAATCGGTATAATATTAAACATGCCAATAATTTTTGTTTCATTGACAAAACCAGTTATAAAATCACAACCTGATATAAAATCTATACTAAAAAACCTAGAAAAACTTGGATTTTTATAAAATTTGTAAAAATAACGATTTGATAATTATAAAATTATAAAATAATGAAATTATAAAATAATGAAATTATAAAAATAACAAAACTATGAAACTATTAAAATTAAAACCAAAAAAACTAACTCTAAGAACAATGATTTTGTTAGAAAAAAAAGGGCTGATAAAAAGATTTAAACCAACAAAAAATGTTTTAGAAGTAAAAAAAGGAAAAGATGCAGTTGATATACTATACACAACTTCAACAAAATTTGGTTCACACAAACTAATTTGTGTAGGTAAAAATTTTACTAAAATTCAACTAAATACTCATCCTGATAATGAAGATTTTATCATTTTTAATCCAACAAACTATAAATTTAAGCCTCTATATCTCATAATTGGCCTTAACAAATATAAAATCATAGAAAAAAAGGCTAAAAACAACACTTTAACTTCCAAAGATATATTAGCCATTGAATTAGTATATAATAACCCAAAACTGAGTTTATTTACAATGTTAAAAGGAACACCACATTGCGAAATAACTGTGGAAGGGAAAAGAAAACATCCAATATTTTTTGTTACTGAACCTACAAAACTTACTTGGCACATTTTGGATATTCAAGATTATAAACTTGAGCTATTTTAATTTTTTTTTATTAACAATTAATAGTGATACAACTAACAGTAATAACAGTAACTATTTTAAATTAAACGCTTTTGTAAAAACATTATGGATTTTTTATAGATTGCTATGGGGTAGGAGCTATAAATGATAAAATGGATCTTCTACTAAGTATTATTCCTTTACTTTTTATTTTTTTCTAGCAATTTCATTTTTATATTCAAACATTATTGGTTTAAAATTTAGTTTTTTTGTTGTTTTGCGCTGGTTCCTATAATATATATTATGTTAAGTTATTATATTTATAGTATGCCTTATTTTTAAACTTAAAATATTCGATAATTCGTATTTTTTAAAAATAAATTAAAGCATTACATTATTTTTTATTTATTTGTTTTTCTGTAATTTATTTTTTATTTTTTGAATATTTTATTTAGCAGGATATTTATTTCTGTTTAACACTTTGAAAGCAGAATTTTTGATTAGTGGGGCTAATTTAAAAATTTTCAAATATGGTAGGTGTTGGGACCATTGTTATATTTCTGAAACTTCACCAAAACGCATTTAAACAGAAAAACTTTGACCAAAATGCAAAAGAAAAAAGAAATCAATTTTTAAAAACAATGTTTTTAAAGCAAGCAAAAAAACATATAAATGTATATTGCAAAGGAACTTTTTAAAAAAGTACAAAAATAAAATACTACGCAATAGTTATCTTATTTTTTATAAGGATAGACATAATTACTAATCTATATATTTTTTTCAAGATAAGCATCTATAAACTCATCAATATCTCCATCCATAACACCATCAATATTACTTGTTTCTATGCCTGTAATATTATCTTTTACAAGTTGATATGGCATAAAAACGTATGACCTTTTTTGTCTTCCCCACCCTATTTCTCCTTTTTCTTGTCTTTCTTTGTATCTTTCTTTTTGTTCATCTTCAATTTTTAACTGATATAATCGTGATTTTAACAACTTCATTGCCATAATTCTATTTTTTAATTGTGACCTTTCAGTTTGACACTGGACTATAATATTGGTTGGTATATGAGTAATTCTTACTGCAGATTCAGTTTTTTGTAAATGTTGCCCTCCATGACCAGAAGCACCGTAAGTATCAATTTTTATATCTTTTTCTTCAATCTCAATTTCTTCTTCCTCAACCTCTGGTATAACATCACAACTTGCAAATGAAGTATGTCTTCTTTTATTAGCATCAAATGGTGATATTCTAACCAATCTATGAACACCTTTTTCTCCTTTTAACAATCCATAAGAATATTTTCCCTTTACCATAAAAGTTATACTACGCAAGCCAGCTTCTTCACCTCTGGAAACATCTAATATTTCTATCTCAAAACTCTTTTTATTTGCCCACCTTGAATACATTCTAAACAACATTTCCACCCAATCACAAGATTCCGTTCCACCGGCTCCTGCATGCAAGGTTACAATTGCGTTTGATTCATCATGTGGATTTGACAATAAAAGATCCAATCTTAATTTTTTTATGGTTTTAGATAAAATATTAACTCTTTCTTCAAACTCAATATTTAAAGAACTGTCTTCAGATTGTTTTGCAAGTTCTATTACAGTTTCAATCTCGTTAACAAGATTTGAAAGTTGTGTCCAGATATTAACTATATCTTTTAACTTTTCTAATTCTTTAACAAGTGATATACGATAAGTTCTTTTTAATGAATTATTCCACAACTCTGGGTCAGATAATTGTTTTTCTATTTCAGGAATTTTTAATTTTTTGTTGTCAATGTCAAAGGAATCCTCTGATTTTTTCTGTTTCTTTTAACAAACAATTATATTTTTCTATGTATTCAAAACTTAATTCCATAAATTTATTTTTATTAAAAACTTGCCGCGGGTGGGACTTGAACCCACACGGTGTTAACCATATGCCCCTCAAACATACGTGTCTGCCAGTTCCACCACCGCGGCATATTTAATTTTAATTCTTAAAAAAATTTATACTATATAAACTTGTAAAAAATAGAACAAAATTCTTTTCCTTAATAATAAAAAATAATACTATTCATATTTTATAGAAAAAGTTCTAAAAAAATATAATAAAAAAATCTCAAACAAAAATTTTTCTATTAACAATTTTTGCTCTATCATCTTTAACCAACAGACAAGTTCTGAAAATTATTTCATCATTATTGATTCAATACCTGCTCTTGAAGAAAAAACCGTAAGACTTAATGTAGTGATAACAAAAATTATTGCCATAACAATTGTAACTTTTTTTAAAAACATTGAACCTGAAGATGAAGAAAATATTTGATCTGCTGCACCAGCACCAAAAATTCCACCGAAACCACCCATTTGTCCTAATTGTAACAATATTGTTAAAACGAGTAAAACAGATACTATTATATGTAAAATAAAAATTAATGTATACATCATTTTCTCCTATAGTTTAATTCATAAAAAAATTTATTTATTTTGCAAAACATCAATACCCGGTAAAACTTTTCCTTCTAACAACTCTAAACTTGCCCCACCACCAGTTGAAATATGAGAAATTTTATCTGCAACAGAAAATTTTTTCACTGCACTAACAGAATCTCCACCACCAACTACGCTAATAGCACCATTTTCCGTTGCCTGCGCAACCAGTATTGCAACCTGTTTAGTTCCATTCTGAAACTTTTCAATTTCAAACACACCCATAGGTCCATTCCAAACAATAGTTTTTGCTCCTTTAATAATTCCAGAAATTCTGTCAATACTATGTTGTCCAATATCAACACCAATAAAACCTTCTGGAATATCAACTACAGTACATTCTTTTGTTTGTGCATCTTTATCAATTTTATTTGCTAAAATATGGTCTATTGGTAGAAATAAGTTAATTCCTTTTTCTTGTGCTTTTTTTAACAAATCTTTAGCCAGGTCAACTTTGTCTTTTTCTACTAATGAATTCCCAACAGAAATTCCTCTTGCTAACAAAAAAGTATAAGCCATCGCACCACCTATAATTATTGCATCAACTTTGTTCATTAAATTGTCGATAACTTCAATTTTATCAGAAACTTTTGCCCCACCTAAAATTGCTACAAATGGTCTTTCTGGCGAATTTAAAATTTTATCAAAATATTTTATCTCTTTTTCTAACAAAAATCCTGCAACTGATGGTAAAAATTTTGCAACAGCATAAGTTGAGGTATGTGCTCTATGAACAGATCCAAACGCATCCTGAACAAATACACCATCTTTACCTACCAATGATACAAGTTCTTTGGCAAAATTTTCATCATTTTTTTCTTCTCTAGAATCAAAACGAATATTTTCTAACAACAAAATTTCACCACTTTTTAATTCATAAGCAACTGTTTTTGTTTTTTCATCAACTATTCCTTCTGCCATTATAACTTTCTTACCTAAAAGTTGTTCTAACTTTTTTGACACTGGTTTTAAAGAATATTTTGGTTCTATTTTACCTTTTGGTCGACCTAAATGGCTCATCATTATCAACGAACATCCTTGTTCTAACAAATATTTCACTGTAGGCAAAGATTCTTTTATTCTTGTATCATCCTCAACTTCACCATTGTCATTTATTGGAACATTATAATCTACTCTTAATAAAACTTTTTTCTTTTTCAAATCTATATCCTTAATACTTTTTTTCATTTCATACCCCATAAAAAATTTTTTTATATTTAAAAATTAAAATCAGAAAAATAATTTTTAGGGTTTAAATATTACAACCCTTTTTTTAACATATATAGTATTAAATCCACAACTCTATTAGAATAACCCCATTCATTATCATACCAAGATAATACTTTTACAAAGTTTCCACCAATAACTTTTGTGGACAAAGAATCAACAACTGAACTTGCTGAATAATGATTGTAATCTATTGAAACTAAAGGTTCATCACTAACTTCGAGATACCCTTTCATTTTACCATTTGCAGCTTCTTTTAAAGCGTTATTAATTTCTTCTGCAGTAGTGGTTTTTGCTAATGTGCAAGACAAGTCTACAACAGAAACATTTGCAGTTGGAACTCTTATTGCAAAACCATCTAATTTACCTTTTAGTTCTGGTATTACAAGACCAATAGCTTTTGCAGCACCGGTTGAAGTTGGTATCATTGACATTGCAGCAGCACGCGCTCTACGTAAATCCGAATGCATCATATCTTGCACACGTTGATCATTTGTGTATGCATGAATTGTTGTCATCAATCCTTTCTCAATCCCCCATAAATCGTTTAACACTTTTGCTACAGGGGCTAAACAATTTGTTGTACAAGAAGCATTTGATAACACATGATGATTTTTTGGATCATATTTATCTTCATTAACTCCCATAACAATTGTAATATCTTCACCTTCAGCTGGAGCTGAAATAATAACTTTTTTTACACCACCTTTTGTAATATGATTTTCAGCACCACGAACCGTTTTACCTTTTTTGTTAACACCATCTTTTTTTATTGTAAAAAGACCTGTAGATTCTACTACTACCTCTATTCCTAAATCTTTCCACGGAATTTCTGCCGGATCAGATTTCTTAAACACTTTAATATCCTGACCGTTTACGTTAATAGTATCGTCTGATGTAACTTTTACTTCTCCTGCAAATCTGCCGTGAACAGAATCATACTTTAACAAATGCGCATTAGTTTTTGTATCAGCCAAATCGTTAATCGCAACAAGTTGTAAATTTTTATCATTTCTTTCTAATATTGATCTTGATACTAACCTTCCTATTCTTCCAAATCCGTTTATACCTATTTTTACCATATAATTACTCTCCTTTTTGTGTTAAATTTTTTTTAGTTTTCTAAGATTAGATTACTCTAAGAAAAACAATTAAAAACTTTCTTTATCTTTTTACTATTATTTTTTTAAAAATTGAATGTCAATAATTGCAAAAAAAAACAAATTAATTTTAAATCAAATTTGTAAATACATTATACAACAACTATCATATATCATATATATCATACATCTCTCGCAACGACATAACCAAAAACTTCTTTCGCTTTATTTTTTATCAAAACTTTTGCACATTGATTTATTGTCTCAGCAGTAGTGCACACATCATCAATTATTAATATTGTTTTATCTTTTATCAAACCTGCATTCTTTATTGTAAAAGCATCTTTTACATTATTTAATCGTTCATCTCTAGATAACTTAAACTGTGAAATTGTATTTTTTTTACGCTTTATCAATTTTGGCAAAAAAATTATTTGTCCATTTTGTTTTTCAGTACTAATTATTTGGACAAATTTTTTAGCAATCAACTCTGCTTGATTATACCCTCGAGTGAGTTTTTTTAAACCTGACATAGGAACTGAACAAACTATATCTATTTTTTGTATAATATCTATATTACCAAAAATTTTTTTAAAATTTTTATTCAATAAAAATGCAAAAAAATTACTCAAGTGTGGTTTGTTATTATATTTTAATTCATGAATTAAAGTTCTTATTGGATCTTTATATTCCACTGCACCTCTGATATTTTCTACCCACCATTTTCGTTCTTTTTCTTTTGTTTTACAATTATAACAATGAGATCCACCATCTGGTAACGGTAGTCCACATTTTTTACAAACCATCCCTTCAACAAATTTTATTTTTCTATAGCATTCTTTGCATATGTAATACTCTTCACTGTATTCTAAAGGACATTTACAATAAGTACAAATTTTTGGTATTATAGGATAAATAATTGCTTCAAAAAAATTATGTAATATTTTCATTGGTTATTAAAATTAAACAAGTAATTACAATTTAATCTCTTAAAATGTTATTGTCAACTGTCCCAACATGTTATAACTATAGTTTGTTTCCTTGTCTACTTCACGGTTTTGGTTATATTCATATCTACCACCTACACGTACCCTTATATATTTTGATACTTCATAATCTAAATTTGAACTAACTTGTATTTGATCAACATTATTTGTTTTAACATCAAGAGAACTTTCTTTTCTTACATAAGAAAAATTAGTATCAACTATGAGACGATTCTGTAACGGGACAATTCCTAACCAAGGAATTTTTATACCATTTTTCGGAACTATATCCACATAATATCTTACACTAAAAGTATGGGTTATCAAATCTCTAATAGCAACACTTTTACTATCTTCAGCAAAATCTTTCCTATAATCATACTTAGGAGTTAACCTCTGTCCAAAAAAAGGTAACCCAACTTGCAAACTCCAACCAAAATTATTTGCTCTTTCTATTCTTGTCAATGTTGCAGTGTTTAGTATAACACTATATTTCTCTGCTTGTGTATCATCATAACTTCCTACTATATTATAATTTTTAAACAAATCAAAACTCAAAATTTCTCTATGAAACGAACTAAACTCATAACTAACTTGTTTCGTCTCTACTGTTCTATAAGTATAACGCAAATCTAAACGTGAATTTGTAACATTTGGTTTCTCCCAAAAAACTATCAATAATCTATCCAAATCGTATAATGTAGAACTTAAATCAGGCCATACTTTTGTATACGTTTTACGATAAGTACCTGTAATTTCTTCTTGTTTATCTTCGTCATTATAATTTGCTGTAACATCGGTTCTACGAAAAAATTTTAATGCTTCAGGAAACCACACTCCTTCAAAAATTTTCCATGAAACACTGACCCTATGACTTAATTGAGTTAACCACTGTGTTCTGCTTGAAGTAGAAATTGTTTGTTCAAACCACAAATTTTCTAATTTTTTAAATTTGTACAAATCAATAATTTCTAAATCTTTTGGAAGATTTTCATGTTTATCACCAAAAATCAATCCTCTATTATAACTTATGTTTAAAGTTTTAATCTGTTCCAGATCTATAACATTTTTTGGTATAAAACTTACTCCATAACTACCGCTAGCATTTCTCATAACATCTTTTTTCTCATATAAAGGTAATTTATAATCTTCTGCAATATCAATATCATAACTCGCAGTTGGTTTAAAAAATGGAATAATATTTAATGAAGTATTCGCTGCAGTTTTCCATCCCTTTCTTTTTGTAAACGAACTTATCATTATTTCCTCAATATCACTCTCGTACTTTGGGAAATTCCTCGGAGCAAAAAATGCTAAATTATACCAGTAATTTATTAAATCAGAAGTATCTGTTTTTTCTAACTTTGGTAAAACTAATTGGCTATCAATTCGTGTTTTGGGCATCTTTATTTCAGAATAAACATTTTTTGTTCCTGCAGTGAGGTTTAATGTAATTTGATTCCACAGGTTAAAAGGTAAACTAAAATTTACATCTCTTGACTTGTCACGAGTAGGTGTAGACACCGACAAATTCCAGGGTGAAATATAAGTATGATTTTCGCTTGCAGTTATTCCTATATTTGTTGGAAGAACTGCTATATAAAATGAAAATGGAACACTATAATTTATTGAACCACTATATGTGTCAATAATATCTGTTTGTCTAAGTTCCGTAGAGGAAGAAACTGATTTAGTATACCCGGCACTTAACTGTGGTAACCATTTATTGTTAATCCTTATAGTTGTTGTCATACTACCTTCTGTTTTGGAAATCTCACCTTCTTCTAATTTAGAAACTAAATTCCCGGCCTTTATTGCAGATGGAGTAACAGTTACAGATTGTTTTCCTTGAAAACTTAATGGCATAAATCCTATTTTTGTAAAATTTAAGTACGCACTTGTTTCTGTTCTGTCTTGATTTGTTACTGCAGAAGTAAATGTTTCAAATTTTCTATCAATAGTTTTGTACCTTGAACCAAAATTCATCCATGTCGGAACTGATAGGTCAAAATCAAACTTTCTTGCTATACCAGTTTTAATCCAACTATCCGATAGAAACATATCATTAACATAAATAATACCTTTTTGATTATTTTTAGTTGCTTTTATTATTATTTCCATTTTAGATATAGCATCTAATTTTGGTATACCAGTAGAAACACATATTCCACCACTCTCATTAACTTTATCTAATTGCCAAACATCCGGCACGTTATCAAAATTCTGGTCAACTTGTTCAATAACAAATTGAGTCCAAGAATCTGTATTTTTTAAATATGTTATAGTAGAAAATTCTACAAAATTGTTGTCATCAGTGTATGCTCGTAATTTTAGTTCAATATCATTACCATCATTAAAAATAAAAAAATTAAACTTATGGTGGTAAGAAAAATCATGAGCACGAGTATATAAAATCTGTGATATTGCATAATCCGTAGATTTTACAAAATCATATTTTATTGCTAATGCCTGTTCTGTTGTTAGAGATTGGTTAAATGGAGTTGATGTATTATTATCTGAAATTAACCTGTTGTTTTTAACATAATTTTTATCATTTTCGTTGTTAACAGCATAAATTTTTGATTTTGAAGGAGTTTTGTTTTCCCACCGGTTTCCTACTACTGAAATCTTTGCAATTTTTAATGTACCTTTTTTTCCATGACCCTGTATTCTTACCCTTGCATGTTTTATAACATTCCATATATTTTGCTGATTTACACTTACAAAAACTCTTGTAGAAATCCAACCGGTATAATTCAAATCTCCTAACTCATAACTACCAGCTAAATTATCAAATGTAGTCAATATACCATCACTATCTAAATCTTCACTATCCAACAAACCATTCCCTGCACCAATAAAATATTTGTTCAAACCAACATTATAATCAAATCCTACATCTTCATGCAAATCTAATATCCCATTATTATTTTTATCTTCAGTATCAAGTATTCCGTCATTATCTATATCTTCTTTTACCTGTCCCAAATCTAAAAATACTTTACCACCACCTCCATCACCATAAATATCTATATCAATATATACTTTCTTAGAAAAATCAACTCCAACTTTTGAAAAACTATATACCATAGCAATTTCTGAAGAAGAATGTAAATTATAATTTATTTTTAACACTTGTTGTTTTTCTGTAGTTGTAGTTTTGTTTGGATTTATATCTTTTGAATAAACATCTTCATTTTCCCAAGATAACTCTGATGGAAAATATACATCACCTAACAATGTAGAATTATATTTCCATAAATCTTTATATGTAGAAACAGTATCTTCTAAAGTAATCCCTTCCATATTCTCAATCACTGCTTCATTCCAGATATTAGGATTTTTTTTACTTTCAGCATATTCTGCTGATAAAGAATTTAATTTCAAAGGTAGTCCAAAAGGTAAATTTATATCAACAATTCGTCCATCCACTTCCCACACTTGTAACGAACTTGGTGTTGCACGAACATCCGGCCTATTAACACCTTTAGAAGGTAAGTTTCCCAAAACACTCCCACCAACAAAAATTTTTTGATGAACAGGAACTTCTAATCTTCCTCCAGCTAATGTTTCTCCTCCCTGTAAACCTAACATACTATACTCATAACTTACCTCTATAACACTATTTTCTACAATTTTTTCTTCTCGTAAAAATGTTAAAAAACCAGAATCGTAATCAATAAAATAATCCAAATCTCGCTGCATAAGTTGACCATCTATGTATACACGTTCAGATTGTGGAACTAAAAATGGTTTTAAAGTATAAGTTTTTAATCTAGAACGATATTCTACTACAATATTATACCTACTAACAGGTGATTTGTTATAACAGTCATTATTAAATGGTTTATCTGACAAAAAATAAAATTCGCCCGTTTCAAAGTTCACTACAATATCATTTGGATATTTTGGCACAGGTTTGTTATCTGGTAACAAAATTTCAGGTATGGAATTACTCTTGTCTACAATCTTTAAAATAAAGTTTCCTAGACCATTGTCACGAATAATATTTCTTGCACCAATATTATATCTATTTCTTAATTCTTGGGTAAAATCTTCATTTGTATCTTTTATTAAGATATAATTTGTAGTACCTAATTTATCCCTTAGAGACATCCCTGTATTTTCATCAACATAATCTATTGCTATTACCCAGTTTGATTGAATATATTTGTTTGGAATTGTAAACATTACAATACCAGTAGAATAATCTACTACAAAATCTCTTCCAATCGCTAACACATCAAAATTGCCAGTATAAGTACTCGTTGAACTATTAGGTAATTGTGCTGTTATATTAATTGTATTTGTATTATTTGTAGCATCTCTATCATCAACAAAAATCTTTACACTACCTTTTTGTATTTTATCATTTCCTATTGATAATCTATAATATTTCCTTGGAATATATGAAATATCAAAAATTTCTTTTCGTTCGAACTGTGTTGTTCCTATAAACCTTTTTGTTTCAAAATTACCTTTACTTTGACTTGCAATAAAATATGCTTTACCCATTCTTCCTTCCGCCACTGGAAATTGTCCTATAGCTTTGATACCAAAAACTTGTCGTTGGTAACCCACAAATTCTGAGTTTGGAAGAGACAAAGTTATATCTCCAAATGCAGCTTCCTGAATACCAGCTTTCTGTTTTCCTTTATATCCAACACCACCTGCTCCAGGAGCAGATTCTACCCCTTCTCCACGATAAACTATTGAAATATCGCGTTTATCTGGTTGTGTATCATCTATATCTACATTTACATCAACATTGTTACCAACTTTACCTCGGATCCTTACCTGCAACTCTTGTTTCATAGTAGGTTGAACTCCATAATTTTTTTTAGCATCGTTTGGATATACAACCTCTTTTAACTCCATACCAATTAGTTTACGACCTGCTATATTTAACTGTGTCCCTTCGACAAATTCTATCGTAGTAGGAGAAACTACTGTCGGTATTTTTAATTTTACTTCCTCGCCAACAATTTCATAAGGTGGTAAGTTTTGTTCTATTCGTTTTCTAACACGGTGCCATTTTGAACGATTAAATTTTATTATAGGAGCATAATTTAAATCTTTACTTTCGACCTGTTCATTTTGATAAGTACCAGTTGAAACTTTTGGAAAACTAATTTTTTCTGCTAGCACAAACCAGTTAAATAATATCGTTATTATAAAAATACTTTTTGTTTTATTAAAATATTTATTATGCATTATAACTTGTTTTCTTGTTCTATATTTGATTAATATTTATTATACACAAAATATACAAATTTTTCTATAATTTTAGTAAAATAATTATTTATAGAAATATGAAAATATTAAATAAATATATCCTAAAAGAATTTGGTGAAAATTTTATTATTTATTTTGGTATCATATCATTACTATTCTTTCTAAACTCAATATACCAACTAATAAAACCTCTAATTTCACATACTACATCTTTTAATGTTATAATAAAATTATTTTTATTTTTATTTCCATCAGTTATATCTTTGTCATTACCAATAACTATACTTTTAGTAACGTTACTAACATTTTCTTCAATGAAAGAATGTGGAGAAATTACTATCATAAATACCTTAGGTTTAAAACGTATTAACTATACAAAAAATATTATTTTTTTAGCTTGTATTATATCAGCAATTATGTTTTATTTTAACGGATATATATCACCTAAAAGTCAAAGAAATTTTAAAAATCTATACACTAACTTTCTTTTATCTTCTCCTATAATAAAGTTTTCAGATAAAACTTTTATAAATTTTTCAAACAAAAAAATTTTTGTAAACACAGTTGAAAAAAATGTTTTACATAATGTTTATATATACAATCCAATAAACAATGACATAATTCAAATAATTTCTGCCAAAAATGCAAATTTTGAGACAAATAATAAAAATGACATTGTCTTAAATTTAAACAATGGAAGATTAAGTTTAATAGACAAAAAACAAATTAATAAAACTATGCAAATGTTGTTTGAAAAATATATTTTTATAATATATAGCACTCAAATAAAAAATGTTGTCAATGAACCTGATAATCTTAGAGAATTGACAAACAAAGATTTGTTAACTCTTTATGATGACAAAAACCAAACCACAACTCCAAAAAATGTAATTTTAACCGAATATTTCTTAAGACACACCTTATCTTTATCTATCTTTTTCTTTGTCTTAATAGGAACAATTCTTGGATTAAATATTAAACACAACTCAAAACCTATAAGTTTTATTATTACAATATTTATAACAGGAATATATTATTTTATTTTATCCAGTTCTTTAACATTTTCTCAACGTATTTCAGATAATAATATACTAAAAATATCGTCTTTTTTTGTAACACTAATTTTGACACAAATACCAAACTTTGTATTGTTGGTATTATACTTAACATTGTCAAGAAAATATAATGAAAATTAATTTTACTTTACAAAAATATTTTTTTGTTGAATTGTTAAAAACATTTTTGCCAATATCTGGATTTTTTATAGTAATATTTGCTTTAACAGAATTTTTTTGGCGACTACCAGAAATAGTAACATTTAAACCTTCTACAACAATAATATTAGTTTATTTGTCATTACATATCCCACTGTGGTTTGTTCAAACACTTCCTATGACAACTATGCTTTCATCCCTAATCGTACTATCACATTTTGTTCATAGTAAAGAAATTACTGCAATAAAAACCTTGGGTATAAATCCAAAAAAATTTTTTTGTTCATGGTTAATTTTTGGAACTATTTTATCTATTATTTCTTTTTATTTAAATGATAAAATAGCGACGATATTTTTTAAAAAAGCTCAAAATATTTTTCAACTTGAAATAAAAAAAGAACCTTTAAAAGAAAATATATTTTATAATTTAACATACTCTGATGCCAAAAATATTTTTGCTACAATAACTTCTTATAATAAAGAAAACAATGTTATTAACGATATTTTAATAGAACAACTTGATAATGATTATAATGTTATATATCAACTATATTCTCCTTATGGCACTAAAGATAATAACTCCTGGATATTAAAAAATACAGTCTTAAGAACTTATAAAAACAACATCCTAAATTCAGAGAAAAATTTTTTTCAATACCAGTTCCCATTACAAATTGATATTGAAGATTTTCAATATGATTATTCAAACAAACCATTAGATCAATTAACAATTAAACATATTAATGATATAATAAAAATAACTAAATTACGTGGTATGCCAACTGCAAAATATTATACAGAATTAGGGTTTAGATATGCATTACCATTTGTAAATTTTATCTTGATATTACTATCAATTTCCTTAGGCCAATCAACTTCTGTTCAATACGGTAAATTAATAAGTTTTGTTTACACAATTGTCGCAACGATAATTTACTGGACTTTATTGTCTATATTTAGAACTGTTGGAGAATTAAATATTATCAACCCTATAATATCTATCTGGATACCAAACTTTGTTTTTTTAATTTCTGGATTAGTTTTATATTTTAGAAAAACATATTAATCGTTTTTTAGTTGTAAAACAAATTCTTTAACTGCTTTTTGAAATTCACTAAAATCTCTAACACTAACACTTTCTGACTTTACTATTCTACCAAATTCTATATTTACAAAATGTATTGTTAAATAATATTTTTCTTTAATTTTTGCCACAACACCAAAAATTAATTGTTCTACTTTTAACACTCTACCAACTTGCACTGCATTGTCTGTATCTGAAACAATAACATCAACCTTTTGTTCAGATAAAATTTTTTCCATATTTTCTTTTTCTAAAACATTATACTTTTTTGTTTTAGCCAATTCAGACCTAAAAAAATCAGATACAATTATAGAATCTTTTTCAACAACATTTTTACCAGAAAAATTTGTTACTGCTACATTAATTATCTTCTTTTTTTCTGCTTTTATCTGTTCTTTTTCTTTTTTTTGTATTGCAACGATATAATCTTTTTCAGAAACTTCGCCAAAGGTTAAACCTAATCTTATGTTACTAACTGTGTTTAAATATGAATGTGTATTAAAAGAATAATCTAAAATAAAATCTTTATATCTTAACCCAAAACCTGTCCCATAACTTTTTAACAAATTATTATTAAACCCACCTATCCCAGCTCGTATTAATAACGATGTCGTTGCATTACTAAACAGAATAAAATTTATACCTAAATTCAGTCTTTGATTATCAACATTATTAAACCCTGATTCCGAACCAAAATATATTTCTTGATTTAAAATTTTTAACATTATACCTTCACTATGAACCAAGTTTTTGTTTAATCCAACACCACGAACAACACCACCAATTCTAATATGTCGCAATAATTTGTTTTTTATGTTTGTATTATACATCAAACCAACATTACTTCCAAAAAAACGTGTATCCAAATTACTTTTTTCCCACAAACCATACCCACTAAATCCTACCCAAAAATATTTTCCCCACCGAGTTGCAAAACCTATATTAGCATTCATAATTGAATATTCAAAATTTTCTCCAGTAACTACTCCTTCTATATCTCTAACCGCAATGTTTCCAGAAGAAAATCTTCCTATAGTAACACCAGAAACTATCCCTTCTGAAACATTTGTCCCACATAAACCTAACAAATCATAATAAGTGTCTGCATAATAAAATAATCTGTTATACTCAAAAGATGATACTGATCGCATTATTCCTAACATTGCTGGGTTTGTAAATAAACTAAAAACTCCATTATCAACTACTGAAAGTTCATTTCCTAATGATATACTTGTCCCAATTGGAATATTAACAAAATTTAAATCTTTATTTTCATTACATAAAATATTACCTATAAAAATTTTATAACAAAAAATTGCTACCAAAACTTTTTTTTTCATCTGCTATTATTTTATATTATTAAATTTTTACTTTTTAGTTTGTTGTTAAAAAAATCTATCTTTTTATTATAAACTTTTCTACCTTGACACTATCATCTGTCTTAAAACTCATAAAATATAACCCTGGACTTAGTTTAACACCAGAATTATCTGTTCCATACCACATAATTTGATTTTTGCCTTCAGAATAATATTGTTTCTCAAAACTTTTCACTAAATTACCCGCAATATCATAAACATTAATTTCCATATAATCTGGCTTCAACAAATTAAATCCTATCAACATCAATTTTCCTGCATAAGTATAGTTGTTTCCAATAAGAACTTGTCCTTGAGAAACATTCTGTAATTCAAACTCGTACAAAATATTAAAATTTGCATACGAAGAATTTAAAGAAATGTTCGTAATAAACAAAGGAAAACTTTCTCCATTGTATGCTTTAATACCATAATCTGAAACAAAAAAGTTTGTTACATTACTACTTCCGGGAAATGGATCACCAGAATCACCAAAGTATGTTGTATAAGTTTCTACCTTATCCGCTTCTACCAAATCTACTCCATAGTGTGGATCACCAGAATTTATATCATTATTTGCCAATCTTATCGGATCCGATGCTATTGTATCATCAATGCGCCAAATTAATATTCCTTCACCTGGTAAAAATGTATCATAAGAAACTTTTCTTCTATATTCTAACAAAAAATATTCTTTATTTGAGTCATTGGCAACTATTACCGGAATTTTTACAAATCCTGTTGATGCAGATTTGCTATATGCTAAATTATAATCTTTCACCGTGGAAGAAATTATTACTACATCAGCCCAACCTAAATAATATTTACACCAAGCAGATAAATGTGCTGGTGATGAACCTTGTGGTGTTCCTAACCATGTGCCATAATCCATCAAACACCATTTACCTATTCTACTATATTGATTTACACCATCCTGATAATATAAATCTGGCAGCCCTAACTGGTGACCAAACTCGTGACAAGTCACTCCAACTGGTGATCCATCTTGTTCTTTTTCTGGAACAATGGTGCCATCAGTGAAACCACCCACAGCACCAGTCCAGTCAATATATGCTGACCAAATATCATTAGGGTTTGTCGTTGATTCGTTCCCATATCCTGCATGTAAAACCATTACATAATCAAACTGGTTTATACCACTCCCTTTTACAACTGCACCAGAAGTTTTGTTTATTGAATCTTTTATTAAATTAGAAAGTGTTACATTAGTATCTTGTCCATAATAAGACATATAATTAGACAGTCTATACGCATTTGCAGATGCTGTTAATGTCCCTGTAGATATACCACCATCATAAAAAAATTTTATTTCTAATTTAAGTTTTCCATATGAAACTTCTTCATAATACTTTTTTAACTCAGAGAAAGTATTATTTGCCTGAGTATGCCATCCAGGAGAAAAATTTTTGTCTGGAAAATCTACAATTATCACAGCAACTTTTTTTGTCCCAACAACATTTAACGCTTTTGCAACTTCTTTTGCTGGAGCACCTCTACGACGAAGATTTAATGCGTAAGAGTTGACTTTTAACTTCACTTTTGGCTGTCCTTCTATGTATCTTCCTGAAATATGTGGTGCTGCAGAATGTAATGGTAAAAAATGAAAAGTTAAGAATATAAAGTTAAAAGATAGAAAAAAAATTATTTTGTTAAAGTGAACATTATTTCTTAAATGTATAAAAAAACTAATTTTCATCTTAATTCACAAGTACCATTATTTAGTTAATTTTTTTGAAACTTAATTTTTATTATTCTTAAAATTCAAAATTCTGGTTTATTTTTAGAAACTATAACTATAGCTTATACCTAAATAATTCCCAGTGTAGTTATATGGAAAATATTTCTCAAATTTTGTAGATGAGGACTGAGTCTGAAGAGTATAAAAAAGTGTTACTTTTCTATTTTCATCTGGATTAGATATATATGCAAAACTTAAAATTGCAAGGTTTGTATAATGTTTTTCTCCCACAACAAAATTATTATTTTCATCTCTACGTTCTCTGGTGTAATTTGTAATCTCATAATCTGGAACAAATGATATATATTTAGTTTTTGTTATATTTAAATTCACAGGAAAAGAAAATAATATTTTTGTATAATCATAAAAATTAGACACAAAAGTTGGTGGTTCTGTAATTGATTTAAAATGCAAATACCCTTGATTAGAATCTTTGTATTTAAAAGAAAAATATGGTGATGTCCATAAAGGCCCTACAATTTTTAAAACTTCTTTGTTATAATACAACTCTAACGATAAATCGTTCTGTTTAATATCAGAAGAATACGTCCCTGTCTCGGTTAAAATTTTTTGGTTCAAATATGCCTGATTAATAAAACTTAATCCTAACACATGCCCTTCATATTTCGATTTAACACCTAACTGTAGCAAATTATTATCTTGTTTACCTGCAGTAGTTTCTTCAGAACCTGACTGAAATTCTTCAATCAAATTAGTATAATTTGGAAACTTTATTTGACTATATCCTACCTGCCCTATTAACGTTAATTTTTCAATTTTCCATTCTACATCTTCGTTAATCCCATACCTCAAAGAATCATATAATCCATAACCCCATAATTCGTTTGTCCCTGACCGCCACCAATCGGTTACATAACTTAATCTCGTCTTAAAAGTAATATCTTTGTTAAATTTAAAACTATGTTGTGCCGTTAAAAGATGACCCATATTACGTTGTTCAAATTTTTCTCCTTCTTGCCGTTTTAACCCTGGTCCTAAATATTTTAGTTCATAAAAAAGTAATATGGAATGCTTTTGAGATGGTTTAACTATAAATCCTAGATCGTTAGTTAAATTTGTTGTAATACCCCATTTTCCAACTGAAGGAATATAAACTCCTTCCGATAAGTTAAACGCATAATATGGTGCCCATTTAATTTCAGAGCTACAAAAATTAACCATTCCTAATATCGTTATTAAAATTAGTTTTAAGATTAAAACATTTTTTCTCATATTATTTTTTTCTATCATCTTATAATATCCCGCATTACACATCTGCATTTATCAAAACCGCCAATGATATGCCCAGTAAGGATAAAATACTAACAATCCTTCAGGAAAAATGTCTAAACCAAACTCTGCATTTGGTCCTTCAACACCAACTCTGGCAACAATCTTTTTATATTTTGGACCATAAGCCATCTGTGCTATAACAGTTCTCTTTGATGAAACTGAAATTGTTATACCTGTAAAATAAAAAAAGTCGTCTACTTTAAAATTTATTTCTGAAAATTTAACATCACCAACAATCGCTACTGGAGAAGATAATTTTACACTTAATAATGAATTTGAATATTTCGCTCCTAAATAAACTGTTGAACTATCAAAAGTTTTGCTTAGTGTTAGTCCATAGTAATAGTTTATACTTTCTGGAGTTGGTGCATTTTCTCCTTTAGGTATGAAGTCCAATGCTAAAATTTTGCCATACCCAGCTGAAAGTCCTACCTGAGGAATGTTCGCTGTCTCTTTATTAAACCTTGTTTTAAAACTTAAATTTCCAAAAGTAACCGGGAACAAAGTAGGAAATATACTTGTTCTTATACCAAACCATTTTTTGTTCAAAGGAGAGACGTCTTCCATCATTTGTTCTAAACTAAAAAACAAGTCGCTCGGATTTTCTACAAAATTTAAAGCAAAATCTACTATTTCAGAAGGAACAGAAATAGTTTCAGAATAAACTTTCGTTATTAGAAATATTCCAAATAAGATTATTAAAAATTTGTTTTTAACTATTTTCATATTCAACTTTCTCTAATTTACTAATTAATTTACTGTTTGTCAACAGGTGTGACAAAAATCACACAAAAAAAATTTTGCCCCCAACCGGATTTGAACCGGTGTCGCAGCCTTGAAAGGGCTGTGACCTAGGCCGCTAGTCGATGGGGGCATAAAAATATAAAATAAAACCTATTACAGTTCTAACCAAATCTTTAGTTAGAATCTTTACTTAACTTTTTTAACGCAACTTTTGCACAAGACTGTTCCGCTTGTTTTTTAGTTTTTCCTTTGCCTTTACCAAAAATTTTTTCTCCTACCTTTACTACTGATTCAAATTCTTTGTCATGATCAGGTCCTGTCTCTTTAACGATTTCATAAACAGGCAAAATTTTAAACTTTTTTTGAACAATTTCTTGTAGCAAACTTTTATAATCTTGAAATTCAAACTTAATTTCTTTGTTTAAAAATTTTTCTTCAAGAAACTTTTTACACGCATCTAATCCTTGATCTAAATATACCGCACCAAGTATCGCTTCAAAAAGGTTTGCTAATATGGAATCTTTCTTTTTTCCACCAGAAGATTCCTCTGCTGAACTTATAAAAACAACTCTACCTAAATTAAGTTCGCGTGACCATTTAGCAAGTTGTTGTTTTGATACCAAAGTAGATTTTAACTTTGAAAGTTCACCTTCTTCTTTTTTGGGATACTTATTGTACAAAAAATCTGTAACAACCAGTGACAAAACACTATCTCCTAAAAATTCTAATCGTTCGTTAAAAAAAGAACTTTTATTTTCTACTGCCCATGATTTATGTATCAAAGCCTGTTTCAAAATGTCTTTATTATTGATTTTTATCAAAAAAATTTTTTCTATTTCAGACAAATGTTTCTCTATCTTAGAATTAACCATAAAAAATTTGCCATAAACCTAATTTCTCTTACTCAAATCTTTTCACAACAATAACTGCGTTATGCCCACCAAAACCAAAATTGTTAGAAACTGCCACCTTAAACTCATAATCTCTTGCAACATTAGGGACATAATCTAAATCACAATCAGGATCGGGAGTCTCATAGTTAATCGTAGGATGAACAAATTTGCCTTCCATAGACAGTAGTATAGCAGCTAACTCTGCTGCTCCCGCCGCTCCTAATAAGTGTCCTGTCATAGATTTTGTTGATGAAACAGGTATTTTATACGCAATATCGCCAAAGACTAATTTTATTGCTAAAGTTTCTATTTTATCATTAAATTCCGTTGAAGTCCCGTGTGCGTTTATATACCCTACGTCCTCTATATTAACTTTTGCATCTTCCAAAGCACGTCTTATACACATTGATTGTGTAAAACCATCTTCCCGAGGGGCTGTTATATGAAACGCATCATCAGTAGCAGCATAGCCTGCAAGTTCGGCATAAATTTTTGCACCACGTTTTTTTGCATGTTCTAAAGTTTCCAACACAAACATTGCCGAACCTTCTCCCATAACAAATCCATCCCGGTTCTTGTCAAAAGGACGGCTGGCTTTTTGTGGTTCATCATTACGTTGTGATAACGCACGAGCAGCACAAAATCCTCCTAACCCTACCGGCGTAATTGTAGCTTCTGCACCACCACAGATTATAACATCTGCATCACCATAACGAATCAACCTTAATGCATCGCCAAGAGCATGGTTTGATGAAGCACAAGCAGATGTAACAGCATAGTTTATACCTGTTAACCCATAATAAATTGCAATTTCACCTGCACAAATGTTTGAAATTTGCATCGGGATAAGAAATGGGCTAATTCTGCCAGGACCTTTTTGCAGAAGTACTGTATGTTCACGTTCTATTGTTGACAATCCACCAATCCCAGAACCAAGTATAACACCAACACGTGACAAATCTTCTTTTGCAAAATCTATCCCTGAATCTTCAACTGCCATTTTTGCTGCCGCAAAACCAAACTGGCAAAACCTATCCATTCTACGAACCTTCTTTTTATCTATGTAAATCTCTGGATTAAAATTTTTTACCTCAGCAGCAATGCGTGTTGTAAATTCAGATGTATCAAAAGATGTTATTTGTCCAACACCACTTTTGCCAGATTTAATTGCAGATAAAAATTCTTCTTTCCCAATACCTACAGGAGTAATCACTCCCATCCCTGTAATTACAACTTGTTCTCTGAAATTTTCTCCCATAAAATTTTTAATTTAAACCTCTAAAAATTATAGTGTTTACTTGTTCAATTTTGTTTTTATGTAATCTAATACTTGTCCTACAGTTTGAATTTTTTCTGCATCTTCATCTGGGATTTCCACCCCAAACTGTTCTTCAAGTGCCATTACCAATTCTACCGTATCAAGAGAATCTGCACCTAAATCGTTTACAAAAGATGCCTGTGGTGTAATCTCTTGCAAATCTACCCCTAAAGTTTCTGCTATTATAGATTTTACTTTCGCTTCGATATCTTCTGTCATACATTTCCTCCTAATTTAATTTTTTATTTAGTTAACAAAATATTTTTTTGTTGTCAAGTATTTTTTTAATTTTTTTATTTTTACTATTTAATGAGAACCTTTCTCTCTGGAACATAATATTATATTTTTTTTTGTAATAATTACATATACATTCCACCATTAACAGAAATAACTTGACCTGTTATATAACTTGATTCTTCTATTGATAAAAACCAAACTGCATTTGCAACATCTTCTGGTTCACCTAAACGATTCACAGGAATAACATCAGTTAATTTTTTTCTTTGTTCTTCACTAAGAGCATCTGTCATACGCGTTTTTATAAAACCTGGTGCTACTGCATTTACCAAAATTCCACGTGAAGATAATTCTTTTGCAACAGTTTTTGTCAACGCAATAAGACCACCTTTTGAAGCAGAATAATTTGCTTGACCAGCGTTTCCCATCAAACCTACAACCGATGCTATGTTTATAATTCTACCTGATCGTTGTTTCATCATAAATCTGGATACCGCTTTTATACAATTAAATGAACCTTTTAAATTTATATTTAATACTTTATCCCAATCTTCTTCACTCATTCTTAAAATCAAATTATCTTTTGTAATACCAGCATTATTAACTAAAATATCAATCTTACCAAATTTTTCTATAGTAACATTTATAAACTCTTCTACCTCTTTGTAGTTACTAACATCTACTTTGAAAACAAGAGTAGAAATTAAATGCTGGTTTTCCAGTTCTTTTGCTGTTTGACTTGCAACTTCTAAGTTTACATCTACCAAAACTAAGTTTGCTCCTTCAATTGCAAGTTTTGTCGCTATACTTTTACCAATACCTTGTGCACCACCTGTGATTATTGCTACCTTATTTTTTAACCTTTTTTCCATAAAAAATCTCCTAAATCTTTCTAAATATGTATCGCTCTATAACTATAATTTTATCTAAACTTTATGAAATATTGTTATTGCAACAAGATTTTAAAAAATTTTCTAACGAACTAACATTCTCAACATTTGCTACTTTAAGTTTTTTATCTATTTTCTTTATCATTCCACTTAACACTCGTCCAGGACCACACTCCAAAAATAAGTCAACTTTATCTTTCATATAATTTACACTATCTTCCCACAAAACTGGATGATTAATCTGTTTGCTTAAACAATATTTTATTTCATCCTTATCTGTATGTGGTTTTGCATCATAGTTTGATACAAGTTTAATAAGTGCATTATTTAACTCTTGTTTGTCAAGTGAATCAAAAAAAATTTTTTGTGCATCATCCATTAACGAAGAATGGAATGCTCCAGAAACATTTAATTTTAAATTTTTTATGTTTTTCTCATTTAGAATTTTTGATAGTTCATTAACTCCGGACACTGTCCCTGCTACAACTATTTGTCCTGGACAATTGAAATTAACCGGTTCAACAAAATAATCTCTAGAAGTTAAATCTTTACATAAAGATATTATATCTTCTTTTAAAATTCCTAACACAGCTAACATTGAACCAGGATTAGTTTTTCCAACATCAGCCATAATTTTTCCACGAATAGAAACAAGTTTTAATGTTTGTTCAAAGTTCAATGCCCCAGAAGCATATAACGCACTATATTCACCCAAACTATGTCCTGCAACAAATTCAATTTCGTTCTTAATATTAGGAAATTTTAACTTTAATACTTCATAACAAATTATTGAAGTCAAAAATATAGCCGGTTGAGTATAATTTGTCTGTAACAAAAATTCTTCCGGTCCTTTAAAAATTAGTTCTTTTATATCATAACCTAAAATTTCGTTTGCAATACTGTAATAGTCTCTTATCTCATAAAAATTGTCATATAACTCTTTACCCATACCAACCGTTTGTGTTCCCTGTCCTGGAAATACTATCGCTAATTTCATTTTGGCATTCCTCTATCTTATTTTTTTACATTTCATCATAGTCTTACTACACACGACGCCCAGGTAAATCCTGCTCCAAAAGATATTAAACAAACCTTTGACCCTTTTTTAACTCTTCCTTCATCAATAGCTTCACTTAGTCCTATAATAGTCGTAGCTGAAGACATATTTCCATACTTTTGTACATTGACAAAAATTTTCTCAGGTTCAATTTCTACTCGTTCCCCAACAGCGTTTATTATTCTTAAATTAGCTTGATGTGGAATTAGTAAATCTAAATCTTTCGTTTTAATACCAGCAAGTTCACAAGCTTTTTTTGCTGATTCTACCATTTTTGTCACTGCAACTTTAAAAACTTCTTTTCCACTCATTATTATAGTGTGCAAATTTTCTTTGACAGTTTTTTCTGAAGCAGGCATTCTGGATCCACCAGCAGGAATATACAATAAATCCGAATATTTACCATCAGCACCTAAAAATACTGATAAAATAGAATTTTCATTTTTATCCTCAGTTTTTGATAATATCATTGCACCAGCTCCGTCCCCAAACAAAACACATGTTGTTCTATCTTTCCAATTAGTAAACTTTGACATTGTCTCTGCACCTATTAACAAAACATTATTGCATAATCCAGATTTTATCATACTTGTAACTATAGCAATACCATAAACAAATCCACTACATGCAGCTGATATATCAAACGCAAAAAGTTCTTTTTGAATATTAAGTTTTTTTTGAACTATACACGCAGTAGATGGAAAAAGCATATCAGGCGTAATAGTTGCTACAACAATCGCATCTAAATCTTCTGCTGAAATATTAGCTTTTTGTAGAACATCTTTTGCAGCTAATGTTGCTATATCGCTTGTAGAAAAAGTTTCTTCTACAATATGTCTTTCTTTAATACCTGTTCGTGTAGTAATCCACTCATCTGTTGTATCAACCATTTTCTCTAAATTAAAATTTGTCAATATCTTCGGTGGAATGTATGTCCCTGTAGCTGTTATCTTTACATAATTTTCTTTCATTATAAAAATTTATTCTCCATTAAAATATTTTGTTATCATTGCATTAACATTTTTTTCTACTAACTGTTTTGCAGTTTTTATTGCATTTTTTATAGCTTTGTCATTTGATCTACCATGACAAATAAGGCATACCTTTTCTAATCCTAACAATGGTGCTCCACCATACTCTGTGAAATCAAACCGTTTTTTAAGTTTTCTCATAGCATTCCATACAAATGGTAACGCAACAAATGTCAAAGGATGTTTTTTTAATGTGTCTTTGATAGATTTTAATAACATGCTTGCAACACCTTCACCAAATTTTAGCACAATATTGCCAACAAAACCATCACAAACTACAACATCTGCCTCGCCCCAAGGAATATCTTTACCTTCAATATTTCCTATAAAATTAAGTTTGCTGTTTTTTAATATTTCGTAAGATTCGTTTATTAACAAATTTCCTTTACCTTCCTCATGACCTATAGTAAGTAAACCTACTTTAGGATTTTCATTACACATAATACTCCTGCAATACGCATCACCCATGTAAGCAAAATCTAAAAGCTGTTTCGGTTTGCAATCAACATTTGCTCCTGCATCTAACATTACACACCTACCTTTTAAAGTAGGCAAAACAGTAGAAATTGCTGGTCTATCAATACCTTTTATTTTGCTCAAATTAGTCAAAGCAAATCCTGCAACTGCACCTGAATTACCCGCTGATACAAAAGCGTCTACTAAACCATCTTTTAACATTTTTATACCAATAGCTATTGTAGAATTTTTTTTATTCCGAAGAGCTTTTGACGGTTGTTCGTTCATATCAACAAACTCTTTAACATCAACAATTTCTAATCTTTCAACTACATTTTTAGGATAAATAATGTTTTCTTTAATCCTTTTTTCAATAATATCTTTTGGTCCTGTTAAAATAACTTTCAAATCTTTAAATTCTAACAACGCCTGCAGTGCGCCATCTACATTCATCTGAGGGACATTTTTGTCTCCTCCCATTGAATCTACTAGTATTTTTATCATAAATTATTTTTGTGTATCTTCTTGTTTCTTAGTTTTTACTTTTTTACTTACCCAAAGTTCTCCTTTGTAATACCCACAATTAGGACAAATTCTATGTGGTAATTTATAACTACCACATTGCGGACATTTTACCGTGTTCGGCCGCACAACTTTCCACTGAGCACGGCGCATCCTTGTTCTCATGTTTGAATGATGTTTTTTTGGATTTGGCATAATATTACTCCTAATTTTAATTACGTCTTTTATTTAAAAATTTCTTACTAAAAACTTATCCACAGATACACCTTTCTTTATTTAAATTTGTTCTACATTTTACACAAAAACCTTTACAATCTTCTTTACACAATATTTTTATTGGAAAACTGTTCAGCACACATTCACGAACTCTTACATTCAAATCAATTTCTCTGTTTTTAATTTCCTGACTCTCAAGTTCAAAATAATCGTTAACTTTAATTCTTAAATCTTTACAAAATTCTTCACCACATCGATCACAAACAAAATTCATCTCACCAGATATCAAACCTTCTAATTTAAAACTCGGTACTGTTCCATTAACACAACATAAAACCAAACTTATTTTTAATGGTCCTTTAGAAGTACCCCTATCTTCATTTCTTTCAAACTGTAAATCCTCATATTCTATAACTAACTTCTGTTCTTTCTGTAGCCTGTCAAGTGAAATTCTCATAATAAAATTTTAGAGTTGTCTTATACAATTGAAAAAATTGTTTGTCAATGGTTTGTGTTAATTTTCTTTTTGAACTAATTTTTTAGTAAACATTGCTATCATAACTTCTTCATCTGTTCTTATTGATAAAACTTTAATTTTTGATTTTCTAGAAGAAATTATACCATCTTTCCCTACACAACTTTCATTAGATTTGTTATCTAATATTATACCTAATTTATCCATATCTTTTAAAACTTCTTTTCTTACTAAATATGAATTTTCTCCAATTCCTGCAGAAAAAATTATTGCGTCTACACCATTCAATATACCTAAATATGCACAAATATATTTTTTTACAGTATAACAAAAAATTTTAAATGCCAATTCTGCACGAAAATTTTTTTTCATCTCATCAATTATTTTTCGCATATCATTTGAAATACCTGATATACCAAATAAACCACTCTGTTTATTTAATATAATACTGGCTTCTTTTGGAGTTATTCCTTCTAAAATCTGTATATAAGGTACTATCTCCGGATCTATATCTCCAGTCCTGGTTCCCATCATTACACCCGCTGCCGGTGTAAAACCCATTGAAGTATCTACACTTTTACCATATTTTATTGCAGAAATACTTGAACCATTACCTAAATGACACGTTATAATTTTTATTTTTTCTACTTTTTTTCTTAAAATTTCTGCAGTCTTCAACATCAAATAATAATGTGAAGTACCATGAAAACCATACTTTTTAATCTTATATTTTTCATAATATTTATATGGTAATGGATAAATTGCTGCTTCTATAGGAATTGTTTGAAAAAATGCTGTATCAAATACTGCAATATTAGGAATTTTAGGCAAAAAATTTTCTATTGCGTTAATTCCGGCTAAATGATGTGGATTATGTAACGGTGCCATGGGTATACATTCTTCAATATCTTTTTTAACATCATCGTTAACAATAACCGGTAACGAATATTTGTCCCCACCATGTACAACTCGATGTCCTACAGCATTTACATTTTTTATCCCACTCTGAGGCAAAAGTTCTTCAATTAAAATTTTAATTCCTACTTCATGTGTTGGTATTGAAACAACATTTTTATACTTAACATTTTTCTGTGGTAATTCATAGTTAACAATTGCATCATTACCACCTATACGTTCAATTAAACCTTTAATTATTTTATGTTCTTCATTAAACAAAGCAAATTTTATACTTGAAGAACCACAGTTTAGTACTAATATGTTCATTATACGCTATATATTTTTTGTCTAAAGTTATAAATTTTTTATTATTTCATCGGCCATCTCATAATTTTTTGCACTACCACCAAGATCATAAGTTACTACTTTGTTTTCTTTTATAACTTTTGATATCGCTTTTTCTAATCTTACTGCAGATTCTGTTTCACCTAAATGTTCTAACATTAACTTCGCAGAAAGAAGTAATGCTACAGGATTAACTTTGTTCATACCTTTATACTTTGGCGCAGAACCATGGACAGCTTCAAACACCGCATATTCATCACCAAAATTTGCCCCCGGAGCAACACCTAGACCTCCTACTAAGCCAGCACATAGATCTGATACAATATCCCCATAAAGGTTTGGTAATAACAAAACATCATACATCTGAGGTTTTTGCACTAACTGCATACACATATTATCTATCAACCGTTCTTCATATTCTATTTCAGGATAATTTTTAGCAACCTCACGACATACTTGATAAAATAATCCATCAGTAAATTTCATAATATTAGCTTTTGTTATTGAAGTAACCTTTTTCCTGTTATTTTTTTTTGCATATTCAAAAGCAAACCTTGCAATACGTTGTGTGCCAAAAACAGAAATCGGTTTTATAGATATTGCAGCATCAGGATGTATTTTTTTGTTTGATCTTTCAATAATATACCTTGCAACATCACTTTTTGGTTCAAACTCTACTCCACAATATAAATCTTCCATATTTTCTCTAACAACTACAAGATCTACATTCTTAAATTCAGTTTTTACTCCATCATAAATTTTACACGGTCTTAAACAAGCATATAAACCTAATTCTTGTCTTAATGCTACATTAACAGACCTAAAACCAGTACCAATTGGTGTAGTGATTGGCCCTTTTAGTGCAACCTTTGTTCTCCTTATAGAATCTAAAACTTCCGCTGGTAACGGGGTATTATATTTTTCAATTGCACATTCGCCCGCTTCAACTTCCTCCCAATCAATACTTGTTCCTATGGCTGATATAACTCTTTTTACAATTTCTACTATCTCTGGTCCAGTACCATCTCCCGGGATTAGCGTAACTTTATATTTTTTCATATTTGTTTCCTTTTATTTTTTAGTTTATTAGTTATTTAGTGATTCATACAACTCTTCTTGTTGTTTTACCATATAAACTATATCAAAATTTTTATCAACAACCTTTCTTGTGTTACTTTTTAATCTTTCCAGTTTTATTTTGTTGTTTAATAACTCAATTACATAATATGCAAGTTTATCTATGTCTTTTATGTTGACTAAATAACCATTGTAATCAGATATTATGATATCGTTCAACCCATCTGCGTTGTATGCTACAACAGGAACACCACTAGCAAGAGATTCTACCGCAGATCTCGGCAGTCCTTCCCATAAAGATGTCATTACAAAAATGTCTGTTATTGCCAATAGACCTGGTATGTCAAAATACCATGATAAAAATTTTATTTTATGTTCTAAACCATATTTTTTCACAAGATGTTCTAACATTTTTCTTTGTTCACCATCACCTGCTATTAAAAATATTAACTGCCTTTTTGTTTCGTTAAATAACTCATTTGAATCAACTAAAATTTTTGCTAATTTTATAAAATCAACCAAATTTTTTTGTGGTTTGAATGGCCCTATAGTAGTAATAATTTTATTTTCTTCAGATAATTTAAGATCTTTCAACACTCTTGTTCTCAACATTTTGTTTTCTTTAACATTTTGAAAATCGGATATCTTTATTCCACTACGTATAAGTTTATATTTTGTTTCATCCCCAATTTTATATTTCCTAGCAGCAACATATATATTTGATTCAGAAACAAAAATTAGTTTATCAGTAAACTTGCCTGCTAACTGTTCAAGTTTTATATAGAAATTTTTTATTATAAAATTTTGATATTCATTAAAACCAAACCCATGAAAAGTGTGCACTATTTTTGTTTTATAAAAATTTTTGTCCATAATACGTAAAGTTTGGCTCGCTAACCTGCCTAAAATTCCTGCTTTTGAAGAATGTGTATGAACAATATCTGGTTTTATTTTATCTAGTACCATAAGCAACTCTTTAAATGCAAACAAATCTTTCCAGGGATTAATTTTACGAACCAAGTTTTTTATAAAAATCAATTTAATCTTTTTATTACGGTTTAATTCTTTTGCTTTGTTATCTAATATTCCGCCATAACCACATAATAAATATACTTCATATTTTTCTTGATCAAGATTTTCTACCGTATACAAAGTATTGCCCTGCGCACCACCAAGTTCTAATTTTGTAATTATATGAACTATTTTTATCTTACCCATAAATTTATTCCAAAAAATATTTGCTAATTATTTAATAAACCATATTCCTACAATTATTAGTATTATTCCTAAAACACGGTGTAAAGTTATCTGTTCGTTTAAAAATATTACCGACAAAATAGCTGTTACAAGAGGATAAATTGCTGCCACTGGCACTACAAAAGATACATCTCCAAGTTTTAACGCATTAAAATAAAACATTGCACCAAAACCGCCTGCTAAAATACCACTTATTATATAAAATAACACACCACGAATGTCGTTAATAAATATTACATTACTACCTTTATAAAAAAAATGAAATACACCAAATATTATTGCAACTACCAAACTTCTAAAAAATATCCCACTATACACATCTACCGTTTTTATAGCTAATTTATCAAAAATTGGTGCACTGCCCCAAAATAGTATTGATAATATTAAGTATAAATATAACATTTTTTTCAACTTTTGGAAAAAATTTTATCTACTGTATAAAATCCATCCTTAACATTTTCTTCCATATAAGAATATTTCCAACCACCATATCTTCCTATTGAAAACACTTTTTTTGACATTAAATATTTTTGTATTTTTTCTACTAAATATTTTCTTTGAAAATCGTAAATAACATATCCTACAGGTATTTGTAAAAAGTTGTAAAATAAAATTTCTTTTTCTGAAAAAAGTATCTTTGTCTTGATTAAATCACACACAATTTTATCATAAACATTTTTCACATCAAACTTTTTTTCCGGAAAACATGAAACTTCTACATATAAAGAACCAAATTTTTTTGATGGAACTAAATTTTCATTTATGTTGTGATAAAATCCAACCCTGTAAAAAATTGTCTCTTTTGAAGGAAAATAAATCCAATGAATTTTTTCATCACGACATTCATTTTTTCTTGGAAAAATTTTGTTTTTTAAAGCAATGTTGAAACATAACACTGAAGTATATTTTAATTTTTTAGACAAATTTTTTATCGTTTCTGAAACATTAGTGTTTTCTAATAACTCTGTTAGCGGTATAGTAGATATCAAGTTGTCATAGCGTATTTTTAATCCGTTTGTTAAAAACACTATTTTATTTTTTATGTCTAATTTTTTAAAACAAATATTTTTTAAAATATTTTTTTTATCTAAACGTTTTTCTATAGAATTTATCAAATTCTGTATACCACCAATTCTTGGATAATAAAATGTTGAATTATAGCCATAACTTTTTATTTCTTTATTTAATACATTATAAAATATTTCTTCTATATTTGGTTTTGGAACAAATTTTGTTACCCAATCAATTGAAATTTTTTTTATATTTGTCTGAAACAACTTTTTGTTATACAAAGAAAAAAAATAATTAGTTATACCTGCCCCAAAATTTCTTATACTCCAATCATAAAAATTTTTAACAGGTTCATCTTTCATAAATATGTTTGATTCTAACAAAGTTTTTATACAATAATTTTTTGCTCTGTTATTCAAATAACCAATATTTGCCTGAAATGGAAATGGGATAAGATGATATTTAGTATCAGATAATAAAGTGAATATTTTTGAGTTACGTTTGATTTTCAATATATCACCATTTAATATATTTTTTATAAACTTTTTTATATAATTATCACTAAAATGCAAAAAATGACCAGTATAATCAAAAATAAAATTTTTTTTACTAACAGATTTACACAACCCACCTAAAACTTCTTCTTTCTCTACTAACACATAATCTTTATTTAACAACTGTAATTTATACGCGCAAGACAATCCTGTTATCCCACCACCAATTATAATTGTTTTCATTCTATGTTTATATTAACTAAGAATTTTGTTACAAAATAAATTTTTATAAATAAAACTATAATTAAAATTATAGACACTTGTATAGTTGTAGCTTTTATTAAATATCCAATAACACCAAATAATATCGCAAAAAAGTATGATACTATCAGTATTTGTTCTCTTTTAAACCCTGCATTTTCTAATCTTAATGCAAAATGATCTTTGGAGCCTAAAAAAGGTGACATACCTTTTTTTAACCTTATTAAACTAACCAATAAAGTATCATAAATTGGTACTAATAAAATTATCACAGGAGCAATTACACCTAAATCGTGGTTTATTGAATACTTTGTCCCAAGAGCAATTACAGAAATTATCATTCCAATAAATAAACTCCCTGTATCTCCCATAAAAATTTTATATTTTTTAGACAAATTAAATGGTAAAAAACCTAAACATGCACCTACAAGTGTTATTGAAGCGTAATTGACATAAATTTCTTCCTCACCAATTGTTCCTACTAAAAAGAAAAATATTGCTGCAATAGCACATACTCCACTTGATAACCCATCTATAACATCTATTATATTAAAAGCATTTGTGATACCTATTATCCATATAAATGTTACAACAATTGCAAACCAATCCGGAGAAATAAATTTTATTTTTATACCATAAAAAATTATTATAGTAGCAACAATAATTTGACCAAAAAATTTTGTAGTAAAATGCATTCCTTTGTATTGAATATCATCTAACAAACCTACAATTAAAATAATAAATCCTGTATAAAAAATTCCTCTAAGAACAGTTAAAGTTCCTGTAGGAAATTCTGTAGTTAAACGTATTAGTATTAAAGTTATAAAAAAAGAAGAAGCAATTGATAATCCACCTAAATATGCTACAGGTTTTTTATGTGTTTTAACATCTGAAACTGGATAGTCCATAATATTAAGTTTTATCGCTAAAAAACGAAATATTGGCGTCAGTAAAAATGCTAATATGAATGAAGTTACAAAAGTTAGTTTATAATCCATAAATTTTTTCTCAATTTAAATTTAGACTTTAATTTGTATAAATATTTTATATTAAAATCAACTATCTATTTTAAAAAATTTAGCATGTGATAAAAAATTTTTATATAGTTGCAATTTATTATTTGATTTAGTATAACTTTAAAGTTATGAAATTATTTATGTTAAAAAACAAACTGCCAAATAAAATTGTTACACGACTGTCTTTATACTATCAGATTTTATCAAAAACTACCAGCAGTTATATTTCTTCACAAAACATAGCATCTCATCTTGGGACAAACTCCGCTCAAGTAAGAAAAGATATTTCTCTATTTGGACAATTTGGTATCCCAGGTAAAGGATATAATGTTAAAAAACTTTATTTAAATATTGAAAAAATTTTAGGTATTGATAAAAGTTGGAATGTAGTAATAATCGGATGTGGAAATCTTGGTTCTGCATTGTTAAAATATTCTGGTTTTAAAGAACAACGATTTAATATTATTGCAGGATTTGATATTGATAAAAACAAAATTGGAAAAGTTATAAATAATAGAAAAATTTATCACATTGATGAATTAAAAAATTTCGTTAAAAAAAATGTTGTCGATATAGCAGCAATAACTGTTCCATCAAGCTCAGCTAAAGAAATAATTAAATATGTTGCAGATTGCGGAATAAAAGGTATATTAAACTTTTCTGCAACACAAATTAAATTGCCAAAATGTATCACTTTAAAATTTGATTTAACAATAGAATTTATTCGCCTAGCATGTATGCTTGCTAATTCTAAATTAACACAATGATAATACAAAAAAGTAAACTAAAATTACACGAACCAATATTAATATGTTCCTGGCCTGGACTTGGTATGGTAGGTAACTATGTACTTAATTATATAATCTCACAATTAAAACCTACAATATATGCCCAACTTAATGTTGACGAATATTACTCGCCACACAACATTTTAATACAAAACGGAATTATTTCGTTACCAAAATCAAATGAAAACAAGTTTTATTATTATAAAGCACAAGAATATGATTTGTTATTTTTCTTAAGTGATACTCAACCTTCACAAAATAATATGTACAAACTTGCTAAAGAAATTATAAATTTTGCTGAAACTTTAAAAGTCAACCACATAATAACTTTTGCTGGTATGCCATCAAACATTATTCACACCGATAAACCAAAATTATTCATTGCACAGACAGAACAAAATAATAATCTTGGATTTAACTTACCAATAATGGGTTATGGAATTGTAGAAGGAATGAACGGTGTAATATTAGGTGTTGCTAAAGAAGTAAATATTAATGCAACCTGCATTCTTGCAGAAATACCTGTATATACAATTGACATGGAAAATCCTCAAACTTCATTAAGAATTTTAAAATTGTTTGAAAAAATGTTTTTGTTAAAATTTAATTTTAATCAAATAGATACTGACATATTAAATATGGAAGAAAAGATTAAAGTTATTTTTGAAGAATTGAATCAAAAAGCTCAAAAACTTATTACACAATTTGATACTCCACATAATACAAAAAATAAGTACGATGTTGTAAATATTCCTGGAGTATCTTTTGAAGAATTAAAAAAAAGAATAAAATTTTCTATCCCAGAATCTGCAAAAAATAAAATTGATGAATTGTTTAAACTATCTGCTCAAGATATAAAATATGCCAAAGAATTAAAAGATGAACTTGATCGCTGGGGAGTTTATAAAGATTATGAAGATAAGTTTTTAAATTTGTTCCTAAAATCAAAAAAGAAAAATAATACAAACTCTGACAATAACGACAAAAAACAAGATGAAGGGGATAAAAATATATGAGTTCACTTATTACGTCTTTTTTAACAATTTTTTTAGCAGAAATTGGAGACAAAACTCAGATTGCTTTAATTTCACTAACAGCAGCAAAACATAAACCTATCCAAATTTGGCTCGGGGCAACTATAGCTTTTTGTATATTAAACCTTTTAGCAGTACTTGTTGGATATGAATTAAACAAATATTTGCCTGAGCAATATTTAAAATATATAAGTGGTTTATTTTTTATAATTGTAGGTATATGGACAATACTAAGTAAATAGTTGTTATTAAAGATAAAAAATAAAATGAGCAAAACAATTACTATAGCAAATCAAAAAGGTGGTGTTGGAAAAACAACCACAGTTATTAATCTTGGAGCATGTTTAGCTCAATATTCTAAAAGTGTTTTAGTAATAGACATTGATCCACAAGCAAATGCTACCAGTGGTCTTGGAGTAAGTTTAAACAAAGTTTTAGGAAAAAATATTTACAATGTAATAACTTCTAATATTAACATTAAAGAATCTGTTATAAAAACTGCCGTTGACTGGTTAGATATTATCCCTTCTCATATTGATCTAACTGGTGCAGAAATTGAATTAGTAAGTATGCTTAATCGTGAATATAGATTAAAAATTGCTTTGCAACCAATACAAGATTTGTACGATTATATTTTAATTGATTGTCCACCATCGTTAGGATTGTTGACTGTAAACGCGTTGGCATGTTGCGATAGTATATTAGTTCCAATACAATGTGAATATTTTGCACTTGAAGGATTAGCACAACTGGTAAAAACTATAAATTTAATTCAATCTTATGTTAACAAAACTTTAACTATTGAAGGCGTAATCCTTACAATGTATGATGGTAGAACAGCTTTAAGTGCTGAAGTAGCAAATGAAGTAAAAAAATATTTTCAGCATAAAGTATATAACACAATAATTCCTCGTGGAATTCGTGCTGCAGAAGCACCAAGTCACGGAAAACCATTATTAGAATATGATAAAAATTCAAAGGTTACACAAGCATATATAAAACTTACTCAAGAACTTTTATCATCTAAACAGGAGTAAAAAATGACTAATAAACATTTAGGACGAGGATTGGGTGCTCTAATTCCAAATTTTTCAGACCAGCAATCTTCTAATTTAAACACAGAAAATCTTGTCACCACTCTTGATATCTCGATGTTCGTTCCACCAAAATGGCAACCAAGAAAACATTTTGATGTAGAAAAGTTAAACCAGCTGGCAGATTCAATAAAATCTTCTGGTATAATTGAACCGTTAATAGTTACTCCTGGACAGGATAATAAATATGAAATTGTCTGCGGAGAAAGACGATTTCGTGCAGCACAAATTGCAGGGATAAAAAGTATCCCTGTAGTTATAAAATCTTTGGATGAAAAACAAAAATCTTTCTTAACACTAATTGAAAATATTCAAAGAGAAGATTTGAATCCTATCGAAGAAGCTAATGCTTATAAAAAAATTATTGATGAATATAATCTTACTCATGAAGAACTATCAAAAATTGTAGGTAAAAATAGAAGTGTTATTACAAATTCATTGCGAATGTTAACTCTACCACAAGATGTTATTGAATATATTGAAAACGGGATAATCTCTGCAGGACACGCAAGAACTCTTGCTGGAATTGAAAATTTAAACTTTATACAAGAAATTGTACAAAAAATTGTCCAGGACAAACTTACAGTTCGTGATGTAGAAAATATTGTTCAACACTATAACAAATCAAAAAAAATTAAATCTAATCAAAAAAAATTTGTCTTACCAGAAATTAAACTTTTAGAAAAAGATTTGCAACAATTTCTCGGAACAAAAGTTAAAATAATAGTTAACTCAAAAAATAATAAAGGTAAAATTGTTATTCATTACTACTCGTTAGATGAGTTTGACAAAATTGTTAGTAAATTAAAGAAATAATTATCTTTAACAAACAAGGAATCAAGGAGTTGTTTTATGAAAAAAATTTTAAAATGTTTAATATTAATTTTTATACTTCATGTTTTAGAAATTTCACTCAATGCACAACAATATCCAAAATATGTTACAGGAGGTGTCCCTATTAACGATTATACTTTATTTGCAAACACTGGTTGGGATGGTAATTGGTACGTAGGGTATAATATGTGCTGGATAAAAAGATTCACTACAGATACTTTACCAGAAAATTTAGATTCTTACGCAAAAGTTTATATAGGTGCAAAACTTGGAAGAGCAAAAATTCAACAAAAACATAATTCAGCTCCGTGGGAAAAAGAATTTATCAACGGAAAAATTTATGTAGGATTATCTTCTACTCCAACTTGGAAATTCAATCAAAGATATTTTCTGTGTCTAACTAAAGATATCCCTTCAGAAGGTGACTTTGAAAATGCAATAACAACTACCGGTGAAGCAAGATGGTTTTACACAGAAGTTTCTTTAAAAGATATAGATTTTAACTCAGACGTTTGGGTTTGTTTATACTCTGATACAGAATATTTAACTTCAGTATCTTCAGCACCAATACTTGCTGGTGGATGGCGAGAACGAGGACAAAAAGATACTAATGTGTGGATAAATAACCAAATTAAAGGTGCTCCTCCTTTAAATATTAATAATTCATTAACTACTGGAATTCGTGCTTTTGATGCTGCAATAGTGTTAAAATTTATTCCTAAAGAAAAAGTTAATGTTCCAGTTGAAATCATCGTATCAGACATTACTAATGGTAGAAAAGATACTGAGGAAAAAGTTTTTTTTATCTCAGCAATAACACCTAACATAGAACGACTCTGGATGGAAGTTTCTCAAGATCAAATTAACTGGACAAGAATTTCAAAATATATTTATCAACAACCATATTCTTTCAACCTTAGTTTGGATTCTGTTCCAAAAGAAATTTATGGCGATTTTTATTTAAGATTTGCCGCAAATGATATTTTTGAAAATGTTGGATATACTTCACCAATACAACTAAACATTTCAAGGGTAGAAAATATAAAAAGTGATCCCAAACAACAAAAAAATGAATCGTTTAAAAATCAAGAAAAACAAAAAAAATAATAAAACAAAAATTTAACAATAATTTTAATGAACAACAAATGTATCTTATTATTTTCTGGCGGGTTAGATAGTACTATAGTAGCACATATTTTAAAAGAACAAAAAATTGATTTTATTCCTTTTAATCTAAAAACACCTTTTTGTCAGTGTAACACTACAAAAAGGTGCCAAAATATTATTTCAGAACTTAATATAAAAATACACACTGAACTTGCTGATAAAAGTTTTTTAGATATTATAAAAAATCCAAAGTTTGGTTACGGCTCTGCAATAAACCCTTGTTTGGACTGTAAAATTTATCTTTTTAAAAAAGCTAAACTGTTTATGATAAAAAATAATGCCAGTTTTATTGCTACAGGCGAAGTTTTAAGTCAACGTGATATGAGCCAACATATGTGGCAATTAAAAACTATTGAAAAAGAGTCTGTCCTAGAAGGATTAGTTTTACGTCCTCTAAGTGCAAAGTTGTTACCTGAGACTTTGCCTGAAAAAGAAAAAATTGTTAATAGAGAAAAATTATATTCTATCCATGGAAAAAGACGCATCGAACAAATTAAACTTGCACAAAAGTTTGGTCTTGAAGATGTTTCATCTGGTTGTGGTTGTCTTTTAGCAGACAAAAATTATGTCCAAAAAATTAAAGATTTTTTTTCAAACTTCTCTGATTATGACATTGAAGATGCTGTTTTGCTACGAATCGGAAGACATTTTTATTTTAAAGGAACAAAAATTATTTTAGGAAAAAATGAAAAAGAAAACAATATCCTTGCTTCATATTATAAAAAAGAAAAGTTTTTGTTTGTTGAACCTGAAAATATAGGTCCTTCGGCTTTATGTTACATTAATTCTCCTGACAAAAATATTCCTAATTTAACACAAGATGAAATTATATCTCTTGCAAAAAGTTTAATAAAAAAATATTCTAAAAAAAATTAATATATTTCATTTTGAAAAAAAATTGCCCCCAGGAGGATTTGAACCTCTATCACAAGCTCCGGAGGCTCGTGCTTTATCCATTAAGCTATGGGGGCATGTTAAAATATACTATTTTCTATAATTATTAACAAATCTTGTTCAGAAAAAATTTTTTCTATTTTTCCACCACCTTGAATAAAATCTTTTCTTCCACCAGTTTTTATACCAAATTTTTGATTAATTGTTTTTGATATATTATCTAAAGAAAAATTTTTTTCCATAGCCATACTGGTAATACGCATAACCAAACTTACTTTATCTTCTTTGTGTGAAAATAAAACTATCATTGCAGGTTTGTTTGTATATTTAGATATAATTTTATCACTTAAACTTCTTAATAACCCACCATCTACACCATAAATATTTTTTATTATCACTAAACAACCTTTAACTTCTTTTTCTAAATCTTTTGCTGTTCTTTCACTAATTTGTAATTTCATATTATTTAACTCTTGTAAAAAATCCTTATTTTGTTTTATTAACTTATCTATTTTTGTCTCAATGTCATTTTTTGTTGTAGACAATATTTCTGCTATATGAATTAACTTTTTTTCATCCTCTAACAATTTTTGATAAACTTTCCTTCCACAGATCGCTTCTATCCTTCTTAAATTTGTTCCGATAGAGTATTCCGATATAATTTTAAACATTCCAATTTCACCTGTATTTTTACAATGAGTTCCACCACAAAGTTCCATACTAAACGGTTGATCACCAATTGTTACAACCCTGACTTGGTCAGAATATTTTTCTTCAAACAACGCCATCGCTCCTTTACTTTTTGCTTCTTTTATATCTAATAGTTCTGTATTAACATCTAAACAATCTAAAATTTTTTCGTTTACAATATTTTCTATCTTTTCTATTTCATAATCAGACAATTGTTTGTAATGTATAAAATCAAATCTAAAATAATCATCACTTACCAACGAACCTGACTGTGTAGATTGTTCTGACAAAACTGTTCTTAAAACTTTGTGTAACAAATGTGTTGCTGTGTGATGTCTCATAATATCTTTTCTGCGTTCTATATTTATCTCTAACAAAATCTTATCATCTAACTTTATTTCTTCACCTATAACTTTACAAATATGAATAATCCTATTTTCAAACTTTTTAGTATCTTGCACTTCAGATATAACTTTTAATTTTTTGTCATAATAATTTAAATTTTTACTTTTTTCTTCAAATTTTGTATCCTGAATTTTAAACCACCCTTTATCACCAACTTGACCACCGGATTCACCATAAAATGGTGTTTTATCAACCAAAATTTGAACTAAATCATTCTTTTTAGCAATTTGTATAACTTTACCATCTTTTATAATTGCTAAAACTTTACCTTCAACAATATATTTTTCATACCCTAGAAATTCTGTTACTGGAAACTGTTTAAATATTTCTGTCCTTACAACATCTACTCCTTTCCAAGATGATTTAGATAACTCTTTTGCTTTAAATAAAGCTGTCTTAAATTCTTCTATATCATACATAATTTTATTTTCAGTTAAAATTTCTCTTACTAATTCCTCAGGAAAACCATAAGTATCATATAACTTGAAAACTTCCTCTCCACTAACAAATTTTTTATCTGATGAGATAATTTCGTCTAATATTTTCATTCCGTTATCTAAAGTTTCCAAAAATTTTTCTTCTTCTGTTTTAATAACTAATGAAACTTTTTCTCTATGTAATTCTATCTCTGGATACTGATTTTTCATAACTTCTACCACAGTAGGAATAATTTTATATAATACTGGTTCATTAACACCTAAAAGTTTTGCATATCGCATTCCTCGTCTAACAATTTTTCTTAACACATATCCTCGACCTTCGTTTGAAGGTAAAATTCCTTCACTGCAAACAAAAGTTATTGCTCTTAAATGATCAAGAATTGCATTAATATAACTTGTATGTTTATCACCATATTTTTTAAAAGCATAATCAGTATTTATGTGTTTTTTCAGTTCGTTTTTTATTGCAACAAAAGTGTCCGTTTCAAACACTGTTTTTAATTTGTTTATAACCATGTTTAACCGTTCAAGACCCATACCTGTGTCAATATTTTTTTGTGACAACGGTTTTAACTTACCATCTTGTTGGCAATCAAATTGTGTAAAAACTAAGTTCCACACTTCTAAATATCTGTCACAATCACACGCAGGATTACAGGTTGACTTTTTACATCCATAATCTTCTCCTAAATCATATAGTATCTCTGAACAAGGACCACAAGGTCCTGTATCTCCCATTCGCCAAAAATTAGTATCATCAGAAAGTTTGTAAATTTTAGAACTTTTATCCTGACCTAAAACTTTAGCCCAAATATTTAATGTTTCATCATCTTCTTTGTATACAGTAATATACAATCTTTTTTCATCTAAACCACATTCTTTGGTCAAAAATTTCCATGCGTACACAATTGCCTCTTCTTTGAAATAATCACCAAAAGAAAAATTGCCCAGCATTTCAAAAAATGTCAAATGTCTAAATGTATGACCAACACGTTCTATATCTGAGGTTCTAAAACATTTCTGAACAGATACTGCACGAGTTAAATTTTTCTTAAAACCTAAAAAATTATCTTTAAACTGTACCATACCTGCAGAAGTAAATAATAAAGTTGGATCTGAGGATGGAATTAACGAATCTGAATTTACAACTGTATGATTTAATCCTTCAAAATATTTTAAAAACTTTTTCCTCAACTCGTAACTTGTCATCTTTTTCTAAATTTATATATTTAATAACACGACTAATTATTTAAAACTATTCCAATTCAATTTTTTCTATAAAAACATCCTTGCCAGATAAAATATCAAAATTTATACTTCCACAACTACACTTTAATACAGCATCAGTAAATACTTTATCACAAGATTTACATTTTATTCTAACATCTTGAATTTTATATTCTAACTCAACATTCTCAAAATCTGTGCCTTTAAATATATGATCTCTTAATGAATGGTTTAAAAAATCTTTATCAATTCCTGATGCTTTACCTATTATGATTACTACTTTTTTTAATTTTTTGAATTTATTTTCTTCTGTTTTTATATGAGAAAAAATTACTGAAGCTAAATCTTTTGCTAAACCAAGTTCATGCATAAAAAATCTCCTATTTAAAAATAAGTGTTCCTATATCCAATCTTTAATCTGTTTTATTAATATATCTGCAGTTTTTTTTACTTCACAAGAAAGTGTCTCTCCATAGGATATATCGTTCACTTTTATACCTACAATATAAATTTCTGGTTTAACATATCCTGCCATCTGTAACTCAAAATATTCTATTATCGTAGGTAAAGAAATATTGTGAGTAGAAAAAGTATAGTTTTGTATATTTGATTCAGATAAAATTATAACTTTTTTATCTGTTTCAACTTTTGTCCCTATCGCATCAAAAAAAATTATTGTATTTGGCGAAGATGCAATTATCTTGTTCAAATAATTCTCTAAACTTGTTCCTACATTATATAATCTAACTTTATTCGGTAACACTGTCCCATACTCTTGTATTAAATTTTCTATAATGTAAACACCAACTTTATCATCATTCTTCATTATATTTCCTAAACCAATAAAAACTGTTTTTTCTGGTTTTATAATACATTTTAGCAAACTTTCAAAATCTATATATGTTTTTTCCATCTTAAAAACATAAAAATTTATAAGGATACGTAAAAACTTTTTTCTCTGTAATTATTGCAGAAATATTTTTTGCCTCAGTTATATCAAATGCAGGGTTATAAACTTGTGCTCCTTTTAAAGTAATTAATTTTTTATTAATATACTTAACTTCTTCTTCAGACCTTTCTTCAATAGGTATCTTTGTGCCATCTTCAATTGAAGTATCTATAGTAGAAGTAGGTGCTACTACAAAAAATTTTATTTTATGATACTTTGCCAATATACTTAAAGAATATGTCCCAATTTTGTTTGCAGTATCACCATTCCTTGCAATTCTATCTGCTCCAACAATTACATAATCAACATTTCTGTTTTTTATAACAAAACCTGCCATATTGTCAGTAATAAGTTCACAAGGAACACCTGATTTCATAAGTTCAAACATTGTTAATCTTGCTCCTTGTAAATATGGTCGTGTCTCATCAACAAAAACTTTTTTAACTTTACCTTGGTTGTATGCTTCTATTATTACACCTAATGCAGTCCCAACTGATGATGTTGCAAGCGATCCGGCATTGCAATGTGTTAATATTGTAGCATCTCTCTTTATAAGTTTTGCTCCTGTTTTTGATATTTTAGTATTACAAACAATATCCTCATTATGAATCTTTTTTGCTTCCAATAAAACTTTTTCAAAAATGTTGTTATCTTTTTCGTTATAAATATCAATAGCATACTTTCGTATTCTTTCTACAGCCCAAAAAAGGTTTACTGCTGTAGGACGAGTTGAAACTAAATTTTTTGCAATTTTATTTACCCGGCAAATAAAATCGTTATAATTTTTTGTTGACAAGTTTTTAAGTCCTAATGCAAATCCGTAACCAGATGATACACCTATCGCCGGTGCACCACGAATTACCATATTTTTTATACATCTGGCAACATCAATATAAGTCTTACATTTTACATAAGATATTTTAAAAGGAAGTTTCTTTTGATCCAAAATATATAAAAAATTATCTTTCCAAAATAAAGTTTTAATTTCTGACATGGTAATTGTGATGTGCCAAATTTTTATGGGATACAATCTAAAATCTGTCTAAAATCCTCTTCTGACTTTCCTTCAAGTTCTATCGTCTTCTCTTTACCTTTCTGTCCTTTGCGAATATAAACATTTTTTTCTTTAATCCCAAAAAATTCCGCTACAACTTTTTTTAGCACTTTATTAGTTTCCTCACTATCAACTTCTTTAGTAACAAGTTGAACTCGTAACACAGAACCTATCCGCGTAACAATTTCATTTTTTGTAGAACAAGGTAATACTCTCACTTTTATAATCATAAAAAATTAATACCTCACAAGTTTCTTAAAAATAAATTTTTTATAAAATTTTTGACAACTCTTTAGCACGGTTTTTCGCACTTTTAATTGCTTTTAAAAATATTTTTAATAACTGATTTTTATAAAAAACAGATAACGCTTGTTGTGTTGTCCCACCCTTGGAAGTAACAGCTTCTTTTAATTCTTTCGCAGAAAAACATGATAAATTTAACATCTGAGCTGAACCTAGTATAGTTTGATTAACTAAAAGTTCTGCTTCTTTTTTGTTAAACCCAAATTTTGTTGCAATTTGTTGCATAATTTCTGATATGTAAAAAATATATGCAGGACCTGAACCTGAAATTGCAGTAATAGAATCCATTTTGTTTTCATTAATAAAAATAACTTTTCCTCTTACTGAAAACAATTCTTTTACAAATAAATTTTGTTTTTTAGAAACATTTTTATTACAACACACTGCAGTTAATCCAAAACCTACCTTTAAAGGTAAGTTCGGCATACAACGTATAACTGAAACTTTTTTATTTAGAAAACTCTCTATAAAACACATTTTTACTCCTGCTGCTATTGATACTATCAACTTTTCTTGGTTAATAAAATGTCTTATTTCCTCTAAAACTAACTTTATTTGCTGAGGTTTCACTGCTAAAATTATTATATTAGTTATATTTGTTAATTCTTTATTGCAGTTTAAAGTTTGAACAAAATATTTTTTATTTAATAATTGTAACTTTTTTTTATCAATATCACTTACAAAAATATTTTCCGGTAACACATTTTTTATCAATAGCAAAGATTCAAGAACTATCTGTCCCATATTACCACAACCGATAATTCCAAACTTGATTTTATCGTAATTCATTATCTATCTCCAAAAAGTTTACTTCCTATTCTAATCATTGTTGAACCTTCTTCTAATGCTATTATATAATCATTGCTCATACCCATAGAGATAACATTAAAATCTTGTAAGTTTTTATACTTTAAACTTATTTTTTCAAATAATCTTCTAACTCGACGGAAATATGGCCTTGTTAACTCCGGATTATCAAAATATGGTGCCATAGTCATTAATCCAGACAATTTTATATTACCAAATTTTTTAGACAAAAATTCTTCAATAAAGTTAATCGCATATTCTTCTGAAATACCAAATTTTGTTTTTTCTTTAGAAACTTTTATCTCGAGTAAACATTTTTGAATTTTATTTATTTTTTGTGCTTCGGAATTTATTTTTTCTAAAAGTTTCATACTATCTACTGATTGAATATATTCTACATAACGAATTATTTTCTTTACTTTGTTTGTCTGTAAATGACCTATAAAATGCCAGATATACTTCTGGTAGTCAAATTTCAAAGAACTAAAACCTAAAATTTTCTTCTCTAAACTTTGTACATAATTCTCACCTAAATCTTTTATTCCAAAATCAAACAGTTTAGTTAATAAATTGGCATCTTCCACATATTTTGTTACTACAACAATAACAACATTACTACCAAATTTTTCTGTTTCTTTACTTATAATATCAAATCTCTTACCTATTTCACTTAATTTGCACATGTTCCTTTTATACTAAATTTTAGTTAAAAAATCAATTCCTTTCAAAAAAAACAGTTTTTTATCTCAGTTTTATTAAAAGGAATTAACACCAAAAAACAATTTTTAGTAAGAAAAACTTATATTTTTTATACCTTAACTTTTGACCTGACAAAACTGTTCATAATCAATAAGTTCTTTTATGGTAGGATTTTTACCACAAACAGGACACTCTTCTGAACGTTGAATATTAAGTTTTCTAAAACTCATTTCCAATGAATTAAAAACAAGTAATTTACCAACTAGAAGTTCTCCTTTTCCTAAAATATATTTCAAAACTTCTGTTGCTTGTAACACTCCCAACACACCCGCAACAACACCTAATATTCCAGCTTCCTGACAAGAAGGAACCATACCAACTGGCGGTGGATCAGGAAAAATACACCGATAACATGGACCAAAATTTGGAATTATGGTAGTTATTTGCCCATCAAAACGTAAAATACCTGCATGAGATAACGGTTTTTTTGAAATAACACATGCGTCATTGACAAGATATCTGGTTGGAAAATTATCACTCCCATCAACAATTATATCATACTCTTTTATTATATCCATTATATTATTTGAAGTAACCCTTAATGGGTAGGTAACTATCTTTATATCAGAATTTATAGATTCTAACTTTTCTTTGGTTGATTCTGTTTTATGTTTCCCAACATCTTTCATAAAATGTGTAATTTGTCTTTGAAGATTATTAAGTTCCACCTTGTCTGAGTCTACTAAACCAATTTTTCCAACCCCTGCCGCTGCTAAATAATATGCACAAGGAGCTCCAAGTCCACCACATCCTATAATTAAAACTTTTGCATTCAATATTTTTTCTTGTCCCTTCCCACCAACTTCAGGTAAAATTATCTGTCTACTATATCTCTCAATCTGTTCTTCAGTTAAACCTGCTCCACCAGCAATTGCTGGAATTATAGATAATTCATCCCCATCTTTTAATTCTGTTTTATCTCCTTGTAAAAATCTTATATCTTTATCATTTACAAAAAAATTTATAAATCGACGAAGATTATTATTTTCATCATAAATTCTTTCTTTTATGCCGGGATATTTTTTGTCAAGATTAATTATTAATTCTCTAACATTTGTTCCTTCACATTCTACTTCAATATTGTTATTGGTAAGTTTTTGTAACGGTGTTGGGATCCTCACTTTTATACTCATATTTTTCCCTCCTATTAAAATTTTTAAATACAACAATTTAATTATTTTCTAAGCATTTTTTTGCTAATACTTCTTCAAATGAATTTATGTTTGCTTTAATATTAATTACATTCTCAAGTTTTGTTCTTATAGATTCTTGTGTTTTTAAACCATTACCAGTTATTGAAATTACTAACGATTCATCTTTAGGAATTTTTCCTTGTTCTATAAGCTTTTTTGTTACAGCGACTGTCACACCACCTGCAGTTTCAGTGAATATTCCTTCTGTTATAGCTAATAGTTTTATGCCTTCCACAATTTCTTCGTCAGAAACATCTTCTCCCCAACCACCACTGTCACTAACTGATTTAAATGCATAATACCCATCTGCAGGGTTACCTATCGCTAAAGATTTTGCAATAGTTTTTGGTTTTACTGGTTTGATGATTTCGTTATTTTCTTTTATTGCAGTAACTACAGGAGAACAACCTTTTGCTTGTGCAGCATAAATTTTTGTTTTCACTTCTTGAATAAAACCTAATTTGTGTAATTCATTTAATCCTTTCCATATTTTTGAAATTAAAGACCCACCAGCAACAGGTACTACAATATTATCTGGTGCACGCCAACCTAATTGTTCAACAATTTCATAAATATATGTCTTTGACCCTTCAGCATAATATGGCCTAATATTAATATTAACAAATGCCCACCGATATTTATTGCCTATTTCAGAACAAAGTCTATTTACATCATCATAATTACCTTCCACAGCAACAACTTTTGGACCATAAACTAGTGAAGAAACAATTTTTCCTGATTCTAAATCTGACGGTATAAAAACAAAACATTTCAATCTTGCAGCGGCTGATTGTGCAGAAACAGAATTTGCCAAATTGCCAGTTGAAGCACACGCAACTGTGTCAAACCCGAATTCTTTTGCTTTTGATATTGCCACAGAAACTACTCTGTCTTTAAAAGATAATGTTGGATGGCTAACAGAATCATCTTTAATGTATAACTCTTTCACACCCAATTTCTTTTCTAAATTTTTTGCTCTTACTAATGGGGTAAATCCTGACTGTAAACCTACTACTGGATCAGCATCAATGGGTAATAACTCACGATAACGCCACAAATTTTTTGACCTGGAAATGATTATATCTTTATTTAACATTTTCTTTATTTTATCATAATCATAATCAACTTCCAACGGTCCAAAACAATATTCGCATACATAAAGTGGTTCCTTAGGATATTCCATACCACATTCTCTACATTTTAATCCTTTAGTATACATATTTTAACCCTCCATTAATAATTTAGGAGTATAGAGCCTTTAGGCTCGTTAGGAGTAGAGCCTTCAGGCTCGTTTAATTATAAATTTTACTCTACGAGGCTAAAGCCTATATTCCCACGAGGCTAAAGCCTCTACTCCAAGAATTTCAATGGGCATTCTTGCCTTCAGGCTCGTTAGGAGTAGAGCCTTCAGGAGTAGAGCCTTTAGGCTCGTTAATTATATAATCCACGACTGGAAATTTCATAAAAATATCGTTAATCCAGTTTTTCCCTTTTTCTTTCAAATAAATTGGATAACTTGAAAATTTATAAAATTCTAACTCTTCTAAGTTTTTAACAAAGCCATGTTTTATTGGATTATTATGGATATAATTCAATCTTATATAAAAATCTTTTTCTGATCTAACACATGTATCCCAGTAACTGTACCATATTTTTCTACCTTGAGATTTATCAATTTTATTGATCTCATAAGAACTACTTCCATGAACCATATTAATGAACTTTCCTAAATTATTTCCGCAAGTTGTTCTTATCAGCAGATGATAATGATTATCTATGATAACCCAACCATAAAGTTTAAATTGGTAATATTTAATGCTTTCATTAATTTTATTTAGTAATATTTCTTTTTTCTCGTCAGTATTCAGAAAATTTTTCTCCCCATATGTATGTGCTGTGATAAAATACACCGTGTTGTCAATGTAAATGTGTGGAGGATTGTGGTAAATTTTCATTTTTTATACGAGGCTAAAGCCTATATTCCCACGAGGCTAAAGCCTCTACTCCTACGAGCCTAAAGGCTCTACTCCATTAGAACAAGCGTAAGCGCTATACCCCTTAAGCAGTAAAATATTGTTCCATACTAAAATATCTTTCTCCAGTATCTGGGAAAACAACAACTATGCGTTTGCCTTTACCTAAATTTTTCGCTACTTTAAGTGCTGCAAAACATGCTGCGCCTGAAGATATTCCTACAAACAATCCTTCTTCCCTGGATAACCTTTTTGTAGTCTGAAACGCTTCATCATCACTTACAGCAATTATTTCATCAATTATTTTACAATTAAGAATTTCTGGAATAAATCCTGCACCTATACCTTGAATTTTATGTGGTCCAGCTTTTTTTCCAGATAATACTGCAGAATTTATTGGTTCAACTGCAACTATTTTTACACCAGGAATTTCATTTTTTAAAACTTCACCTACACCTGTAATTGTTCCACCTGTTCCTACTCCTGCAACAAAAGCATCTAATTTATCTTCAGTTGCATCTAATATTTCCATTGCAGTAGTTTTTTTGTGAATTTCAGGATTAGATAAATTATTAAATTGTAGTGGCATAAAACTATTTTTATTTTTTTTCAAAATTTCATGCGCTTTTTTTATTGCTCCTTGCATACCTTCTAATGCAGGGGTTAAAATAACTTCTGCTCCATATGATTTTAAAATATATATTCTTTCTAAACTCATAGATTCTGGCATTGTTAAAATACATCTATAACCTTTCACTGCACAAACCATTGCTAAACCTATCCCTGTATTTCCTGAGGTTGGTTCTACAACTATATAACCAGGTTTTAATCTACCATCTTTTTCTGCTTCTTCTATCATTGCAAAGGCTGCTCTATCTTTTACACTACCACCAGGATTAAACATCTCTAATTTAGCATAAATTTCTGCCATATCCTTTTCTACAATTTTGTTTAATTTTACTATAGGTGTGTTAAAAATTAACTCAAGCACATTGTCTGCTATTTTTGCACCAAATTTTTTTAATTTGTTCTCACTACTATTCATAGTATCCTCCAGGTTCCTAATTGGTTAAACAATAAATTTTAAACATTTTACAATTTTCATTAATTTCCACCACCCATAAAAAATACAAATTCTATCACATCGTTTTCTTTAATAACCGTAGATTGATAATCTTGCCGATTTATTATTTTACCATTTAACTCTACAGTTACTACTTCAGGACGAATATTTTTCTTTTTTAACAGTTCTAAAATACTAATTTCTTGTTCTATTTGTTCTTCTTTTCCATTTATTAAAATTTTCATAACTATTTTATTACTCCTCCTTAAACATTTAGTTCTGTTAAATTCCAATTCTTTTTTTCTTTAAACTACTAAAGATTGTAAAAAATCTTTCTAATTTCATTAATTATATTTATTTTGAATTAGTGTTTTTATTATTTTTATATCCTTTTGGCCATGGTGAATTTGCTATGCCATAGCTGTGTGTCTTAATTGCTAAAATTGCACAATAATTTTTTCTATTTCTTGTTGCAGTATCTGTTCTGTATAAAATACCTTCTTCATCAATAACTAAAGCAGAATAAGTAACCTGCCCTCCAGTCCAGTTATCTCCCGAAGATGGCATCTGAGTTAAGTCATAAATATCTTTCATTGTTCCATCAGGATTTAATGCCCAGAGATACTTGTATTCAGTGGTGAAGTATATTGTTCCATCTTTTCCAACAACTGCTGGTCCATAACAGTCACTTGTTTTCCATTCCTTATCGTGTTCATCATACATCCATTGATCAATATCAAACATCCATTTTGCACTACCATTTGAAGAATTTATAGCCCAGAAATATCCTGCTTTTTTATTAGTGTCAGTTTTATTTTTAGCACTGGTAACAAGATAAATTGTCCCATCTTCACCAATAACCGGCTGAGCATAGATATCTGCTTTAGCGTCAAACTCCAATTTTTTTACACCAGTTGAAGAATATGCTATAAGATATCGCCCCTGTCCACAGTAAATATCTCCGGAACTATTTATTACCGGAGAAGTAATTACAGAGTTACCACCTGATGCTTTCCACAAAAATCCGCCAGTGGAACTACTTATTGCATATAAACTATCAGTGCTTTGAGCATATACTACTCCACTGGAAACTGTGGGTGCAGGCCAAATACTATATTCTGCATGTTGCAATTCATATCTCCATTTTTCACTACCGTCACTAGGATTTAACGCAATAACTGCATTATTAGTAGGCATACTGGTTGAAACATTAACATATATATAGATTATTCCATCACTGTCTATAGCAGGAGATGTTTGTCCCCAGAAGTGTGGCTCAGTTACTGATGAACATATCTTTTTCCATTTTTTTGTTCCATCAGAATTTAAAGCATAAAGATAAGTTGCTCCACCATGGTCAGTAGAATGAGCATCGTAATACGGCATATCAATTGTTATAAAATAAATTGTCCCATCATTCGCAACAGTAATAGCGCCTTTAACTACTTCATCTTCGTCAATGTTAAATTTCCATTTTATTTTACCATCAGATTTATTTATTGCGCATATGGTATTAGTATATTCTGCTCCGGAAGGAGAACCATCAATCCCACTTGTTCCCATATAAATCGTATCTCCGGAAATTGCAATTGAACCCCAGTAAGCCCAGCCTTCAACCGGCTCAGATATCCATAATAAACGGCTATCCCGCGGACGATATAATTCATCTTCGGTCTGCGTAGTTTTTTCTTGCCATTGTTTAATTGCCTTTTTACCAGTTTCTTTGCCAAGATTAACTGTGCCAAACTGAAATGCTGAAAGAGAACTACCAAGTAAAAATATTAATATCAATTCTTTCATTTCTTTTCCCAAAAATATAAATTGACTGCTATATTAAGGACAAAATCAAACTCTGTAGCAGAGAAATTATTAATTGTTGCTTGGGCAAAATAAGGTCCAATATCTAAATTTATAGAAATATTTTTATATAAAAACTTTTCTATACCACCAAAACTTCCCAGTATATATCCGGTACTTTCCAGATTCCCGGAGTTTGTCTTTGTATTAAAATAAGACGCTTCCAATCCTGCATAATAATAAATAGTAGTTCTTGAAAAATATCTATAATATCTTGTTCCAAAAAGATTTGATTGATAACTTTCATCGTTGCTTATTTGATATTTCAACTCCAACAAATTTTTTTTCAATACAAATTTAACTCCAACTCCTGGATAATTCAGTGATAAACCAAATCTACAAAAAAATTCCTTACTAAAAATTGGTTTAATAAAAATTATTGAGAATAAAATTATTATAATGAATTTCTTCATCATTTTGTTTTTTTATTATTAAATTTGCACATTTTTTATACTTTTTTCTTTACTAAAACTTTAAAAAAATTTTGTTCTTGTTTAATCTCTAATATTTCCTGACCATCATTTTGTAAACTTTTAGGTACATTTTGTATAGGAGCACCATCGTCTAAATAAATTTCTAATATATCTCCAACTTGCAACTCTTCAAGTTTAAGTTTTGCTTTTACATAATTTATTGGGCACGGTGTACCTCGTAAATCGTAAACTACCGTTGAAGGTTGAGCAGTAGCAGATATTGTCTGTTTTTGTGATCTTTCATCTCTTATTGGAAAATTAAAGTTGCTATCCATTGAGGAATAAATGTTTTTTATTTCATTATAAAAATCTGAGGCAAATTTGTATGCATCTTCTTTTTGAATTTTGCCTGAAACTAAATTTTCATAAAATTCAACTATATTTTCAAACCTTGTATCACAAATACCGGTCATAATAAACTTTTCAACAAAAAAAGTAACTGCTTCTTTTTCATCTTTAGTGTCAACTCCTTTTACAACAAGTAGTGCTCTTGCTGAATAAACTAAAGCATTTTTAATTTCTTGTATTTCAAAGTTTTTATCTTTTGCCTTAAGTAGTGATTGTTTTGCTGATTCTAAATCTGATTCTATCATATCAATCACACCTGCACCACATTCACCTTGTGAAAGCCCATCTAAAGAAAACTCAGTGTCTTTCCCCCAGTCAAAATAAAAACTTTTATCTTCATCATATTGTGGTACAAAAGAATATTTCTTTATAAGCTCACTTACAGTTGATACTTCAAGTTTATCATTAAAATCTATTATCAACTCTGAAACCAATTTTGGCACAACACGTGCAGGAACAATACCTACTTCTTGTGCAAGTTTTGTATTTTCAGCATTTATCTCTCCACCAAAATGTATCTTGTAAAAAGGAACTGTCCTATCATAAACTTTTCTTGCTAATCCTGAAAAAGAAATTGTCCCTATTGGATGTTGACCACAAGCGTTAGGGCAGCCATTTATGTTTATCCTTATATTTTTAAGTTTATCAATCGTATCTAAATTTATTTTTGTACTCAATTCTTTTATTATTTCTTTTGCCATATCTATGGCATTGCATATACCTAAATTACAAGTTGTTGCTGCTTTACAAGAAACAACATCTAAAACTGTTTCAGGGTAAAGAAAATCATTAAATATTGATTTTATTTTTTCATAAACATAAAACATTTTATTATAAGGTATGTTTGAAACAACAATATTTTGTCTTTGTGTAGTTCTAAAAATTAAATAGGGAATTTCAGAGCCAATTTCTGATAAACTTATAAGTTGCTGAACATTAACTTCACCTAACGGAACTCTTATTTGTGCAAAGTAGTATCCTTTTTGTTTTTGTTCTGTTGTGTTGTATTTCAAAAACAAATTATAAACATTATCTTCTGAACAACCTATCAAATTACCATACTGTAGTTGAGGTAGTGAAGACAGTCCATTTTCTAATCTTAAACTAATATATTCTGTATCTTTCAACTTTTTTAATTCTTCTTTATAAAGTTCTACAAACTTTTCCCACGAAATATCTTGGATAAGAAATCTTAGACGATTATGGTGTCTGTTTTTTCTATCTCCATATTTGTTAAAAACATTCATAATTGATTTCACCACATAACCTACTTCTTCTATTTCAACTTTTTCTTCAATAACTTTACCAACAGCACTTTTCGCACCCATACCTCCACCACATAAAACTTTAAAGTAACCGTCAATACCAACAAACCCTACATCGTTCACACCTGCAAAACAACAATCTTTTTGACATCCTGAGAACGCAATTTTAAACTTTCTCGGGAGATTCAAAGATTCATCTAATGATAACAAATATTCAGTAAGGCCACAAACAATTCTATATACTTCAATCTTTTCATAAGGACAGATTCCTGAAAGATAACATCCTGTGATATTCCTTACAGTATTTCCTCCGCCACCACGGGGGAAGATATTATAATCTTTAAGATACTCTATTATTTTTATAGAATTCTCAAATGGTACATTATGTATTTGTATATCCTGTCTTGTTGTGATATGAAGTTTTCCATTAGCAAACTTTTCTGCAGCTTCACCAATTGCTTTTAACTGTTGTGGTGTTAAAATTCCCGCAGGTATTCTTAACCTAGACATTAAAATTTTTCCGCCTCGTTGTGAATAGAACCCCCAAGGAACACGAACTCCACGGAAAAATGTATCTTTTAACTCGCCACTAAGAAATTTTTTAAGATATTCGTCATACTTTGGTATATCATTTAAAACTTTTTTTGGCAACTTAAACATCTATTAAAGCCTCCTTACAGATTTTTGTCGTATATTCTATATCTTTATCAGCATGAGCAAAAGACAAAAAACACGCTTCAAACTGTGATGGGGGAAAATAAATTCCATTTTCTAACAACTTGTGGAAAAATTTTGCGTACAATTTAGTATCTGCAGATAATACAGTTTCGTAATCATAAACTTCTTTTTCAGTAAAAAATATAGTAAACATTGACCCGATATAATTTAACACTACCTGATGTTTAAATTTTTTAATATTTTGTTTTATTGTTTCATACAAAAACTTTGTATTCTGTTCAAGTGATTTATATATTTGTTTGTTTTTCAAAATTTTCAATGTTGTAATACCTGCGGTTACTGCTGGAGGGTTGCCTGATAACGTCCCTGCTTGGTAAACAGAACCAACCGGAGCAAGATGTTCCATAATTTCTTTTTTTCCACCGACTGCTCCTATAGGAAACCCACCACCTATAATTTTACCAAGACATGTAAGGTCAGGTTTTATTTTAAACAATGTTTGTGCTCCTCCATATGTTAACCGAAATCCTGTTATTACTTCGTCAAAAATTAAAACAATTTTGTAATAGTCACATATTTCTCGTAATCCTTCAAGAAAACCATTTTTTGGAAGAACAACTCCCATATTCGCTGCAACAGGTTCAACTATTATACAAGCAATATCTTTATAATATTTTTTTACTACTTTTTCTACAGCATCCAAATTGTTATACGGAACAACAAAAGTATTTTTAACAAAATCTTTAGGAACTCCTGAACTTGTTGGTATACCCAAAGTTGTAGCACCTGACCCTGCTTGAACAAGTAAATAATCAACATGGCCATGATAACATCCAGAAAATTTTATGACTTTATTTCTACCTGTATAACCTCTTGCTAACCGTATAGCAGTCATTGTCGCTTCAGTACCAGAGTTTACAAGACGAACCATTTCTATTGAAGGTATTGCATTACAAATTTCTTTTGCAAATTCTACTTCAATTTCTGTTGGTATACCAAAACTTGTCCCATTTTCTATAATTTTTTTAATCTCCCTTATTAAAACAGGATTGCTATGACCTAAAATAAGTGCTCCCCATGACATACAGTAATCAATATAACTTTTCCCTTCAACATCATAAATCTTTGAACCTTTCCCCCTTTTTACAAATATTGGTATTCCACCAACTGCTTTAAATGCTCTTACAGGAGAATTTACTCCACCAGAAATATAATTTTTTGCCTGATAAAATAACTGATAATTTAAATTTCTATCCATTTTACAACTTGTTTTGCCCAATATGTAATAATTATATCCGCACCTGATCTTTTTATTGAAGTTAAAATTTCTAATACAAGATTTTTTTCATCAAGACAACCTTTTTCTGCTACTGCCTTTACCATAGAATATTCTCCACTAACATTATAAGCAGCAACTGGTATGTTAAAATTTTCTTTCACTGCTCTAATTACATCAAGATATGCTAATGCAGGTTTTACCATTACAATATCTGCACCTTCGTTTATATCCTGTTCAACTTCTCTTAATGCTTCTTTTATATTACAATAGTTCATCTGATAACTTTTTCTATCTCCAAACTTTGGTGATGAATCTGCTGCTTCCCTAAACGGACCATAAAAGTTTGATGCATACTTTGCTGAATAACTCATTATTGCAACATCTTTGAAACCATTTTCATCAAGTATATCTCTTATTGCCTTAACTTGTTCATCCATCATTGATGACGGTGCTACAATATCAGCACCTGCTTGTGCATGTGAAAGAGCAATTTTTGACAAAACTTCAAGTGTTTTATCATTATCAATTTCTTTATTTTTGTTAAGAATTCCGCAATGGCCATGAGTAGTATAACTACATAAACATACATCAGTAATAACAATAATTTCTGGTAATTCTTTTTTTATAGCCCTTATTGCTTTTTGTACAATCCCGTTTTCAGAGTATGCTTCACTGCCTACTTCATCCTTTTTTTGTGGCACACCAAAAAGTAAAATTGCAACTATACCGTTTTTATAGATTTCATTAACTTCTTTTAAAAGATTATC
>CALDDQ010000004.1 GCA_937936785.1 uncultured Endomicrobiia bacterium
TACAGGGACAGCAAAATTGCCTCAGGGAGTAGAAATGGTTATGCCTGGGGACAATGTTACTATGGAGATAGAGTTAATAACACCGATAGCGTTAGAAAAACAGTTTAGGTTTGCAATAAGAGAAGGTGGGCATACTGTAGGTGCTGGTGTTGTAACTGAAGTTATTGAATAAGTAAAAAATTAAATTTATAAAACTAAGGAAAATTTTATGGCAGAAAGAGTAATTAACATGTTGCAGTGTACAACGTGCAAAAGTAAAAATTATTATTTTGCATCTGGTAAGAAAAAAGAAAATAAGTTAGAGATAAAAAAATTTTGTCCAAAATGTAAGAAGCGTACAGTTCATAAATCAGGAAAAGTATAATTTAATTTAACATAGTAATCGTATTTTAACAAATTAAGTATAAGGTGGGAGCGTCGGTTAATGGCAAACCACCGGTCTCCAAAACCGGAACTGTAGGTTCAACTCCTGCCGCTCCCGTTTTGGCAGGAAAAAAGTGAGAATAAATTTTAGGAGAAAATATGTCCGGGACAAAAAATTTTTTAAGTCTTATAATAACTTTTGTTAAAGAATCATATGTGGAACTAAGAAAAGTTACATGGTTAAGTAGAAAAGAAGTAGTTGCTTCAACTATTGTGGTGATAATTTTAATAAGTATAGTTGCAGTATATGTTGGGATAGTAGATTTTCTATTATCAAGATTGGTAGGGTTTTTGCTTGGAGGAAGAGTATGATAGAAAACAACAATTCTGTTCAGAAAGAAATTGGTCCTACTACAGAACAGGTAGATGATGAGACATCAGCATGTGGGTGGTATATTGTTTATTGTCAAGTGGGTAAAGAAGTTATAATAAAAAATAGTTTGGAAGAAAAAATAAAAAATACTGTTGGTATGGAACAAAAAATTTTAGAAGTTTTGGTTCCTGAAGAAGAAGAAATACAAATTCGTAAAGGTAAAAAGTTAGTAGTAAAAAAAGCTCCATATAAAGGGTATATGTACATTAAAATGGTAATGGAACCATCAACATATTGGTTTGTTAGAAGCACTGCTGGTATTAAAGGTTTTTTAGGTGGGCGTAATCCAGAACGTATGTCTGCCAAAGAAGTTTCTTCAATAAAATCTTTGTTAGAAAAATTGAAAGTAGCACAACCAAAGGTTGTTAAAAAATTTAATTTGGGAGATACCGTAAGAATTATTGAGGGACCGTTTAAACATTTTTCAGGTATGATAGAAGAAATTAACGATGAAAAGGCTAAAATAAAAATGGTAATAACAGTTTTTGGTCGTCCAACACCTGTCGAACTTGATTTTGGCCAGGTGGAAAAAATTTAATTATAATATTTTTATAGTAATAGTTAACTAAAATTTTAATTTTAAACGTGAGGACAAAAAATAATGGCAAAAAAAGTTAAAGTACAGTTAAAATTACAAATTCCCGCTGGTGCAGCAAATCCTGCCCCTCCGGTAGGACCTGCGTTAGGTCAACATGGTGTTAACATTATACAATTTTGTAACGATTTTAATGCAAAAACAAAAAATATGGAACAAGGGATGATAATACCTTTAGTAATGACTATTTATGAAGATAGAAGTTTTACGTTTGTGCTAAAGACACCACCAGTTTCCGCATTGATAAAAAAAGTTGCTGGTATAGCAAAAGCTTCCGGGAAAGCTGGGAGTGAAACAATTGCTAAAATTACAAAATCGCAAGTTACTGAAATTGCAAAAATGAAAATGGCGGACTTGAATACATCAACGTTAGATTCTGCAATAAAAATTGTTGAAGGCACAGCGCGTAGTATGGGAGTAGAAGTTGTAGAAAAATAAAATTGTGTTTTTTGTTTACATTGACTTGGAGGATAGGTATATGAGCAAAAGGATGCTTGAAGCAGAAAAAAAAGTTGAAAAGAATAGATTATATAAAGTTAAAGATGCTATTGAAATATTAAAAGAAGTTAAAAAAACTAAGTTTGATGAATCTATAGAATTACATGTCCATTTAGGTATAGACCCGAAACAATCTACACAAATAGTTAGAAGTTCGTGTGTATTACCATATGGTACTGGAAAAACAAAAAAAGTTTGTGTATTAGCTAAAGGTGAAAAAGTCAAAGAAGCGGAATCCAGTGGAGCAGATTTTGTTGGTTCAGAAGATTTAATAGAAAAAATTTCAAAAGGGTGGTTAGATTTCGATATTTTAATTGCAACACCGGATATGATGAAAGATTTAGCAAAGTTAGGAAAAGTTTTAGGACCGAAAGGTTTGATGCCAAATCCTAAAGCTGGGACTGTAACTAATGATTTAAAAAAAGTTGTTGAAGAAGTAAAAAAAGGTCGTATAGAATTTAGAAATGATGATTATGGTATAATTCATTGTGCAGTTGGAAAAATTTCTTTTGACACAGAAAAATTAGTTGAAAATATTAATGTTTTAATGGAAACAATAATTAAATTAAAACCTTCTCAAGCAAAGGGTGAATATCTCAAAAGTATTTTTATAACTTCTACCATGGGTCCTAGCATAAAAATTGACCCGAGCGAATTTTTAAAAAAGAAATAATTTGTTCATCATTAGAATCCAGTATTTTTTTAACAAATAGTGTTTTGAGGTAAATCAGTATGAAAAAAGAACTTGAAAAATTATTACAACGTAGAACTTTTATTATAAAACCAGAAATACAGATAAAATATTTAATTATAACAATAATTTTGATAGCATTGACAGGCATAGCAGTATTTTTTTATGTAAATCTTACGATAGCATCTTCTACAAAATTAGAAAATCTTACTTTGTCAGATATTGCTATGATAAAAGATTTAATTTTTAAATCGATGGTATCAGTATTGAGTATAATAACTTTGATAGTTATTATTGAAGGAATTTTGTTTTTACACAAACTCACCGGTCCACTTTTTGTAATAGAAAAGATGATGAAAATGATTTCAGAAGGAGACTTAACTTTACAGTTAAAGTTAAGAAAAGGAGATGAATTACATTCATTAGCAGAAGAGTTTCAAAATATGGTAAATAGTTTAAATAAAAACATACGAGAAGAAAAGATTGTTGTGGAAAACATTAAAAATCAGTTAAACGAAATTATAGACGTATCAAAAAAAGGTCTTGATAAAGAATTTCAAGAAAAAATAGATTCTATACAACTTCAACTTTCTAAACTTTATTCTAAATATAAAATATGAAAAATGTAGGTATAGTAGGTTGTGGTAATGTTGCGTCAGAAATTTTAAAATCTAATCTTTATGGTATAGAAAAAATTTTTTTATACGATATTGATGTAGAAAAGATGCATTTAATTCCAGAAATTTTCACTAAATATAAATTTATTTTTTGTAACTCAATTGATGAATTGATAGAAAAATCTGACATAATTATAGAATCTGCAAGCATCATTGCAGCAGAGAAAATATTGTCCAGGATAAAATCATTCCCCAAAAAAGAATTTTTAATTCTTTCCGTTGGTGGATTGGTAAAAAAATTTAATATGTATCAATACTTGATAAACAAAAATTATAAAATTCACGTACCATCTGGAGCGATAGCTGGGACAGATGCGTTAGAAGCAGTTAAAAATGTTGAAATCAAAAGAATAAAGTTAAAAACTACAAAACCAACAAATTCATTATTATCTGCGACATATTTTAAAACAAACAAAAAATTGTATAATAAGATGTTAAAAGAAAAAACATTAAATATTTTTACGGGGAATGTCTTTGATGCAATAAAATTTTTTCCACAAAACATTAACGTAGCAGCAACTTTGGCAGTAATTTCCGGTAAACCAAAAAAAGTGGAAGTAGAAATTTATGCAAAAAAAAATTTAAACAAGAATATTCATGAGATAGAAATCATATCTTCAGCAGGAAAAGTTTATACTAGAACAGAAAACATTCCTTCATTAAACAATCCAAAGACAAGTTATCTTGCTGCGTTATCTTTGATATCAAGCTTAAAAAAAATTCTTCTATAAGAAATAATATAGTAATAGATTTAAAAATTTATTTTTCTTCCAGATATGGTTTAAAAAAACGTTCAAGTTCTTCCCAAATATATTTATCAATAGAAAAAAGTACAGACTCTGCAAAACAGTTTAAAATAATTATCGCGTTAGTATTAGCATCATGTTGTACAATGGATGCTAAACGTTTACAAAAATATTCATTAACTTTTTTTATATCAGCATAAATTTTTACAAGATTGTTCATATTCCAGTCAGGTTGTTTATTTTTAATATATAACAAATATTGTGCTAACAAATACATTGACATCATACGAAACTTAGTTTCTTCCAAAGTAGCAAAAGGTAGATGAAATCTAACCATAGGTTTTATTTTTTCCATTATAGGACAACCACTTGTTGTCATATAGATACCAATTAATGAACTTAGCCCCTTCTGAAGAGAAGTTTTTTTGTGATAATTTCTTGTTTTTGTTTCCACATAAATATCTAATTCTTCATAAGAGAGAGAATTTTTAAAAAAATCTATCGGTTCAACTAAATTTTTTGCAATTGGACAATATTGTACTACTTTTTCGTTTAAATAACAGTGAGGACATTTTTGGTTATTTAACAAAGTCCATTGTGGATAAGTATCTTTTTCTTCCTGGATTAAATATAATGTTTCTTCATCAATTGTAAGTTTAAAAATTTTTTCTAAACCTTTATTGAAACGAAATTTATATATAAAATCTATTGTTTTTATCATTTTTTATAGATGACAAAAAAAACCTGCCGGGCCTGGACTCGAACCAGGAACAGATGGTCCAGAGCCATCGGTGTTACCATTACACTACCCGGCAATATAAAATCATTTTTTATTTTTTACTTCCTCGGCATAGTTTAATTCTAAATCTGATATTGTAGAAATTATTAATCTGTCTTCTTCATCAGAAAGATTATTTTGAGTTTTTTCTTTCAACATTCGTAACATTTCAATACCAAGTTTTGCTTCTTCAAGGTTCATTTCTGTTTTATTTGTTATTGGATTAGGAATTTTTCCTAAATGTATCCAACAGTTTGATGCCAGGTAAGAAACTAATATTACAAAATTTTCATTTGTTTGTGGCATAAATTACTCCTTTAAAAATTTTTTTAATGAGATTTTAATTCTATTTAACACTTTATCTTTACCTAAAAGCACCAACAAATCAAACAATCCTGGTCCTTGAGTTCTGCCCGAGACAGCAACTCTTAATGGATGAAAAACTTCAGAAGTTTTTAAATCATTTTTTTCACAAAAGTTTCTTATTATATTTTCCAAATTTAGTTTATCAAAATTTTGTTCGTTTTTTAATATTTCAAATAATTGAACTAAAATTTGTTTTTGTTTTTCTGTAGAAAGAAATTTTTTTATTGCTTGTTCATTATATTTTATATTATCATCTGGATAGAAAAAATATTCTATAAGTTCAGGAATTTCTTTAAGCAGCTTAATTTTTTCTTGTTCTATGGCTATGAGTTGTTTTATGTAATCTTTATTTTGTAAACTAATTTTTGCACATTCTAAAAATGGTTTTGCATAAAAAAACAATTTTTCTAATTCGGATTTTCTTATATATTCTCCGTTCATCCATAAAAGTTTTTGTTTATCAAACACAGCAGGCGATTGTGAACAACGATTTAAAGTAAATTTTTCAATCAGTTCTTCTTTAGTAAAAAATTGTTGACTATTTTCAGTAGACCAACCTAGTAGTGAAACATAATTTAATATTGCCTCAGGCAAGTATCCTTCTCGTTTATAATCTTCAACAGCAACATCACCACTACGTTTGCTGAGTTTACTTTTGTCTGGATTTAGTAGTAGTGGTAGATGTGCAAACGTAGGTATTTCCCAGCCAAAATATTGATATAACAAAACATGTTTTGGTGTAGAAGACAGCCATTCTTCACCGCGAATAACATGTGTTATTTCCATAAGATGGTCATCAACAACATTTGCAAGATGATATGTTGGAAACTTGTCAGTTTTTAACAAAATTTGGTCATCAATAAGTGTCCCCTGAAACACAACTTTTCCACGGACAATATCTTCAAACTTTATATCTTCATCTGGGATTTTCATCCTTACTGTGAAAGGTTTTTCTTTTGCTAAGATGTCTGATTCTTTTTTAGAAATATTTCTACAAAATCGGTCATATTTAGGAGGTTGTTTGTTTAACATTTGTTGTTTGCGGACAAAGTCTAACCGTTCTGCAGAACAAAAACATCTATATGCATAACCTTTCTCTAAAAGTTCATCAGTATATTTTTGATAAATTTCTAACCTTTGTGATTGTATATAAGGTGCAAAAGAACCTTTTTGAAAAATTTTTCCTGAATTATCCATAAAAGGTCCTTCATCATATTCTATCCCAACCCAGTTTAATATTGAGATTAAATTTTCAACCGCACCTTCAACATATCTTGTTCTGTCAGTATCTTCTATACGCAAGATAAAAGATCCATTATTATGTCGGGCAAATAAGTAGTTAAACAAAGCAGTTCTTAACCCCCCAATATGTAAATATCCTGTTGGCGATGGTGCAAATCTTACACGTATTGTGGTTTTTGAATTAATTGTGTTCATTAAAGTTTACTCAGGTTATTTAATTAATATACTACCTTGTTTAAAGGGTATTCTATGATACCTTCAGCACCAAACTTTTTTAATTTTGGAATAATTTGTTTAACCTTTTTTTCTTCTAAAATAACTTCTAATGCAACCCATTTTTTATCTGACAAAGTTGATATAGTAGGTTTTTTTAATGCAGGTAATAGTTGTTCAATTTTTGTTAAGTTATTTTTTAATATGTTCATTTTAAGCCCTACCATACCCTCTGCATTTAATGCTCCTTGTAGAAGTAAAGATATGTTTTCAATTTTTTCTTTTTTCCAAACATCTTGATAAGATTTTGTATTAGCGATAAATCTGGTAGTAGAGACTAGAATTTCATCAATAATTTTTAACTTATTTGCTCGTAGAGATCTGCCTGTTTCAGTTAGTTCAACAATTGCATCAACTAAATCAGGAACTTTAACTTCTGTTGCTCCCCAGGAAAATTCTACCTCAACATTAATCTTTTTTGACTTAAAAAATTTTTTTACATAATTTACGAGTTCTGTTGCGATACGTTTTCCTTTCAGTTGTGATATAGAGTTAATTTTAGAGTTTTCATGGACTGCAACTACCCATTTTACAGGACGAAAACCTGATTTTGAATAAAGAAGTTCACAAACCTGTTTAACTTTTGCGTTGTTTTCTAATATCCAGTCATAACCGGTAATTCCGCAATCAAAAGTTCCATTTTCAACATATTTTGGCATTTCTTGTGCACGAACAAGTGTTATTTCCAATTCTTCATCATCACAATAGGGTTTATATTGTCTGTTTTCGGTATAAATCCGAAAACCAGCTTTTTTGAACAGTTCAAAAGTATTTTCTTGTAAACTACCTTTTGGTAGACCTAATTTAAGTTTTTTTAAAACTCGTTTTTCAGAAATTTGTTTTTCTAAAACTTGTTTTTTTACATTTTGTTTTTTCATTATTTTTTCTCTAATTATATTTAAAATTTAATTTAACAATATCTCCAACACAAATTTTTCCTCCGGATAAAACTTTTGCAAAAATTCCAAATTTTGGCATAATACAACTTCCGGCAATTTTTTTAATTTCACATTTAGAATGACATCTTTTACCAATAGCAATAATTTTTAGTTTTATTTTATTGTTAATAGTAAGAATGTTTCCTATGGTAACTTTTTTTAACGAAATATTTTTTAACGAAATATTTTCAGCAAAAATACCATATTTAAGAACAATTTTAGTTTTAAGTTTTTTTTGCCATTTTTCAACATCATCCCAAGATAACAAACTCAAAGGACGTTTTGTTTTATAATGAACATCACCAACAATTCCGCAGTTTTTTTTTAAAATAGCAGTTTTTATTGGTACTTTTTTTGTACCAGTATTTTTACTTATATTTATAGAAACAATTTTTCCTATCACAATTCGTTATATACTAAAAAAAAAAAAATAATGCAATTACTATCATATAAAATTGTATAAAAATAATGTTTTTTTGCATTCATGGGGGGGTAATATTTTGCCATTTTTTTTACTCAGGTTTTTATTAAAACGTACAATTTTTTCGTCGTGGTTAGATTCTTTATCTAATTTAGTAATTAATGGTTAAACTAAATAGGTTGACAAAAAGTTAAAATGTGTGTATAATAATAAATAGATTAAGGATAAGTTATTTAATTTTAGGTTTAATGCTTAATCTGGTTTAATAAAAAACACAGAAGTTTTTTAATATAAAAACAATGAAAAAAGAACCAGGATTTGGGTTAACTGAAGTAATTATTTCTTTAGTGGTAATATCAATTCTTATGATTTCTTTTAATATGATATATAAATACATATCAACTAATAGTGTAATGATTCGCGAAAAAACAACTTCGTTTAGGATTGGAGATGAAATATTTTCAAAATTGAAAACTATAGAATATTACTATTTATTTGATTTTGATTCTTCTAAACCAATTTATGGTTTAGAAGGTAAAACTTTTGGTCCGGTGACGTTACAAACTTCAACATATCCATATTTATCAATTCTTAGAGAAATAACAACTTTAACAACAAATTATTCAATTGATAGATGGACAGTTGATATAAAATTTAAACTAAGAGATATTTCAGATGTTTCAGGAGATGGATATATTGGAGATTTAAGATATTTTATTGATGTAAATAATGATGGTATTGATGACTATGATCCGCAAATAAAATATTATAAAGCTAATGCAGATAGTGATTATTATGATACATATTATTCAACTAGTTTATTAAAAACTTGTTCTGAATTACCGGATACTAATTTAAAAGAAGTAACTCTAAAATTATATAAAAAAGGAAAGTTAGTTTATACTAAAACAGAGTTAATTTCATATGAAATGTTTAGTGGGATAGAGAGTCGTGCCAGTGGAGCAGAACTAAAATTATTCATATCGCAACCAGCAAATAATACTTACTTATATAATTTATCTACCCAAGAAAGACAAGATTCGTTTGGTCTTGTAATTAGTAAACCATATCCAGCCGAAGTTATTGCTTATAGAGCAGATACAAGTAACCCCTTACGCTTAAAAGGTGAGACTGTAGCAAATGCTTTAGTAAAATTTTTTTTAAAAACGCCAATAACAGAGTTAGATTATATAACAGCAAATATGTTAGGCGAGTTTGACTGGCCAAGTATTCCAATGACAACAAATTTAACTGAAGGGAAAAACACAATTTTAGCTCAGGCAATAAAAGATTCTTTTTACTCACCATATGCTTCAAGAGAAGTAATTTATGATTTAAATCCTCCAAAAATTATAGATCCTGTACCTCAGGGGATAACATATGATTTAATGCCATATATTGGTGCTAAAATTTTTGATACAGTTTTAACTACAGGAATAGCGAGTGGTATATGTAGTGAAGTTTTAGAGATGAAACACAATGGAAATTCTGTATCATTTACTTATGACAGCACTAATGAAAAAATTTTTTGGAAAGACAATAATACAAATCTTCCTGTGAAACTTTCCACTGGTGTTTGGCATAACATATTAGTAGAAGGAGGAGATAACGCTTATTATAAAGTAAAATCAACCTGGAGTTTTATTATTATTCCGGTAGAAGTAGACCATTCAGCACCTACTATTTCTAACAAACATCCTATAGGAACTACAAGTGATTCGCTTCCTACTATTAAATGTATGATTTTTGATAATCAAAGTGGAATAGATCCGTTTAGTATAGAACTAAAATTTAATGGTCAAGTAGTAGTTTCAAGCACAAATGTCGGTCAATACTATAGTCCGGAAACTAACCAACTCGCATGGCCAGTTACAACACATTTGATGAACGGAAGTATGCATACAGTAGAAGTAAAAGCGAGTCATTGGGCAAATATTCCCGAAGACAAAAAAATGTCTACAGACAGTTGGTGGTTTAAAGTTAGTTATTAGTTTATAATATGAATTTTACAATTGGACAAAGAATAGATTCCAAAACAGCAGGAGTTACTTTGGTTGAAGTTATGATGTATGTTGTATTGGTTAGTATAATAGGATTGTCTATAACGACATTTTTTCAAACTGCAGTTCGTGGTGCAAAAAAAACTGAATTACAAATGTTAGCATTATCTGATTTGCGAGACATTTTAACAAAATTTGAGATTGAAACTGACATATATCAAATTAATGAATTATTAGAAATATCTACAACATCTATAAAGTTTATTTCAGACATAACAAGAAGTCCGTTATACGATCCCAATGCAGATTATGATGGAGATGGTATAATTAACAAATATGATTCTGACATAGACAATGATGCACAAGAAAGATTTTTTTTACCACAAGATCAACAGTGGAAGGTAGGATATAATTTAGAAGATGACGATGATGACAACGATGATAAGATTGATGTTATTATAAAAATATATTGGGATCCGTTAGATAAAAAAGTTTACCGTGAACTTTATATAAATGAAGGACTTTATAGCAATAAAGTTTTAGGTGAGGTCACAAAATTTGAATTTACATATTCAGGGTCAAAAAGAGAAGATTTAGGAAAATTCATAGATTTAGGTAATGATGGTGTTGCAGGGACAAAAGATTATGGTGAGAACGACGGCAAAATTTCATTACGTGAAATTGATTGGACATTACCACCGACAGGACATGGGAACAGGTCCGGGACTATTGATACTGGGCAGGAATTGAGATACATTACTACAATCGGATTAAAATTGGAATTGGATAGAAACAAAGATGGTCTGGTTGATGCAAAATTAGAAACCGAGCTTATGCCACCTATGTTGCCACTAAAATGGAGAAGATGAGAATGTTTAAAAAAGTTTGTGTTAAAAAAAATTCTGGTGTTGCACTTGTTACAACAATTTTTATGATGTTAATTTTAATCCCTGCTACTATATGGTTATTATCATTTTTAGACAATCAGTTACAGTTAGTTAACAAAGAAAAACAAATTAAGATTGCGACTGGAATTGCAAATGATGTCATTGTGGATTACATGCGCCAATTTTCGCAAAATTATTATGAAGGACATTATGATCTATCTGTTCTTTCACGACCAGAATATTTTTATGATCAAGGATTTTCTTCAGTTACTGTTGTTCCTAATGCACAGCAACATACAGTTTATATTGAATCAGTTGGTGCATATGCAAAAGATAAAAACAATATTTTGGTAGACAGAAAAGTTTCTGCGTTAATAAAATTTATTTCTGATATGACGGATTATGGGACATATATAAACGGTTCATTTACAATCTCTGCAAGTAATGTAACATATTATGGCAAATGGTGGATTACAGGAGATTTAAGTATCACAGGTTCTAATGTTAATTTTATGGGTGGACCGGTTATTGTAGGAGGACGAATTTCTGGTGGAACTGGATGTAAAATTTATGGTAATTTATATTATGGTGGAAGTTCCAAAGGTAATGTGACAGTTTATGGTAACACGTACAACTTTTATCCATCGGGAATGGTTTATCCTACAATAAAAGAAACTTTTTATATTGCAAATTCAAATTATAAGATTACTACTGATAGAACTTTAAAATTTGAAGCATATCCATCTTCATCTGCATTTCTTATAGTAGGAACAACAATTACAGTTCCAATAGTAGAATCTGGAATGATAATTTTAGGGGAAAATGTTAATTTAACAGTTTATGGCACAGTTAAAGGTAGAGTTACAGTAGTTACAACAAACACATCCTCAACTAAAGGAAAAATTATTGTAGGTTTATATAATACGGAAGCAAATCTGCTTTATTACAATCCGCTTACAGGTGGAACAACTACTTATAGTTACTATGGAAATTCGTTTGCAGGGATAGCAAGTAATGGAATAACATTTCAAGGAAAGACAACTTCTACTACAAAAGATTTGATTGCTTGTGGAGCATTTTTTGACAGGTCAAGTAGTAACATTAATGCAGTTGGTGCTTCGGGGAAAAAATTTGTCTTATATGGTTCACGAAATAAACCAATATCACTTTCTGGTTTTTCTTCAGTAGAATTAATTTATGACCAATATTTAAACGAATCACCACCCCATGGATTACCTGAACGGCCTATATTAGTTAATTTAGATGTAAGATAGAAAAACTATTCAATAAAAGTTGAATTTCAAAATCTTTTTTAATAAAAAACCTACTATGAAATTATATTCTTTATCTGCAAAAGAGTTAATGTTGTTAATAAGAAAGAAAGAATTAACAAAGGAAGAAATTATAACTTCTTTTTTGGATAGGATTGCAGATGTAGACAAAGATTTAAATGCTTTTATAACAGTTTTTGACAAGGAAAAAATTATTAGTTTAATTAACGAAACTGTTGAGGAAGAAATTTCATTATTGAAGTATATTCCTTTTGCAATAAAAGATAACATTTGTATTCAAGGGACCAGAACATCCTGCGGTTCAAAAATGTTAGAAAACTACATTTCACCTTACGATGCTACAGTTATAAAATTGTTAAAACAATCTAAAGTATTATTTTTAGGTAAGACCAATATGGACGAGTTTGCAATGGGTTCATCAACTGAGACATCGTATTTTGGTAAAGTGAAAAATCCACATAATTTAACAAAGATTCCCGGTGGTTCTTCAGGCGGTTCTGCAGTTGCGGTAGCGTCCGGAGAAACAATTTTTGCACTTGGTTCTGACACTGGTGGTTCAATAAGACAACCCGCAGCGTTATGTGGTGTGGTGGGAATAAAACCTACTTATGGGAGAGTTTCAAGATATGGTCTGGTAGCATTTGCATCTTCTTTAGATCAGGTAGGTGTTTTTGCACGAAATGTTTATGATACATCTATGGCTATGGACATTATATGTGGTTATGATGAAAAAGATTCTACTTCTATAGATGTTAAAAAAGAAAAATATTCATCATCAATTGATACTTTGGATGAACAATTTTTAAAAAGTATAAAAGTAGGTTTACCAAAAGAGTATTTTATTTCAGGTATACAAGATGAAGTTAAACAAAAAGTTTTATTTGCAGTAAAAATTTTAGATAAATTAGGTGTTAAAGTGGAAGAAGTTTCTTTGCCGCATACAGAATACGCTGTTGCAACATATTATTTAATAGCTCCAGCAGAAGCATCATCTAATCTTGCGAGGTATGACGGGGTTAAATATGGATATAAAACAGATAGTGAAAAACTTAAAAAATTAAAGATAGACGAAAAAGATAACAATGAGTATTCGGCATTGATTGATATGTATAGATATACTCGTAGAGAAGGTTTTGGTGATGAAGTTAAACGAAGAATTATGATAGGAACTTATGCATTATCTAAAGGATATTATGATGCTTACTATGGTAAGGCACAGAAAGTTAGAAATCTTATAACAAAAGATTTTTTGGATGTGTTTAAGAAAGTAGATTTTTTGATAACTCCGACAACTCCAACAACAGCATTTGATCTTGGGTCAAAAATTGATAATCCGTTACAGATGTATTTGTCAGACATTTTTACAATACCGTGTAATTTAGCTGGTTTACCCGGGATATCAATTCCATGTGGTTTTGATAATGACCAGTTGCCGATAGGACTACAAATTTTAGCGCCACATTTTAAAGAAAAACAAATGTTACAACTATCATATTGTATTGAACAAGAGTTAAAAATAAAAAATTCTTCAGAAAACAAATATTTAGTATGAAAAAAATAAAAAAAAGTTTTTTAATTTTATCTGCATGTTTTGTTTTAGTGTTAGGTGGGAGATATTTTTTAACATCGGCAAAAAGTTTTAATGTAGAAGAAGATATTAAAAAGAGTCAGTTTCAACAGTTAAAAGAATCTATAGAATATTATGTTAAAGATTATTCAGGAAATATTTCTGTTTACATTAAAGATTTAAAAACTGGCCAGACAGTTGCTATAAACGAAGAACATAAGATACCTGCTGCCAGCATAATAAAAATTCCTATAATGGCAGCGGTTTATCATTTACAAAATGAAGAAAAAGATTTGTTAGAAAAAAGTTTAGTTTACGAAAAAAGGCATAGATGTGCAGGTTCTGGAAAATTAAAATTTTTTCCGTGCAAAACGAAATTTCAGATAAGTAATTTAATAGAATTAATGATTACCGAATCAGACAATATTGCTACAAATATTATTACAGAATACATAGGATTAGATAAATTGAACCAGATATTTGTTTCAGAGTTAAATTTAAAAAACACAAATATGCAACGATATATAATGGACTTAAAGTTAAGGGATAAAGGTATAGAAAACTATACTTCTGCAAAAGATATAGGTATAATGTTAGAAAGAATATATAATAGGAAACTAATTTCACAAACTGCATCTGAAGAAATGCTGGAAATTCTAATGAAACAAAAAATCTCTGATAGAATTCCTAAATATTTACCAAAAGAAATTGTTGTTGCACATAAGACTGGTCTTATGCGTGATAGTTGTCATGATGCAGGGATAGTTTTTACCAGTAAGGGAGATTTTATTGTGGTAGTTCTTACAGAACAAATTAATATTACTTTAGCAAAAAATGTTATTGCAGAAATTGCATATAAAACATATTCGGTATACCAATAGTAAATAGAATAATGTATTTTTAAGTTAATGAATATTATAAATTCACTAATACTAGGTATTGTGCAAGGAATTACAGAATTTTTGCCTATATCAAGTTCTGCACATTTAGTTTTTTTACAGACAATTTTTAAATTGAAAGAAAACGTATTGTTTTTTGATATTTTATTACATTTTTCTACTTTACTGGCAGTAATTTTTGTGTTTTACAAAGATATAATTACGTATTTAAAATCTAAAAAAATTTTATTTTATATTTTAATAGCAACAATTCCTACAGGTATAATAGGATTAATAATAAAAAAATATTTTGAATCTATTTTTTCAAATTCATTTTTTGCAGCAGGAAATTTAGTGATAACAGGATTTTTATTATTTTTTTCTGAGAAAAAATATATGAAATCTAAAGATATAAAAATAGAAATTTTAAACATAGGTTGGCTGAAAAGTTTAATAATTGGGATTTTTCAATCAATAGCAGTGTTACCTGGTATTTCACGTTCAGGAGCGACTCTTGCAGCAACAATGTTTTTAGGTATAAAAAAAGAACAATCAGTAAAATTTATTTTTATAATGTCAATCCCAGCAATTCTTGCTGCTACAATGTTAGAAGTAAAAGAGTTAATTTTTGATATGGCAAGTAGAGCAACTTTTGCGCCTGTATACATTTGGGGTCTAACATTTGCATTTGTTTGTGGTATATTATCGTTAAAGTTTTTAGTTAATATTGTGCAGAATAGTAAGTTAAAATATTTTGCGTATTATTGTTGGTTTGTAGGAAGTTTTTTTATAGTGTTAAACTACTTGGTTAGATAATTTTAGTGGTAAACTTTACAATAAACTAAGATGTGTTGAATTATTGATTTGTAAGCAAAATTATTATAGACTTAAAATTGAAGAAATAAAACAAAAAGATTAATGGGGGATAAGTATTATGGAAATGATATTAACAGAAATAACTACAGTAGTGTGGTCGGTAGTATGTGGTCTTGCAGGATTAACTTTTGTTTGGTATTTGTCAAAAAAAGTTTTAAATGCAGATGCTGGCAATGAAGAGATGCAACGTATATCTGGTTTAGTGCGAAAAGGTGCAATAGCATTTTTGTCCAGGCAATATAAGACGATTTCATACTTTTTGTTTATAATTTTTATAATAATGTTTTTCTTGATTGCTAAAAAGACTGCAGTAGCTTTTATAATAGGAGCAGGGTGTTCTATGTTGGCAGGGATAATTGGCATGAACATTTCTACATTATCATCTTCCAGAACAGCAAAAAAATGTGAAGTATCATTTAACGAAGCGTTAGGGATAGCGTTTCCTGGTGGTGCAGTTATGGGTTTGTCAGTTGCAAGTTTAGGTATGGTAGGGTTAGGGTTAGTTTATATTATCTACATCTGGCATGGGAATGTTCAAGGTAAAGAATTGTTTACAAATATATTTGAAGCAACGAAGTTAATTGTAGGATTTTCTATGGGAGCAAGTTCTATAGCACTTTTTGCACGTGTTGGAGGAGGAATTTATACAAAAGCAGCAGATGTAGGAGCAGATCTTGTAGGAAAGGTTGAAAAAAACATTCCCGAAGATGATCCAAGAAATCCTGCAGTTATTGCAGATAATGTAGGAGACAACGTTGGAGATGTTGCAGGTATGGGAGCAGATTTGTATGAATCTTATGTTGGAGCAATAGTATCAGGTATGGTTATTGCAATGAGTAATTTAGCAAGTACAAAATCTGCATTTTTGTGTTTGATACTTTCTGCTGCAGGAATTATTAGTTCAATTATAGGAGTATTTTTTGTAAAAACGAAATCAGATGTAGATCCACAAGTAAGTTTGAATAAAAGTATGTTAGCATCTGTGATAGCATTTATATTACTTTCTTTTGGGATAATAAATTTTTGGTATAAAGACATGAATGCTTTTTGGGCAATATTGTCAGGTTTAACTGCTGGAATGGTGGTAGGGTTTACTGCACAGTATTATACCTCTGGAAAAGTAGTAGAAAAAATTGCACAAAAAGCAGTTACAGGTCCAGCAACTTTAGTTATTGAAGGGACAGCATATGCAATGATTTCTACTATAATTCCTTTAATAGCAATATCTTTAGCTACGATAATTTCGTACCAACTACAAGGAATTTATGGTATAGCATTGTCAGCAATAGGAATGTTAGCTTTAACTGGTACTACTGTTGCAATAGACGCTTATGGTCCCATAGCGGACAATGCGGCAGGAATTGCAGAGATGGCACATTTAGGTTCAGAAGTACGAAAACGTGCTGAACGGTTAGATGCTGTTGGAAATACTACAGCAGCAGTGGGTAAAGGGTTTGCGATAGGATCAGCCGCATTAACTGCACTAGCGTTGTTTACTGCTTATGCTGAAACAGTAAACATAGGGATTTCAAGTGGGATAAATTTTTTTAAAGTATTAAATGCTTTAGATGCGAAAGTTGTTGCTGGGATGTTGATAGGAAGTGTAATGCCATTTTTTTTAGTTTCAAAAACGTTGCAAGCAGTTGGTAATGCAGCATATAGTATAGTGGAAGAAGTTAGACGACAATTTAAAGAAATCTCAGGTCTTATGGAAGGGACTGCACAACCGGATTCTGCGCGATGTGTTGATATAACAACGAAAGCTGCTTTACAACAAATGATTCTTCCGGGCGTTTCTGCAGTAATAGTTCCTGCTTTTGTAGGAATATTTTTTGGTAAAAATTCATTATCAGGATTTTTAATAGGTTCGTTAATATCAGGAGTTCCTTTAGCAATATTTTTAGCTAATGCTGGTGGTGCATGGGATAATGCAAAAAAATATATTGAGGAAGGTAATCTTGGTGGTAAGGGTTCCGAAGCACACAAAGCAGCAGTTGTGGGAGACACAATCGGTGATCCGTTTAAAGATACTTCAGGACCGGCATTGAACATTTTGTTAAAATTAATGTCAGTTGTATCATTGGTTTTTGGATTAGGGTTTGAAAAAATTTATAGTTGGATTTCAACAATAGTTCCTTTTTTGAGATAGGATAATGAAAATTTTAGTTACAGGCGGTGCAGGATTTATTGGGTCTCATATTGTTGATGAATACATTGAAATGGGACATAAAGTAGTTGTAATTGACAACTTATTAACTGGTAAAAAGCACAATATTAATAAGAAAGCAAAATTTTATAAAGTTGATATTTGCAACAATGTTGCATTAGAAAAAATTTTTTATAAAGAAAAGTTCGAGATAATAAATCATCATGCAGCACAACTTGATGTTAGAAAATCAGTTGAAGATCCAAAATTTGATGCTTCAGTAAATATTATTGGTACATTGAACCTTTTAGAATTATCTGTAAAATATAAAATAAAAAAATTTATTTTTGCATCTTCTGGTGGGACAATTTATGGTGAATGTAAAACAAAAAAACCACCAAAAGAAACTTCAAAATTTCAACCAGAATCGCCTTATGGGTGTGCAAAATTGGCAGTGGAATATTATTTAGGCTACTACAATACTATTTATGAATTAAAAGTAGCAATTTTAAGATACGCAAACGTTTTTGGCCCGAGACAAGATCCGTTTGGTGAAGCAGGTGTAGTGGCTATTTTTGCTAAAAGAATGTTAAAAAATGAAGATGTATACATTTTTGGTAATGGGCAACAGATGCGCGATTTTGTTTTTGTAAAAGATGTTGTTAGAGCAAATGTTTTATGCACTACAAAAAATTTTAGTAAAATAGTATTAAATATTGGCACTGGAAAACTTATCAGTGTTAACCATTTGTTTTCTAATATGAAGAAAATTGTTGGATATACAAAAGAAGCAATTTATAAACCAGCAAGAAAGGGTGAATTGTTTAAAAGTTATTTAGACATATCTTTAGCAAAAAAAGTTTTTTCTTGGTCGCCTAAAACAAGTTTTTATGATGGACTTTGTAACACAATAAGTTATTTTAAATCACAGATCTAAGTTGTTCTTATATGCAGAAAAAAATTGTTTCAGAAATTGTTAATCTATTAAAACAACTTCCAGGGATAGGACCAAAGACTGCAGAGAGGCTTGCTTATTATATTTTAGAGAACGAAAGTTTGCTAGTTAACCTTGCAAAAGAGTTAGCCAGTGTAAAAGAAAAAGTTACAAAATGTTTTTTGTGCAACAATTTTTCTGATACGGATCCTTGTATAATTTGTTCGGATAAAAATAGGGATAAAAAAATTATTTGTATAGTAGAGCATTATCAAGAAATGTATGCTATAGAAGATACTGGTTCTTATAAAGGTTTATATTATATTTTAGGCACAGCAATAGAACCTCTCAAGGGTAAGTTCCCAAAAGATTTAAATTTAGACAGATTAATCAATAGATTGAAGAATGAAGATGTTGAAGAAATAATTTTAGCAACAGATTTAGATACAGAAGGTGAAATTACAGCTGATTATATCAAAAACACTTTAAAAGAGAAAGGGTTTGATAAAATAAAGTTTTCCAGAATAGCGAAAGGATTACCATATGGTTTTGAGATAGAATATGCTGATGGTATGACTTTAAGCTATGCATTAAAAAATAGAGTCCAAGTATAAACTTTTACCAAAATAACACAAACTTTTTTTAACACCTTGACAACTAATAGAAAATTTGTGTATAATATTTATGATATAAGTATTGTGAATAATTAAGGAGGAGAGTATTTGTGGTAAGGAGTAATCTATGGAGTTCAATTAAAAAAACTTGTTCACAAAAAATTACATTTCTTTGTATTTCTCATACTCCAAAAGGACCAATAAAATTTAATTTTTCGTTGATATTCTTACTTTTTATATTAGGATTATGGACTTTTATCACAGGACTTTCTGTATATCTTTCCAGCAGACACATAGATTATTGGAGTGCAAAAATTAAATCTATAATTTTAAGATCAAAATATGAATATGTTAACCAGCAACTATCAAAAAGTTGGGAGTTGTTATCTCAGGTACAACAAAATGATGAACAATTAAGAAAGTTGCTTGATATGAAAACAAAAAAGGATATAATAATAAAATCTGAAGATAATTATAATCAAGGAGGACCATCTTTACAAGAATCGCAGTTTCTACAAAAGATCACTAACAATCCTGAGACAGTTAGTATCATAGAATATTCTAATCATTTGAATTTACTAAAAAAACAGTTAGAAGAACAAATTAACAGTTATAATGAAATAGTAAACAATATTAATTACCAGAAAGATTTATACAGGAACACTCCTATGATATGGCCTTGTTATGGTCGTTTAACATCTCCTTTTGGCAATAGAATACATCCTATCTACAAAGTTCCTGATTTTCATAGTGGGTTGGACATAGCGAATTCTCCCGGAACACCAATAGTTGTTACAGCAGATGGTGTTGTAAAATTTGCAGGTTGGCAAAATAGTTATGGTCAAGTGATTGTGGTAGAGCATAAGTATGGTTTTAAAACAGTTTATGGTCATCTTTCTGCCATTAAAGTTAGACAAGGACAAAAAGTTAGTAGAGGTAATGTAATAGGTCTTATGGGTGAGACGGGTACTTCTACAGGTCCACATTTACATTATGAAGTGTGGAAGGATGGAAATATCCAGAATCCTATACGATATGTAGATCCAGAAAAATTTTTCCGAGGATAAATAAGGATAAAAAGATGTTTGGAAATATTAAGAAAAATGATACAGCTAAAGAAATAGAAACATTAATCGGAGAAAATACAATTTTTCAAGGAACTATAAAATCAAAAGGGTCCGTTAGGATTGATGGCAGGTTGGAAGGAAGTATTCTTGAAGGGCATCAGGTTATTGTTGGGGTAAAAGGATATGTTCAAGGAGACATAAATGCAAATGCAGTTATTGTTGGTGGTAAGATTAATGGCAATGTTACAACAAAAGAAAATATAGAATTAAAACCTGGTGGGCAGTTGTTGGGAGATATACATACAGCGGTGCTTTCAATTGGAGAAGGAGCAGTGTTTGAAGGACATTGTGTTATGACTTCAGAAAAAACTAAAGTTATTGGTGTTGATATAGAAAAAGAAATTTCCTCTTCTAAAATAAGATGAGTATAAACAAGTCTAACAATTCGCTAATATAAGGCAATAAGAAAATAATCAAAACTGTGCCCCATAAAATTTGTCCTGAAGCAAAGTTTGTTTTTATATTAAACTTTTCTAAAATTATGTAATTAATAATGGCGGAGGGCAATACAGAGATTAATACAAAAGTTTTTACAAATTCAGGATTTATATTTGGGAAAAAAAATAATTTTAAAATAAAACAGTATGAAATACTAATTAACAAACCAATAAAAATTCTTGTAACTAATGTTGTTGCTATATGAAAGCGTACATTTTGAAAAAATTTACTCCATGGCATAGAATATCCCATAAAAAATAAAGTCATTGGAGATAAGATTGTTGATATAATATAATATAATTGTTCAAAAATTTGTATTACAGGAGTGTTAGTTTTGTTTAATATTAATCCAATTATGGAACCATATATAATAGGAGATGTTAGTAATCCTGAAATATATTTTGGTGATAATAACGCAAGTCCGAGTGTAAATTGTATTATGGTAACAATTATTGAATAAAGTATTGTAAAATATACTGCATTTTTTGATACAAAAAATTCTGTTATTGGCAAACCTAAGTAAAGCGTGTTCATAAAAGTTATTGGAAAAAATATTTCAGAAAATTCAATTCCTGTCCATAGGGAAAGTTTTTTGCTTAAAAAAAATCCGCAGGTTAATATTAATAAAAAACCGATTAGCACAATCCAGGAATAGTGTAAATCTAATCCAGATTTCCATATTAACATAAAAGTAAAAAATGGTACAATGCCAAAAACTAATAAGGAACCGAACTTTTTTGATAAAAAATTTGACAGGGTGGTTAAATTAAACTTATAAAATACAAATTTTGTGATACTTCCGAGTAAAATCCAACCAAAAATTTTTAAAGTAGAGATTACAAATTTTTCCATAGCAAAAAATTGTATACTAATTTTTTTTTAATAATACAACATATTTTATTTGACAAATATGTGATATTAAAAATATTGTTTTATAAAATTGAAGTTGATTTTGTAGCATAAAGTTTTATAAATAAGTAATAATCACAAATTCGGGCGCGTGGCGGAACTGGCAGACGCATGGGACTTAGGATCCCAAGGATTTTTTCCGTGGAGGTTCAACTCCTCTCGCGCCCAAAAAATATTTAAAAACAGGAGAATATTATGGAAAATGTTAGCACTGAAATTATAAAAATATCACCTTGTAGGTCAAGGATAAAGTTTACCATAGATAAATCTCTGGTAAAAAAGTTTTCTGATGAAGTTTATAAAGAGTTTCAAAAAGAAGCTAAAGTTGAAGGATTTAGAAAAGGAACTGTCCCAATTGAAATTATAAAAAAACGGTATTCTGAAAGTGCAAAAAAAGAGATCGTTAACAGAACTTTGAATGAAACTTTGTTTAAAGTTTTAGAAGAAAAAAATATTAATTTTGTAGAAAATACCTTGGAGATAAAAAAAGTAGATTTTGTGCCGGAAAATAATTGTGTTTATGAACTTGAGTTAGAGTTAGAACCAGAGTTTAAACTAAAAAATTATAAAGGACTAAAACTTAAGAAAGAGATAAAAAAAGTTTCTCAAAAAGATTTAGATAATGCAATTAAAGAGTTGTTAGAACGCAATGCAAGGTTGGTAGTTTCTACAAAAGAAAAATTGTCAATAGAAGATATAAAAGAGGACAGTATGATATTTTGTGTAGTAGAATATAAGACATATCTTGAAAATAAAGAGATTAAAGATTTAGAAGGTAAGAATATTTTAATAGAACTTTCTTCTAACAGGTTACCAAAAGGATTAAAAGAAGGTTTAGTCGGTATGACAAAAAATGAACAGAAAAAAATAAAAGTTGTTTTACCGTCAAATTTTCCAAAACCAGAGTTAATTTCTAAAGAAGTAGAGCTTGATTTGAAATTAGTTGAAATAAAAGAAAAACAACTTCCTAATTTAGATGATGATTTTGCAAAAGATTTAGGATATAAAAATTTAGATGACCTAAAATCTATAATAAAACATAATATTCAAGCAGAATATGATTTGGAATCAGAAAACAAACTTAGAGAACAAATTTATGAAGAGTTAATCAAAGAACATCATTTTGAAGTTTCATCAGTGGAAACTAAGAATTATGAGAAAAACATTATTGATTCTGTAAAAAAAAATTATCTTGCACGTGGAGGTAAAGAATCGGAATTTAAGTTAGCCGAAGAAGAGCAAAAAAAAATAGAACAAAAAGCAGAAAAAGAGATTAGGTTAAAATATATTCTAAAAAAAATTATTCAAGAAGAAAAAATTCAAGTTTCAGAACAAGAAATTGAAGAAGAAAAAAATAGGTACAAAACATTGTATCACGGAAAAGAAAAAGAAATTGAAGAATATTTTCTAAACAATAAAGAACATATTGTGTCAGAGTTGTTAGAAAATAAAATTTTAGATCTTATTAAAACAAACGCAAAAATTAAAGAAGTTGATATTACATCAAAATAAATAAGGAGGGATTTTGTATGCCAAGTATAGTTCCAACAATAATAGAACGGTGGAATCAAGGTGCTGCAGTAGGGTATGATATTTTTTCAAGGTTGCTAAAAGATAGGATAATTTTCATAGGAGGTTATGGTGGCGCTATCAATACTGACATTGCGGATATGGTAATTGCTCAATTGTTATATTTAGAAGGAGAAGATCAAGAAAAAGAAATTGTTTTATACATAAACTCGCCTGGAGGAATGGTTACTGCTGGATTAGCTGTTTATGATACAATACAATATATTCGCTGTCAGATAACAACAGTTTGTGTTGGTATGGCGATGAGTTTTGGTGCGTTATTGTTAGCCAGTGGAACAAAAGGTAAGCGGTTTGCATTACCGCACTCACGAATAATGATTCATCAACCGCTAATTTATGGGGAAGGTTTATCAGGGTCTGTAACTGATATTGATATAGAAAGCAAAGAATTGTTGCATACAAAACAAAAATTGATAGAAATTCTTGCAAAACATACTGGACAACCAATAGAAAAAATTAAAGCAGATACTGAAAGAAATTATTATATGTCTGCAGAAGAAGCAAAAGCGTACGGAATTATTGATGATATAATAACAAGTAGGAAAAGTTTAAAATAAAAATAATAAGAAACTTTAATTTAGTATGTTACATCTAATTAACAAAATGCTAAAAATTGGAGAACAAATGTGTGAACAATTTTAAAGAACAAAAGGTACTACCGTTTATACCGTTAAGAGATACAGTAATATTCCCATTTTCAGTGGTGCCACTTAATTTGGGCAGGCCGGAATCTATTCGTGCAGCTGAGATGGCATTAAATAATAATGAAAAGTATATTGTGGTAAGTTGTCAAAAAAAATCTTCTATTGAATCTCCTACAAAAGAAGATGTTTATAAAACTGGTACTCTAGTAAAAATATTACAGTCATTAAAAGTTACGGATGGATCGTTAAAAATATTAGTTGAAGGAATTTCAAGAGTTGAGATTTTAGATTATAGAATTTCGCAAACAAATGATTTTATTGAGGTAGAATATGTTAAAATAGAAACACCATCTGTAGAACCAAATTCTGTAGAAATAGAAGCGTTACAACGTGAACTTAGGACAGGTTTTGAGGAATATATCAGACTTTATAGAAAATTACCTTCTGAATTATCCATAACGATACATAGTATTTTAGAAATTGATAAATTAGCAGATACAATTGCTTCCTACCTTCCTTCAAAAATACAGGATAAACAAGATTTACTTGAAACTATAGATATAAAACAACGGTTAGAAAAGTTAATAAAACTTATTGTTGCAGAAAAAGAAATTTCGAAGCTAGAAGAAAAGTTGCACACAAGAGTAAAATCGCAGATTGAAAAAACACAAAAAGAATATTATCTTACTGAACAGATGAAAGCTATCCAGAAAGAACTTCGGCAAAAAGATGATTTTGCAAAAGAGATAGAATCTTTACAATCCAAAATTAAAGAATCAAAAATGCCAAAAGAAGTTGAAGAAGTTGCGTTAAAAGAATTGCAGCGGTTAGAAAAAATGATGCCTTTTTCTCCTGAAGCTACAGTAGTTAGAACATATTTGGACTGGTTAATTACTTTACCTTGGAGTGTAAAGACACAGGATAGTATTGATATTCACAAATCTAAACAGTTGTTGGATGAAGACCATTATGGATTAGAAAAAGTAAAAGATAGAATTTTAGAATATTTAGCTGTATTAAAAAGGGTAAAAAAAATTAAAGGTCCTATATTATGTTTTGTAGGACCTCCTGGAGTAGGTAAAACTTCAATTGCAAAATCTATTGCTCGCGCTTTGAATAGAAATTTTGTTTCAGTATCTTTAGGTGGAGTAAGAGACGAATCTGAAATTCGTGGACACAGAAGAACTTATATCGGTTCACTACCAGGTCGGATAATACAATCTATTCGCAAAGCAAAATCAAAAAATCCGGTATTTTTATTAGATGAAATTGATAAAATGGGTTCTGATTGGAGAGGCGATCCGTCTGCTGCATTGTTAGAAGTTTTAGATCCGGAACAAAATTATCGTTTTTCTGACCATTATTTAGATGTTGAGTTTGATTTGTCAGATGTAATGTTTATTTGTACTGCTAATACTACATATTCAATTTCGCCTACATTGTTAGATAGGTTAGAAATAATACAATTTTCCGGTTATACTTGGGAAGAAAAGTTGCAAATTGCAAAAAAATATTTGATTCCAGAACAGATTAAAAATCATGGTTTGAAAGAAACAGAAATTGAAATTTCAGATGAAGCTGTTAAAGAAGTTATTGATGTTTATACAAAAGAAGCAGGAGTTAGAAACTTAAAACGAGAACTTGCAAACATTGCCAGAAAAGCAATGAAAGAAATTGTTTTAAAAGAAGAAAATGGTAAAAAAAATTCTGTAAAATTAACTATAACAAAAGATAATTTACACAAATATTTAGGTATACCAAAATTTGTTAAAGAAAAAGTTTCGCCAAACAATGTTGGTGTAGTAACAGGACTTGCATGGACAGAATATGGTGGCGAAACTTTAACAATAGAAGTTGCTATGTATAAAGGTAGTGGAAAACTTATTCTTACAGGAAAACTTGGGGAAGTGATGAAAGAATCTGCACAAACGGCATTATCTTATGTTAAATCAATTGCAAAAAAATTGAAAATAAACAATGAAATTTTTAAAGAAAGTGATTTTCATATTCATATTCCCGAAGGGGCAATACCTAAAGATGGTCCTTCGGCTGGTGTGGCATTAACAACAGCTTTGGCTTCTATTGTTACTGGTAAAAAAGTAAAAAGTGGTGTTGCAATGACTGGAGAATTAACTTTACAAGGTCGTGTTTTACCTATTGGCGGATTAAAAGAAAAACTGATTGCTGCGTATAGAGATGAAATTGAAGTTGTATTTTTTCCTAAAAAAAATGAAAAGGATTTAGAAGAAGTTCCACAATATGTTAAGAAAAAAATTAAACTTGTTCCAGTAGAAAATGTAAATGAAATTTTAATGAAAGTTTTAGAGTATAAAAATAAAAAATAATTTCAACAATTTTACTGTCCACTTAAAACGTTACAAAGATAATTGTTCTAACAAAATTGCCAACAACTAAAATTTGAATTTTTTTTATTAAATAATATATTACTTTTTTAATTTATTTTCTATAACTTTTTTTAAAACTTCCAAATTAAATGGTTTAAATATACAATCACAAACGCCATTTCTGAATGCTTGAACAATACGTTGTGGATCTCTATAGGCAGTAATTAGTATAATTTTTGTATTAGGATTAATATCTTTTATTTTTTGTAAAATTTCATTTCCATCCATTTTTGGCAGAGCAAGATCAAGCAAAATTATGTCAAATGAGATTGTATTAAGAATTTCTATTGTTTCAAAAGCATTTTTTGCAGTAAGGACAGAATAATTGTATTGTAGTAAATAATTTTTTAGAAGTTGAGTAATCTCTTCTTCATCATCAACAATTAAGATTTTATGTTTGTTTTTTTTCATAAGTTAACTTTTATATATTGGTAAATATAATATAAAAGTTGTTCCTTTGTTTGGTTGAGATTTTAGTTCTATTATTCCGTTATGTGCCTCAACTAAAGATTTTACAACGGAAAGTCCTATACCAAATCCTGTGGGATTATCTATTTCAGAAGAAGCTTTGAAAAATTTTTCAAAAATCTTTGTCTGATATTCTTGTGGAATACCAATACCTGTATCAGAAATAGTAAATTTTATAGTTCCAAGAGAATCTTTTGCTTCAGGAAGATTTTTTTCATCGTAACTACACAAAATTGTTATTTTACCATTTTCTGGAGTAAACTTTATTGCGTTAGAGATTAGGTTTGATATAACTTGTTTTATACGTTCTGGATCAAAATATGCATTAATATTTTCTTGAATATTTGTTTCAAAGATAATTTTTTTTGTTGATGCTAAGTATCTAAAATCTTCTATAGTGTCAATTACTAGTTTTCCAAAATTAACTGTTCCTTTTTTAAGTTTAAATTCGCCAACTTCAATCCGTGAAAAATCAAGCAAATTTTGTACTAAATCGTTCATTCTGGTAATATTTCGTTGTATAACTTGAACTAATTGTTTTTTGTTTTCATCTGTTTCTAAATCTGATAACAATTCTATTGCACCACTAATGGACATTATTGGTGTTCTTAAATCATGAGATACTCTGCTGACAAATTCTGATTTAAGTTTGTTATATTCAACAAGTTTTTTTGTTGATGCATAATTAGACAAGGTAAAAGTTAAAATGTTAGCAAAAAATGATAATAATACGGAATCTGTATCTAACAACTTTTCATCTTTAACTTTAGGAATTATAATATATATTATACCATAAATTTTATCTTTTAAAATAATAGGAATTACTAACAAAGATTCATTTTCATTTTGTTCAATAAAATTTTTACAAAAATTAGTTTTTTGTTCAGATGCAATTATTTGTGGATTTTTAAGATGTTCTAATCTTTCCAAAGAAATATTATCTAAAATAAATTTTTTTCCAAAGTCCACATTTAACCCTTTTTTTGCAAGTGGAACAATTGTATTTTGATCTTTATCGAACCAAAATATTGCACCTTTTTGTGATTTGTTAAGTTTTAAAGAAATTTCTAAAATATTGTTTAAAAATGTTATTTCATTAATTTGGCCTAATACATATCCATTTAGTATAGGTATAATTTCTAAAATTGCTTCTTGTTGTTGTAAATAATTTTTTGATTTTGTGGACAATAAAACGTTTCTAATAGCACTTAATAAAAGTGTTTTATCAAATGGTTTTAACAAATAATTTTCTGCACCATATTTTATTGCTTCTACTGTAGTTTCAATAGTAGCATAAGCGGTCATCATTATTACAGAAATATTTTTGTTAATTTGTTTAATTTGTTTTAACAATTCAAGCCCATTAATTTCCGGCATCATTATGTCAACAAAAACAATATCAATATCAGTTTTTTTTATAATATCAAGAGAATTTAATCCCGAAGAAGTAGTGACAACTTCATACCCTTCTTTAGACAACATTCGTGATAACATTCTTAAAATAGATTCTTCATCGTCTACTACTAATATTTTAACCATATATTTTTTCTATAAAACTTTTTTTGAATTTTGTATAATTGGCAAAACAATTTTTACTTCTGTTCCTTTATTTATACCATCACTAATTATTGAGAGTTCACCATTATGTTTTTTTATAATTTCATTTGATATAGAAAGTCCTAATCCAGTACCAGATTTTATGTCAGTTGTAAAAAAAGGTTCCATTACACGAGATAGATTTTCTTTTGAAATACCTATTCCAGTGTCTTTTATGGTTACAACAATATTAGAATTATTTTTTTCAGTTTTAATTATTAATTTACCACCTTTAAGCATAGCTTTTGACGAATTAGTAAATATGTTTACAAAAACTTGTTCCAGATGCACTTTGCTGGCAGAGATTGTTGGGTTGTCAAGATAATATTTTTTAATTTCAACATTGTTTTTTATCAGAACTTTTCCTACAAGTTCTAATGCAGTATCAATGATTGTGTTAATGTTGATGTTTTCAAATAACAACTCTTTTTGTCTTGAAAATTCTAATAAGTTTAAGACAATTTTTTGCATTCGTTTTGCTGATTCTTCAATATCTTTAAGTTCAGTAGAAGGATTTTCTTCAATAAGCATTTGAGTATTACCTAAAATTGTAGTCAATGGATTATTTAATTCATGAGCAATTCCAGCTGCAAGTTGGCCAATGGAAGCAAGTTTTGATTGTTGGATAATTTTTGTTTCTAACTCTTTTTTTTCTTTTAATTCTATGTGTCGTTGAATTATTTCTGTCATTATTGGGGTAATAAATTTTAAGTTTTGTAATTCAAATTCAAAATTATCTTCTGGAATAAAAGAAATTTCTAAAACACCTAAAGCTTTTTTTTCGTATATCAATGGAATACAATAGTGATAATGATACAAATCTGTTTTGTGTTTACAATTTTCAGCACTTTCATGTGTGTCAAAGATAACATCTTTTTTTATTACTGCTTTACCACAATAACATTCGCCAAACTTAACTTTAGTACAATGTGGTGAAGAATTTGTAGAATTTTTGTTATAAACAAGTTCTAAAGTTTCGTGTTCTGTTTCTGAAACTAAAAATAAGTTTATATCAAAATATTTTGAACTATTTATAAATTTAAGTTCAGATAAAACATCAACGAATTTTTTAGAAATAAATTTTAAATCTTGATTTATATAAGTAGTTAACAATATTTTTATAATTATTTGTTGAGTTTGGATTGTAGAACTGAGTATTTCTTTTGTTTTTTCATGGGATTGAATTTCATTCGTTAATTTATTGATTGATACGGTGTTTTTTTGAATAATGTCAAGAAATTTATTAATGTAATCTGCAATTAAACTTGTTTCATCATTAGTGTTTAAATTTAGGCGTTCAGTAGTAGTAGTAGTAGTAGTAGTAATTTTTTTTAAAAAGTTAGAAATAATTTTTAATGAATAAGAAATTTTTTCAGACACAAGAAAAATCCATAACAATAAAATAAAAAATACTAATGTCATTGTTGATAACATATAAAAAGTCATTTGTTTAAAATAATCTATAAAATATGATAAATCATATCCTATCCATACAGTTGCAAGATTATTATTCAAAATTTTTTTTAAGTTATAAATATAAATTTTGTTGTAAGAGAAAAAATTTTTTTTGATTAGTTTGTTTAAGACAAAATCTTCTTTTATGTTAGGAACTATTGAAAAGAAATTATATTTGTCTTTTTGTTTGTCATAAATAATAATGTATAAAATTTTGTTAATAAAATGTTTTTTTTCAGAGAAAAACATTTCTTTTGAAAAATCTTTTTTAGACAAGATTGTATTTTCTATTAAAATGTAGAGATCTTTTTCCCGTTCTTGTAATTGTCTTGAAATACTTTTTAGATAAATACGATAGACAAGGTGATTTGTTATTCCAACTGAAACAATAATAGTAACTAATGCTGAAATAATAAAAACTAAGACAATTTTATTTTTTATAGTAGTAGTTTTCATTATTTTTTAAAAATAAATATAGCAGCTAAAATTATTAGTAAAAAACCTATCATATAATTCCATTTAAAATCTTCTTTTAAATATAAAATTGAAAATAAAGTGAAAATTACTAAAGTAATAATTTCTTGGATAGTTTTTAATTGTGCAGCAGAAAATTGTGTATGTCCTATTCTGTTTGCAGGGACTTGAAAACAATATTCAATAAAAGCGATTAACCAACTTATTATAACAACTTTCCACAGTGGCGAATTTTTATATTTTAGATGTCCATACCATGCTGTTGTCATAAAAATATTAGACATTATCAGCAAGAGAATAGTTTTCATTGGTGTTTAAAAACTATATTTTTGTAAAATTATAATTTTATATTGTATATTTTGTAAAAATTTTTCAGTGTCAAGTTTTTCTTTAGTATGTTGGTAAAGATAAATGTGTAACTTTTTAATTTTTTTAAAAAATAATAATTTAACAAAATTTAAAAGTATAGGAATTTTTTCAGACAGATAACCGTAAATAATTTCTAAAATAGGTAATACATATTGAACATAATAATTTTTTCCTAAGGTTAAAGTGGGTAAAGTATATTTTGTAATATCTTCTTCAAAGATAATTTTAAACCCGTTTTTAGAGATAGAATTAACAAAATTTTTCCATATATGTGTTGTTTTATAATATTGTACATTTTCTTTTCGGAAATAGTCGCATATTAATACAAATCCATTTTTATTTAAAAATTTCTGACAATTTTTAAATGCTTGGTTTAGGTTTAGATATTGACAACTTTCAGCCATTAAGATTAAATCAAATTTTTGATTTTCTGGCAAAGACAAATCTTCAAATTTTGTAAGATGAAACTTTACAGAAGGACATTTTTGTACAAAAATTTGTTGTTGATATGAGTCAGGTGAGACAGATTCTACATAAAAATTTTGTTTTAAAAGTTCTTTTGCAACTTCACCAGTTCCTGCTCCAACATCTAAAACTTTTTTTACATTTTTAGGAATTAGCGAGATCAATTTTAGAATATAATTTTTTTGTGCTAATCTGAGATTGTCTAAAGTTATTTCCTGAATATTTTCCCAATAACCAAAATGTAACGATTCTAACTTAAACACATCCCTAAAAAATTTTAATCCCCAATCAATTTTTTGTTTCATTTAAAAATATAAAATATCCATTACATAATTAAAAATAAATTTATTTTATAAATATCTAATCATTGAAATTCTAAACTAAATTTTTATAAAATAAAAATAATAAAAACAATCTTTATGACAACACATTTTTTGTGATTAAATATTATCTTTAAGCCGCCATCGTCTAGCCTGGTTTAGGACGTAGCCCTCTCAAGGCTATGGCACGGGTTCAAATCCCGTTGGCGGTAGAATTATTTTTATGATTTAAAAAAATGTTTTAGGAGTTTTTATGTCAAATGAAAAAATTACTAAAAAAAGTAAAATTTTAATAGTAGATGATGATGCAGATATTGTGATAGTTTTATCAACATTTTTAGTTGGAGAAGGATTTAAAGTTTACACCAGTGCAAGACCATCACAAGCAATTGATATTTTAAAAAACTATCCTGTAGATCTCGCAATTATAGATATTGCTATGCCTGAAATGGATGGTATAACATTGTTAAAGAAGATGAAAATAATTAATCCTAAACTTGAAGCAATAATGATAACTGCATATCGTGATGCAGAAAAGGTTGTAGAATCTTTTCGTGCTGGTGCATACGATTGTATTTTTAAACCATTTAACTTAAAATATTTGCGAACAGCTATAATGGGAAAATTATTAGAATAAAGTTTTTTAACATTATATTAAAGGAAAAACAAGTATTAAACAAATAAAAAATATAATTATTTGTTTTTTATTGTTGTCTATAAAATTATATTCAGCTTCTACTGCTACATTTAATAACGAATCACAGTTTATATATACAAACAATGTCTCAATAATAAGTTCTGGGACGACAAAAGTTTTACAATTAAACAATCAATTTACAAAATTAAATTTATTATCTTTCCCGTCTAAAAGATTTTCTTACAGTATGTCATTCTCGTCAACAACCAATAGTATTTTTCTTTTTGCAGGTAAAGAAGGTTTAAATTATAAAAGTGATTCATGGAAATTTGATTGTGCAACTAATAACTGGACACAAGTTTTTCCTTCAACATTTCCTTCTGCTCGTGCTGGGCATTGTGTGGTTAATGTTGGAGGTGATAAATTTATAATTTTTGGTGGGGTCAATAATATAGATGGTTATTTAAATGACACATATTTTTATTCTTTAGTTCAGACAAGTTTTACTAAAATTATAACTTCAATTACACCGGATAAAAGAGCATATTTTGGTTCTTGTTATGCAAGTGATTATGATAGATTATACATTTTTGGTGGTCAAGGTAGTGAAGGAAATTATTTTAACGATTTGTGGTATTTTGATGTAAAAAGTAGTTCATGGGTATGTGTAGGATCTACAACTACAGTTAATAAACTTTCAGAACATAAAATTGTTTATGTCCCAAATAAAAGAAGTATGTATTTATTTGGTGGAAAAATTGATGGGTCTAATATTAATTATAGTTCTGCTGTGTGGAAATATAATATTGAAGAGTCAAGTTTTAGTTTAGTAGGTTTTATGCCGTTTGGTGGAATAACTAATTTTGGGATAACATATTTTGAAAATTTAGATAAAATTTTAATTTTGTTTGGAGAAAAAAGGTATAGCCCTATTGAATTTTTAGAAGATTTATATTTTTATGATATAACAACAACTTCATTTACAAAGAATCTTCAACCATATTTAAATCTTCCATCAAAAAGAAAAAATTTTGATATTGTGTCTACAACATATTCTGTTATAATGTATGGTGGTTATGATGGTTTGGAATATTCAGACACATATATATACAAATATTCTTATTCGGGAGAGTTTATTACACAAAGTTATTATCCTTCAATTATAAATCCGACAAATTTTGGGTATAAAAAAATAAACTATTTTCCACCAGAGCAACTTTCTGGTGTAGATATCAAATTTCAAATTGCGTATTCTACAAGTCCATTTGGTCCTTTTAGTAATTTTTTAGGTCCTACAGATTCGCAGTCAAGTTATTATCAGTTTGATACTGCTATAAGTACAACCAATAATAACAAATATATTATGATCAAAGGATTTCTTTCTACTTCTAAAATTCCAAATAACCCATATTTTAACCCTTTAAATTTAATATACAATTTTGTACCATACAAACCTGCACTTATGTATCCTCAGAACACTTCTTCAACAAATACTGTAACTGTAGAATTGTCATGGACAGCCGGGTCTGATCCAGAAATAAATGATACTGAATTTGTATATAAATTACAAATTTCTCGAACTACAGATTTTAGTTTTTTAGTATATGAACAGGAAGTTAGCACTAATTATAAAAAAGTTCCTTCTCTTTCTACTGGCAAATATTATTGGCGAGTTGCTACAAAAGATTTTTATGATTATGGTGAATTTTCAAATTATTATGAGTTAGAGATTGATACTACAGCACCAAATAGACCATATAGTTTTTCTGCTAAAACTGGACCTAACAATGGCGAAATTGTTGTTTCATTACGAATTTCAGGTGATGACGGTGATTTTGGTTTATTTAACGGGTTTGTTGTGGTAGGATTTTCTTCAACAACAATTATTGATACAGAAGAAAAGTTTAACAATGCAACTTTAGTTGAAATAGGTGTTGCAAACAAGAGTCCTTCTTCTGAATTTAGTACTATTGTAAGAGGATTACTTAATGATACTACATATTATTTAAACATAAAACTAAAAGATGATGCAGGAAATTTGTCTGAAATTTCAACTTCAGCAGTTTCTGCTTTGACAAACTTTACTCCAAAGGTAAGTATGATATATCCAATTTCTTTCACTACATTGTCTGGTAATGTAACATTTAGTTGGATATATTCAGATTATAATGAAACAGATACACATAATTTTTCATTAATGATTTCTTCTGATGATTTAGTTTATACTAACATTGTGTCAAACTTGCCAAATTTTACTACTACATATTTATGGAATTCGTTTTTGGTAAAAAACAGTACTTATTATATAAAAATAATTTGTCGTGATAATAAAGGGTTGGAAGGGTATGAGATAATAAATAATATAGAAATTAAAAATGACAATTTACCGCCACAAATAATTTCTTGGGTTTTTCCAAAACAGAATGATGTTTTATCAAAAAAAGTTACAATCTATTGGGAGATGTATGACCCAAATTTTCAAGATACTCACAAATACAAATTATATATTTCTACAGACAATAATGTGTTTAGTTTAGTAGAAGAAATTTTTTATGATACAACATTTTATATCCTTGACACTACTAAATATATGAATTCACCAAATTATAGACTAAAACTTTGGGTAACAGATGGTGAATATTATTCCGAACTTGTTTCAGAACAGTTTTCTATAATAAATCAAAATGTTGCTCCATCAAAACCTGAACTTGTTTTTCCAAAAAATAATTCGTTCATTTCTGTTCTTAAAATAAAATTTTTATGGGAAAAATCAATTGACGAAAACGAAGGTGATATAATAGTTTATGATTTTTATTTATCAACAGCACCTAACGGTGAACCATATTTTGTTTCAAAAACTTCTATTACAAAAACAGAGTATGAAATTTTTTATCCTGCAATATCTGAACGAAAAACATATTATTGGTATATAAAATCCAGGGATCAGTTCGGTTTAATAACACAATCTGAAATTTATAAATTTACAACATACGAAAAAAATAAAACTATTACATCAGATTATCAGGTATATGTAGAATTGTTAGATGGTTTGACTGAGAATGTTTTTATTTTTGCAGAAAAAATTTGTGATGATAAAAGACAATTAAAATCAATTTCTGTTGCAGATAGTAAGGATAAATTAAATAGATTGATAAAAATTATACCTTATGAAGTTTATAAAATAACTCTTTATGATGCAGATTTTAATGAGTTACAACAAGAGTTAAGATATAAATTAATATTTAGTGTTGATACTAAGAAATATACTAATATAGTTCCTATTAAAACACTAAAAATTTCACGGTTAGATGAAAAAAGAAATGAGTGGGTATTTACAGAATATTCTCAAAAATCAGAACAAAGACCTATACTAAATTTGGCCAATGATTTTAATATCACAACACAATCAAACAAATTTGGTATTTATACAGTTTTAGCAAGAAATACAGTTGAACAACCAGTATCTAATATAAGAATATATCCTAATCCGTGCAACATAAATTTAGAACAGATAAAAATTGAGTATGTGTTGACTGAAAATGTAGATGTCAAAATACAAATTTTTACTCTTTCAGGTGGAATGGTTAAAGAGATGTTTTATTTTGCTGGTATTTCAGGGATATCTTCAGGAGTACCGGAGGGAAGTTTGAACGAAATTTTTTGGGATGGAAAAAATGATAAAGGTATGAAAGTTGCTAATGGGATGTATATATGTAAAATGTTTTTTGGTGATAAAGTTGAACAAAGATATATTGGAATTGTAAAAAAGTAAATAAAGTTAACAAAACTAATGTAATTGGGAGGAGAACATAAAATGAAAAAAATATTCATAGCTGATGACGACAAAGATTTGATAGAAGTTATATCATACAAATTACAACAAGAAGGGTTTTTGGTAGAATCATCTTTAGACGGAAATACTGTTTTGGATAAAATTAATAAAATTTTGCCAGATTTGATGATTTTAGATATTATGTTACCTGGAATTGATGGTGTTACTTTGAGTAATAAATTAAAAGAAAATGAAAAGACAAAAAATATTCCAATAATAGTTTTAACAGGAAAAATTGGTGTTAAAGATCTTTTTTTTACTGAAGACCAAACTACAGTATCTGCATATTTTCAAAAACCAGTTTCATTATCAACTTTGTTAACTAAAATTAAAGAATTGCTTAAAGTATAAAATTTTTTAAAAAATGAAGTTTTTATTATATAAGATTATGATTTGTATGATGGTTTTAACAGTAACTGATAATATTTTAGGATTTATTTTTAATCAATCAGAGAGTGGTTATGTTTGGGAAAATATTTTTTCTTTTCCAACACAAATTGAAGATATAGGGTTAGGAAATGTTAACAACTCATTAAAAAATAATTTTAATTGTATAAACATAAATCCAGCTTTAGGGTATGATATTTATTATAAACAAATAAGTATTTTATATTCACCATTGAGTTTTGGAAGTGATTTTTCAATTGTGAATTATTCTATGCCGGTAGAACTAAATAAATTAAAATTTCCTTTAAGTTTTCAGGTAGGCAAGATCGTTTCTGGAGAAGCAGAACGTGTTAATATTTTTGGTGAAAGTTATGGATACAAGTTTAGAGAAAATTTTTTGTTTAATACAATTGCTTTTGGTTATTACTTGCAGAAATATGATATAAATTTAGGTTTTGGAATAAAAAATGTTTATCAAAATTTAGATGAGTATAGTGCTTATGGTACAAACTTAGATTTAGGTTTTGTTGGTGCTTTAAAAGATAATTATGTTTATGGAATAAGTTGGCTAAATATTTTTCCAATAAATTTTGGTACAGAGAATACTGTTTCTTTAATACGTTCTGGTATAAATTTTGAAGTTATAAAAAATTGGTTTTCTAAGATAGAATTAGGTTTAGGAATTGATTTTGTTAACATTTATGATTTTAAATATTTATCTTTTAGGTGGGGGATAGGAGGTAAAATTAGTTTTTTTGAATTGCCGATATCAATTACAGGTTCAGCAGGATATTATGGATTAGGGTTCGGAATAAATTTTATAAAAGATAACATAAACTTTGGTTATGGTATAAATTATAATTTATTGGGATTAAATCATAAATTTGGTATAACATATAAGTTTAATTTTTATCCTGAAGAATATATTTCCCGTCTACAATTACAAAGAGATTATATGGAACAATCAAAGAAAGATTTTTTGTCTATATTTGAACAACAGAATGTTGAAGCAAAAAAAAGAAAAGAAGAAAGTTTATTACAACAAAAAATTTTGTTAAAACTAATTCAGGCAAAAGAATTTTATGAAAACAAAAATTATCTTGAGACGAAAAAGATCTTGTTAGAAATTTTAAAGTTAGATTCTAATAATGAAGTTGCAAAAGAAATGTTAAAATCAGTAAATTTTTATTTAGATTCTAATACAATAAATAATTTATATATAGAAGCAAAAATTTTGTATGAAAAAAACAAATATTTAGAGTCTATTAACAAATTAAACAAAATCCTTGAACTTGATGAACAAAATGTTAATGCAAAAATTTTGTTAAGATTATGTTTAGCACAACAATGTATTAATTTAAAAAAGTTTAAAGAAGCAAAATCTGAACTTTTTGAAGTGTTAAAACTGGATTTGAACAACGAAATTGCAACTGAACTATTAAAAAAAGTGGAAACTTTATTAGAACTTGAATAACAAAGAATATATAAATGAAAAAAATATTTTTATTATTTTTTATAATTTCAAATACAATTTTTGCAGATAATAATATTAAAAAGCAAGATATTGAGTTATATTATAATGTTGCAGTAGAAAAATATGTTCAGAACGATTATGAAAAAACTATTGAATATATGGAAAAAATTTATTTGATATCTCAAGAACAAAAGTATAAAAATTTTATAGTAAAAGTTTTATATGAAGCAGCAAATAAAGAATATATGATACGAAATTATTCAAAAGCTTTTGAATACCTAGAAAAGTCAAAAAAATATACTCAAACTGATGAAAGAATTAATCAATTAAAAGTTGTTTTACAAGATCTGTTATCAAAACAACAACAAGAGGTTAAAATGTTAAAATCAAAATTTGTTTCAGAGCAAAAACCTGAAGAAAAAGTTTCAGATGATATTAAGAAAGAAACTAAATCTTTAGAAAAAAAAGTTGTTGCTAATCCAATCTCAGAAAAAGTAAAACCAGAAGTTGTGCCAGAAAAAGAAGAAAAAAATTTTTCAGTAAAGAATAATAAAAATATTTATGTTTGGATTATAATTATACAATTATTAATATTTTTAATACTAAGCACAATTATATTTTTTATAAAATTAACCAATCAAAAACTAAATAATACAATAAAAAATTATGAGATAAAAATTTCGTTGCTTGAAAAAGAAAAGATAAAATTACAACAAACTAATTTAGATTTGTTATCTAAAGTTGAAAAATATAAAGAAAATGAAGATTTATATAAAAAAAATTTAGATGATTATAAAAATGAGATAAAAGAAAAAATGGAACAGATAAATTTGTTACAGAAACAGTTAATTGATCTTACCTCAAAACCAAAAATGGTTTCATATGGAATAGATAATTTTCTACAAAAAAAACATAAAGAAATTATAGGGTATATTACTGAAAATCCAAAAGAAGAACAATCAGAGTTTGATATTGAAGCATCAAGAAGTAGAATTGCTTTAATGTTAAAAAATTTATACGAACTAAATCCTTCTAAAGCGTTAGAATCTATTGTTAATTTAGCTACAAACAAGAATCCTATGATTAGGATAAATATTGTGCAAGGGCTAATAGAAATTGCTACGGAAGAAACATTTAATATATTGTTAAATTTGTATTCGGATCCGGATGAAAGGGTAAGAAGAGAAGTTATAAAACGTTTATGGATATTGAAACAAAAAATTGATAATAATGCAATTGTTTTAAATGATAATATAAAAAGTAAAGTAATAGAAATTGTTCAATATGAAAAAAGAAAAGGTGAATGGATATTTTAGTTATTAAATTAGTTAATTATACTTAATGTTCTTCAAAAGAAAACACAGTAAAGACGTACAATTCAGTTTTAGGATCTTTCCATGCATTAGGTCCAAGTCCTGCTTTCCCGTAACATAGTTCAGACAAAAATAACTCTTTTTTTGGTAGTTGTTGCCAAACTTGTGGTAAAAAAAGACCTGAATTAAATCCGCGTCTTACCACTACACCGTGAATATTTTCTTTAATTTCTTGTACAGAAGAAATTTTTTTCATAGGGGAAAGAATTGAGATTTCAATTCTTGTTTTTTCTAATTCTTGTTTTGTTAAAGGTGAAAATCTGGGATCTTCTGTTGCTGCTGCAATAGACATATTTATTACAGCCTGGTATAACGGTTCTTTAGATACTGTTGTGCCTATACAACCACGTAATTGATTATTTTTGTTTAAAGTAACAAAAACAGCTGCCGGTTGAAGAAGTTCTGGATCTGTAGTTTTAAAATCTAAAATTTTTTTTGTAGTAAGATATTCATTAATTGTTTTTCGTGCTAAGTTTAGTAAAACTTTTTGGTTTTGTTCTGAAATTGTAAATTCATTTTTTTTAGTATCCATTTGTATGTTCTCCTTTGAAATATTTTTTTTAATTAAAGCAATAGACGCGTATCCTACTACACGCGATTTGTCGCCGTAAGTTGGTATATTACCAGAGTTTGAATAATTTAAAAGTTTAACTTCGTTTCCAGACAAAAGTTGTGTTAACAATAAAGTTATTCCGACAGCAGTTTCTGCACATATAGCACAGGCAAAATTGTCAATAGGTTGTTTTTGTATTTTTGGTAATTCTTGGTAGAATTTTATCGGGTCAAAAGTTTTTATTAAATCAATTGTTTGATAATCAGCTTGTATCGCATCTGAATATTTTGGATAATGGGACAAATCCGTTGAACAAATTATTATTATAGGTCGTTTTGTAGGATAATTTTTTATTGTTTGGAAAAGATTTTGTGCAATTTGGTATGATTTTTTGTAATCGTAAGAACTGACCAAAATTGGTACAATGGTGAAATTAGAAAATATATGTTGCAAAAATGGTAGTTCAACTTCTAATGAATGTTCAGGAATATGAGGTTGAACTTCTGTAGTAAAAATATTTTTATAATTAGCAAGCTGGGAAATAAAATTTTTTTCTAATTCAACTTCACCAAAAGGTGTTTTAAAATTACTTTTTGTATAAACAGAAGGTTTTTCTAAAAAATAATAATGTGATTGTCCAATTAAAATAATTATAGGATTATCTAAATTGTATAATGACAAATATTTAAATCCATAAGCAGCTACTTGCCCAGAAAACATATATCCTGCATGAGGAACTATTAATCCCAGTATTTGTCCTTCTACAGTTTGTTCTAAATTTACTCTGGATAAGTAAAAATCTATAACCTTAGATAACTCGTGCTTGTTAGAAGGATAAAACTGTCCTGAAACAGCAGGTTCTCTGCACATAAGTTCACTTAAAAATAAAAAAATTAGTAAGATAAAATTCATTATTTTAGATATATAAAAAAACAATTAAAATTTCTATAATAAGTTTGAATTTTTATAAAAAAATGTAGTATAAAGAACATTATGAATTTTATTTTTATGTTTACAAACTTTATTTTTACTATATTGTCAAGGATATGGTTTTTGTTATTTAACCATTTAATAAATGTTCCATTGACACTCATATTAGGAGTAGGAAAATATTTTGCCTTTGTTCTCGCAGTAATAATAAATCAGATACAGATATTTTTTTATTATAAAGTTTTAGAAGATACTAAGTTAGGCACAAAATTTAAATGGTTAATAAATAGAAAAATAAAGTTAAACAGTGAGAAAGTGTTTAAATTATCCACAGAAAAACATTTTAGCAAATATTTTACAATTTCAATATTAGCTTTGTTGCCAATATATTTTGGTGGCATATTTTTTGCAGTTTTTTATGCGCATTCGTTAAAAGTTGAAAAAGTAAAATCGTATATATTTTTGTCAATAGGAAGTTTGTTAGGTTGTGCATTTTGGACTATAGGTTTGGTGAATATTGGCACTTATATTGGGCGAATTTTTAAAATCTGGTAATGTTAAAAAACAAGTTAAAGATATATTTTTCTAAAATATTATAAATTAAATGTTTCGATTATGTATTATATAAAGATAAAAGTTTCAAATTTAATTTTTGTCGGATATCTTAGATTAAAATGATTTAATTTTGTTAAAAAAACTTTCAATTATGTTTAATAAACAAAAATAGTGTTTTTATATGACAAAACTAATGATGATTAGTTTGTGCAATTGGATAAATAGAAAAATTATAACAGTTTCTATTTTTTGGTCGGGGTGACAGGACTTGAACCTGCGACCACTCGCACCCCAAACGAGTGCCCTACCCCTGGGCTACACCCCGACAAAAAATAAGTTGTGTATAAAAATGTAACTTTTAAAAATTTACAATAATATAAAAGTTAGTTCAATAATAATATTTTTACAATATTTCCTTTTTTTAATTCAACATCTTGTTCATTTAAAATAATTAAACAATTTGCTTTTACTACAGATTTTAAAATGCTTGAGTCTTGGTTTTGTAATGGAGTTACAAAAAAAATATTTTTTTTAACAAAATATTTTCCACGTAAAAAATATTTAAATTGAGGTTCTTTTTTTATACTTTTAGTAAGAAAAGCAAAAAAAATATTTTTGTTGTCAAAATCTTTTCTTCCAGAAAGTTTTAATAAGAAAGGTTTTATTAAAACTTCAAATTGGACAAAATTAGCTACAGGGTTTCCCGGAATACCAAAAATGTATTTCTTTTTTTTATTAAAAATTTTTGTTCCAAAAAAAAGTGGTTTTCCTGGTCTACACCGTATTTCCCAAAAGATAGGTTTTGTGCCAACATTTTTTAATACTGGTTTAACAAGGTCATATTCTCCGTGCGAAATTCCGCCTGAGATAAGTATTACATCGCAATCTTTGATAGCTTTTAAAACAACACTTTTTATTTTATTAAAATTATCTTTAACTAAACCATAATTTATAAAATTAAAATTATATTTTTGTAATAAAGATTGTAGTACATAAGAATTAGAATTTTTTACCTGACCAAATTTAGGTTTTTTGTCAATATTAACAATTTCATTTCCTGTAGTTATAATTCCAACAGTCGGTATTTTATAAGTTAATATTTGATTAATTCCTGCAGAAATTAAAATTCCGATATGTTGTGGTTGTAAACGTGTCCCTTTGGGAAACAAGAATTCATTTTTTTTAAGTTGGTTACCTTTGAACCTAACATTAGAATATTTTTTTATTGGTTTAATAATTTTGATAAAACCATTTTTTTTAATAACTAATTCTTTTTCAATTACAGAATCAAAATTTTTTGGCAAAGGTGCTCCTGTCATAATTTTTATACAACTAAATTTTTTATCATATTTTTTATGAAATTTAGATTTTTTTCCTGAAGATGATGTTCCAATTATTTTTAAATAGACAGGATTTTTTAACGAAGCGTTTTTTGTAGCCCAACTTTTTATTGCAAAACCGTCTTTGGCAGAGTTGTTATAATTTGGTACAGTGAGTTTAGAAAATAAATTTTTAGCTGTAATACGAAAAAGAGAATTTTTTATTGAAATCATTTCAGTTTTAAGTTTTTTGCAAGAATTTAACACCAATTTTTTTGCTTTGTTAAAAAATATAAGTTGTTTCATAAACTAATTTTTAGGTAAATAAAATAGTATTTTTGTCCATTTTCCAAATTCAGATTCTGCCCAAATATTTCCGCCATGAGTTTCTATGATATTTTTAGAAATTGCAAGTCCAAGCCCAAATCCAGGTTTTTCTTTTGTGGTGATATTAGTTAATTGAACAAAAGGATTAAAAATAGTTTTTAAACTTTTTTCTTCAATGCCCTGTCCATTATCTTCTATACAAAAATTAATTTTATTTAAAGTTTCGTTGGTACGAATTATTATATGTTTTGATTTTTGTTCTATAGGCATAAATTTAATAGAGTTGTTTAACAAATTTGTTATAACTTGTTTAATTCTGTCTCTGTCAAAATAGAATTTATCAGTAGTATGGTTTAATTCGAGTTGTAAGTTTATGTTAGACGATTTTAAGTTTAGTGTATATTCTTCAACAATTTCGTTTATTAAATCAGAGATAGAATTTTCTTTTTTTATAATAACAAACTTACCTTTATCCATTCTTGAAAAATCTAATAATTGTTCAATTAAACCATCAAGTCTTTTGATATTACGTTTTGCAAGATCGTATAATTGATTACTTAAATTCTTTTCTGCAAGTTCTATCGCTGCAGAGAGTACCATCAAAGGTGTTCGTAATTCATGATTTATTATTGAAATAAAATTCGATTTTAGTATGTCATATTCAATAATAATTCTGTTTTTAATAATGATGAAATATATGTAAGAAATCCATTTTGCAAACAAGTTCGAAATATGAAACTCTTGTTTTGAAAACATTTTTTTGTTTGGAAATAATCTTGTAATACAAATTATTCCTAATACATTGTTATCAAAAGTTAAAGGTAGTATTATTGATGAAATTATTTTATTTGATGATATAATATTTTTAGAATATAAGTTACGATATTTTTTTAACCCATCTTGTAACAAAAGACTTTTTTTAGCTTTTATAGCATAATTTATTATTTTCCAATTATTTTGAACAGTAAGATTATCATCTAATGCTGTTTTAAATCCATAGGAAGAAACTAATTTATATTTTTCTGTGTTACTATCATATAAAAAAATTGAAATTTTTTCAGGACAAAACATTTTTAACAATTTTTTTGTAATCAAATTAAAGATTTTTTTGATGAAATAATCAATATAATCTATGTTACCATTCTTAGTTAAAAAAGTTTCTTTTTTGGACATAAAATATTGTTCGTATTTAACTAAAAATTCTTTGTTAATATCAAACAAATTTTTTAACAGTTCTCCTTGAAGCGTTATTTTATGTGTGTTAATTAGATTTTTAAATGTAGCAAGAAAAGAGTTATGATCAGTGTAGTTTATAAAAGTTGAAGCACATTTGTTTTTTTGTAATAATGAACAAGTTTTTATACTACAAGATTTTTTTAAGTCATGAACCAAAGTTACATAAAATAACATTGGAAAATTTTTAAACATAAACTTATGAATTTCTGAACGTTTATAAGGATCGGTACAGGTGCTGGTAAGAACAATTTCATAATTTTTAGAATATAAAATATTTTTAAATTCAGTGAAACTAATTTTATCTGAAATAACATCAACTTTGAACCCATTGTTTTGTAATAGTTTTGCAATTTTAAAATAAGAACCAGTAGATATAAACAAAATTTTTTTATACATAAAAATATTATCTTTAATTTATAATTCTTAAATCACTACCACAAAAGTTACACTTGTTTTTTGTTAAATTTAAAACATTAATTTTATAACCCATTCTTGAAATAACTTTTTTCTTACAATTAGGACAAAATGTTGAATTATAATTTTCATCTAATACATTTCCAAGATAAACATAATTTAATTTTTCTTTTGCTATGGAATAAAATTCTATTAAAATAGATTCTGGTGTGGAGTGAATATTAAATTTATAATTTGGATGATATTTTGATATGTGAAAAGGTATGTCTTTAGATAAAGAAGATATAAAGTCTACTATTTTTATTATGTTTTGTTTATCATCATTAAAATCTGGAATTATTAATGTTGTAATTTCTATATGGATATTATGTTTGAACAAAGTCTCTATAGTGTTTAAAACAAAAGAAATTTTTCCTTCACAATATTTCACATAAAAATCAGAATTGAAAGATTTCAAATCAATATTAGCAGCGTCGATATATGGTATTAAATCAAGCAATGGTTGTTTGTTAATATAACCGTTAGATACAATAATATTCTTAAAATTATTTTTATTAAATAGCTGTGCTGTTTCAATTAAAAATTCAATATTTATTAAAGGTTCATTATATGTGTATGCTATTCCGATATTATTATGTGCTTTTTTTGCTAGATAAAATAATTTTTTTGAGGTTATGTTTTGTGAAACAAAATGTTCTGAAAAATTTTGTGAAATTTCCCAGTTTTGACAAAACCCGCACTTAAAATTACATCCCCAACTACCAATAGATAAAACATTTTTTGAAGGAAAAAAGTGATATAACGGTTTTTTTTCAACAGGATCTAATGATATAGAAGATAGATTTTCATAGTTTAAAGCAAAAAGTTTTCCGTTAATATTTTTTCTGGAAAGACATATACCAACTTCTTTATCAAGAAGTATGCACGAATGTGGACACAAAGTACAATTTATTTTTTTAAAATTTTCTGATATTACTTTGTAATACAGGGCTTCTTTCATTATTAATAATTATAAAAAATCTTTAGGATCATAATCAATATATAACTTGATATTTTTGTTCTTATAAGATTTTAGGATAGACAAAAAGTTGTTTGTGGAAAAATTTTTTTCAATAATTTTTATTAAAATAGAAAATTTAAATATAGTTTTTGTTTGTTTAATTTCATAAGTTGAAAAAACTAATATGTTTTTTATAGTATTTAATTCTTTAATAATATTATCAATTTTAGGTAGATGTTCTTTTCTGTCAGCGACAAAAGTTATTTGGATTAGTTCACAATATGGGGGATAGCACAGATCTTGTCTTGTTTTTAGTTCGTTGATATAAAATTTTTTTTCATTAAAAGTTAATAAGTTGTAATTATCATCTTTTTTGTATAATTCTAATATTGTGTTAGAATTATTGGGAGTGAGTAGATTTAATAGATATATAAATTTATAACAATTTTCATAAGCAAGATAATTTGGATGATAAAGCATTGTGTCTAAATTTGAAAAATATATTAGAGAAACATTTTTAAAATTTATTCTATATATATAATTTAAAATTTCTTGTGTTACAACCAGAATATCAACTTTTTGAGAATTAAAATCTTGAACAATTTTAATTTTTAGGTCTTGGGATAAATCATTATCTAATCTTGCAACTTTTGCTTCTGGCAAATGATAAGTCAAGTAATTGGACATTCGTTGTATGCCAAAACCATACCCAGAATAAGATTTGCTTTTACAATATCTACAAATAAATTCAGATATTTTATTAGAACACAAGGAACATTTAAATTGATTTTGTTCGTTATCGTATTTCATTATACTATTACAATTAGTGCATCTCATAATCTTAGAACATTTTTTACATGAAATAAATTTGTTATACCCTTTTTGTGGGTGAACAACAACAGATTGTTTTAACCTATAGATTTCTTTTTTTAAAATATGTTTTAGATTATATTGTTGTACAAAAATGATTTTTTTTGTAAGGATATTCTGATGATTTAAAAAATATATTTTTTTGTATTTATATTTAGTGTTTATTGAATGTAAAAATGAAGAATAAAATATTTTATAGAATTTTTTTATTTTATTTAAAACTTCAATAGTAGAAAATTGTGGATTTGAAAAGTTTTTATGTCCTAAATTATCTTGTTCATCTACTACAACAATAGTTTCAAATTTAAATGGTAAAAAGACACCAATTTTTGTTGATAAAATTATGTTAATAAAACTATTTTGTACAATGTTCCAGATGTTGTACCGGTCATTTATTGAAACATCACCTGTATAAGTTAAAATTTTATTCGCAATTTCAACCTTTGTTTCTATTAGGTATTGATAAAAATCTTCAATATAAAATCTTTCTGGGAAAACTATCAAACAATTTTTTGTTTCATTTAAAGAATACAAAATTACATTTTTATAAAATTCAAATTTTTCTTTTATAGAAGTATTTTTTATTAATATAGGCTGTTTTTTTATTTCAAGGATATTTTTAACATTTTCGTCAATAAAAAAATTATATTTTTTTTGTTTTTCTTGGATAATTGCTTTGTTAACACATAATTCGGTATCAAAAGGAAAAAAATGAAACAAAACTTCTCCTATTGAAACCAAATATTGTTTAGCCAGGTTTTTTGCAAGTTGTATTTGCCAAGGTTGAAATAATGGTGTTGTGTCTAATATTTTGGTAATATTTTTTATATTTTTATTATCAGAAATTTTTTTAGATGTAGATATTATTATTCCAACTTTTTCTTTTTGATTTCCGAAATTTACTACTACACGATGTCCAACCAAATTATTTTTATAAAGATTTTCAGGAATAGAATATGTATAAGCGATATCAATTGGTATTGCAAAAACAACTTCGCAATAAAAAATGTTCATTGTATTAGATACTTTAAGATTAGTTTCATATCATTCCATGTATATTTTTTAAGTGCTGGATTTCGTAACAAAGCTGCAGGATGATATGTTGGAATAATTAATATATTTGGATTATGTGAATAATTAAATATTCTTCCACGCAATTGTGATATTGGAAGATCATTTTTTGTCATCACTTTTGCTGATACAGAACCAAGACAACAGATAATTTTTGGTTTTATAATAGCAATTTGTTCGTATAAATAAGGAATACAAGTTTCAATTTCAGTTTCATTTGGTGGACGGTCATTGTTTTTTAATTTTGGATCGTTAATTTTCATAGGATGACATTTTACAATATTTGTTATATAAACATCTTGTCTTTTAAGGTTCATCGCTTCAATAATCTTGGTCAATAGTTCACCTGCTCTACCTACAAAAGGTTTTCCTTGTCTATCTTCATTATATCCAGGTCCTTCACCAATAAACATTAGTTTTGCTTGAATATTTCCTTCACCAAAAACTGCATTAATTCTGTGGTTACCTAAATCACATTTTGTGCACGAGTTAACTGTGGTTTTTAAGTCGTTTAGATGTTTTGTGTGTTTATCGGTGTATGTTATATTTTTTTTAAATGAATTTTTATTTGTATTGTTAGGTAAATAGATACCATCTAAATAATATAACTCTTTTTGTTGTAAAATAAATTTTTTTATATTATTATTTTGTATCATAATTTTGGTAGCACATAATTTAACAAATATTTTGCAAAATATTTTTTTGTCATATTAGGTAGTTGTAAAATATTTTTTTTAGAGTCTATAATTGTAGCTTTGATATTATCATTGTTAAAACTTTCCGTAGAATTTAATATTATAAAATCTAACTTTTTGTTTATTAACTTATTAATTGCATTTTTAATTTTATTGTGTGTTTCAAGAGCAAAACCTATTATAGTTTGATTCTTATTTTTGTTTTTAGAACAGTAAGATAAAATATCTTTTGTAGGAACAAGTTGCAATATAAAAGGTTTATTAGATTTTTTAATTTTTTCACTACTAAAATTTTTAGGTTTATAATCTGTTACTGCAGCAGCAGAAATAAATATGTCACATTTTTTAAAATATTTTTTTACCACAAAAAACATTTGTTGTGCAGTTTCTACATAAACAACATTAACATTTTTTGGATAACTTATATTTGTTGGTCCAGAAATAACTGTTACATTGAATTTATTCTTAAAAACATTTGCTATTTCAAATCCAAGTTTTCCTGAAGATGGGTTTGAAATAAATCTTACTGGGTCTAAATATTCTCTTGTGGGTCCTGTTGTTATGAGCAAATTTTTTTTGTTCATTAGATACGAGTAAAAAAAGACAAAAAATTTAATATAAATAAAAAAAGGTTTAAATATTTGTAGAAATAAAATCTAAAATATTTTGAACACTGGGTAATTTACCTTGTCCTTTTTTATCACATAAAAGTGTCCCTTCTTCAGGATAAAGAATTTTGTATCCAATCTTTTTTAAAGTAGCAACATTTTGTTGAGTGATTTTATGTTTCCACATATTTGTGTTCATTGAAGGACATAATAAAATTTTTTTATTTCTATCGCAGGCATAGATTGTTGATGTTAACAAATCTTCTGTTTTAGCAGTGGCCAATTTTGATAAAGTATTACAACTACACGGTACTACAATAACAATATCTGCCCAGTCAGATAAAGAAATGTGTGTTGGCACATATTCATGCTCATCAAACATATCAACATAAACTTTATTTTTTGACAACTGTTCAAACAACATTGGTGACATAAATTTTGTTGCAGATTCTGTCATTATACATTTTATCTGTGAACTAAAAGCAATTAGTTTCCTTACTAAATCGCAGGTTTTATATATTGCAATACCTCCTGTTACACCTATTAATATATTTTTATTTTTAAATTTGTTTACAATATTCATTATTTTTTAGATTTTTTATCTTTTTTAATTTCTATAATTGAATCCAAAACATTTTTAGATTGTTGTTTTTGTGTAGTTGTTGTTTCTATTAAATTAAGTTTTTTCCTTAAACTCAATGGTGGTAAATTTTTTATATCTTCTATAGACACCTTACCAGTTAAAACGTCATGTAATGCTTTATTGATACGTTCGCTATCAAGCAAATCTTTAGTTTCTTCTTTATACTTTAATTCTGCAGCCCATCGTGCAATGTGTGGGACTATTTTATACTTATCAAATTTTGTATCAAGCATAACACGCTCAATTTCTTGTTCAATTTTTTCTATATCTTCTTTATATTTTACCATAGTGGTAATTCCTCCTAAAAAGAATTTTTAAGTAAATCGTGATCGTTTATGTTTTTCTGCAACAATTATAGATTCTATAATTTTAAATGTTTGATTTAAATTATCATTTACAACTAAATAATCATAATACTTAATATAATGTAATTCTTTTTCTGCATTTTTCAATCTTATATTAATCTGTGATATAGAATCTTTTCCGCGGTTTATTAATCGTTTTTTTAATGCGGACCATGATGGTGGAAGTAAAAAAATATATATTCCTTGAGGAAAAAATTTACGAATATTTTTACCACCTTGAACATCAATATCTAATAAAACATCTTCACCAGAATTTATAATTTTCTCTAATTCTTTTTTTGGTGTGCCATAATAATTGTTGTACACACACGCCCATTCAACAAATTTTTTTTGTTTAATCATTTTTAAGAAAGTTTTTGTGTCTACAAAAAAATAATCTATGCCATTAATTTCTCCGGGCCTTTTTGCTCTTGTAGTGTAAGAAACTGAGAAAGCAAGGTTTGGCATATTTTTTAACAAATACTTGCAAACAGTAGTTTTTCCTGTTCCAGAAGGCGCAGAAAGAACTATTACAGACCCTTTATTCGATATTTTCGGTAATTTTATACATTTTTTTAATAGATTCATATGCTTTAATTCGTATTTTTTCTTCTACAAAGATTTGTGGTTGTAAATCTTGTAGACACCACAAAATCTTTTCTAAACTATTTTTTTTCATATTAGGACATATTGCCAATTTTGATGCAGGGATAAACTTTTTTTCAGGGAACAATTTTGACAGACGATAACACATACCAACTTCAGTTCCTATTATAAAAACTTCTGTGTCTTGATTTTTTTGAACAAATTTTATCATACCTGCTGTACCTGCAATTTCATCCGCAACATTTTGTACTTCTATTGTGCATTCAGGATGAACAACAACTTTTGCTTTAGGATAAGATTGTCTTAATTTTGTGATATCTTTTTCTAAAATTTTCACATGTGTGGGACAAAATCCGTTCCAAAGAATTAAATTTTTTTTAGTAACATTTTTTACATAAGCACCGAGATATTTATCTGGTATAAAAATTATATTTTCAGAACCAATGCTTTGAACAACATGTACTGCGTTAGCAGATGTGCAACAATAATCTATTTCAGATTTGATTTCAGCAGGGGTATTGATATAACCTACAACGGTAGATTTAGGATACTTTTTTTTCAAGTCAAAGATATCTTTTTTTGTAATCATATTTGCAAGAGGACATCCTGAATTTATATCTGGCAGAAGGACAATTTTTTTTGGAGCAAGAATTTTCGCAGTTTCTGCCATAAAATGTACTCCACAAAAAACTATAGTTTTTTGTGGAGCTTGAGCAGCTTTTTTTGACAGATCAAGAGAATCGCCTAAAAAATCTGCAATATCTTGAACTTCTTCCAACTGATAATTATGCACAAGGATAAGTGCATCGTGTTGTTTTTTTAGTTCTAAAATTTTTTTAATTAATTCAGTTTTATTATTCATTATTTTATAGAGGTGATATTGTTCTAAATTTTTTTACCAATTTTGGCAAAATTTTTAATACTGTATCAACATCTTTTTCTGTTGAGAATCTGCCCAGGGAGAACCTTATAGACCCGCGTGCTAAAATAGGGTCTGTTCCAATTGCTAAAAGAACATGTGATGGTTCTGTACTTGACGAACTACACGCACTACCACTTGAAACTGCAATACCTTCATTATCAAGAGCTACTAGTAAAGATTCACTTTCTATTCCATAGAAACTTAAATTTAAATTATTTTCAAGCCGATTTTCCATAGAACCATTGATTACCACATCTTTGATATTGCTAACTATACCATCTAAAAGTTTATCCCGTAATTTTTTTATATTATACGCTTCTTCTTCCATACACTCTTGGGCAATTTGTGCTGCTTTAAAAAGACCTGCTATTGCACTATGGTTAACAGTTGAAGAACGTTTATTGAATTCGTGTCCACCGCCATGTAAAAGAGGTTCAATACGAGTTCCTTTGCGAACATAAAGACAACCGATACCTTTTGGTGCATAAAATTTGTGTCCACTTAGAGATAACATATCTACACCAAGCGCTTCCACGTCCAAGTTAATGTGTCCAAAAGTTTGCACTGCATCAGTGTGAAAATATATTTGTGGTTTGTTTTTAGCTAATCTTTCAAAATTAATTTTTTTTAATCTATGAGCAATTTCTTTTATTGGTTGAATTGTGCCAATTTCATTATTTGCATGCATTATAGAAACTAAAACAGTATTATCGTTTATCAAATTAAATAGTTCATCAACTTTTACAATACCGTCTTTATTCGTTCCGACATATGATGCAGAACAAGTTTCAAATTTTTCTTCTAAAAATTTTATTGGTTCTAAGACAGCGTGATGTTCTATTTTAGATGTTATTATATGTATATTTTTTTTATAAAAATCCTTGTTGGCAAAAACAGTTCCTTTTATCGCAGTATTATTAGCTTCTGTTGCACCAGAAGTAAAGATAATTTCTTCAGAAGAACATTTTAACATTGAAGCAATAAAATTTCTACAGTTTTCTACAATTTGAAAACTTTCTTGCCCAAACGAGTGCATACTTTGACTATTACCGAACATGGAACTAAAATATGGTTCCATAAATTTTACAACATTTGGGTCAACAGGTGTTGTTGCAGCATAATCCATGTATATTGATTTCATAAGTTTTTTTATTCTACAAAAAAAAATTTTTAATGTCAACATAAGCATAATTGAAGTATAAAACGAAAAAAAACAAAACAACATTTTTACCTTGTTCTTCTTTTGTTTAATGTTGACTTCAGAAAACAATTTTTGTAAACTTACAAAATTATGAAACAGGATTTAAATATAGAAATTTTTGATACAACACTAAGAGATGGTACTCAAACACCAGGTATAAGTCTTTCTGTTGGTGATAAACTAAAAATTGCTCAAGTTTTAGATGATTTGGGTGTAACTTACATAGAGGGTGGTTGGCCTGGGAGTAATCCTAAAGATGTAGAATTTTTTAGGTTATCAAAAAGATTAAAACTTAAAAATGCACAAATCGTTGCTTTTGGTTCTACAAGAAAAAAATTTATAAATGCAAAAGACGATACTAACTTATTAAAAATTGTAGATTCAGGGGTAAAGGTTGCATGTATTTTTGGTAAAACCTGGACTTTGCATGTTAAAAAAGCTTTAGAAACTACTTTAGAAGAAAATTTAAATATGATTTTTGATAGTATAACATTTTTACGCAATAAAAAAATTAAAGTAATTTATGATGCAGAACATTTTTTTGATGGTTACAAAGAAGATAAGGATTATTCATTAAAATGTTTAGAACAATCTTTTTTAGCACAGGCAGATTGTTTAGTTTTGTGTGATACAAATGGCGGATGTTTACCTTCAGAAATACAAAAAATTGTTCAAGAAGTTAATATTTTTTTTTCCAAGAAATATCCTTCTAAAAAGATAAAATTAGGTATTCATGCTCACAATGATAGTGGTTGTGCAGTAGCAAATTCTATTGTAGCTGTGGAAGAAGGTTGTGTTCATGTTCAAGGAACGATTAACGGATTAGGAGAACGTTGTGGCAATGCGAATCTGTGTTCAATAATTCCATTGTTGGAACTAAAAAAAAACATTAAAATTTTGCCAGAAGGTTATTTAAAGAAGTTAACTGAAGTATCTAGAGAAGTTGACGAAATTACAAATTCTGTACCAAACGAAAGACAGCCTTTTGTTGGAATGAACGCATTTGCACACAAGGGTGGTATTCACGCTTCTGCAGTATCAAAGATTACAAAAACTTACGAACATATCAATCCAAAACTTGTAGGTAACGAACGAAAAATTTTAATTTCAGAACTTGCTGGCAAATCAAACATTTTGTTTAAAAAATATGGTTTGTCAATTAATCTTAATGATGAAAATATTGCTAAAATTATTAAGGTAGTAAAACAGAAAGAGTATGAAGGATATTCATATGAAAATGCAGAAGGTTCTTTTATAGTTTTAGTTAATAAAATAATTGATTCATACAAACAATTTTTTAAAGTAATAAGTTTTCGTGTTATAACTGAATATAGCCAGAGTAAACAATTGACAACGGAAGCAACTATTAGGATAGAAATAAATGATAAAGAAGAACATGTAGTTGCTGAAGGAGATGGACCGGTTAATGCGTTAGATACTGCGTTAAGAAAAGCATTAGAAAAATATTATCCGCAACTAAAAGATGTGAAATTAACAGATTTTAAAGTAAGAGTAATAAATCCTGTTTTAGGGACTGCAGCAAAGGTGCGTGTGAACATTGAATCAATGGACAAAAAAGGTTCGTGGACAACTGTTGGAATTTCAGAAAATATTATTGAAGCATCGTGGGAAGCGTTGGTTGATGCTATAGAATATAAACTTTTGCAAAGTATAAAATGATGTATTTATAAAGTTTCTTAAATTATGACTACACGCTTATAAGTATAATTATTATTATGAAAATATTGTTTGATTTTAACTTAACAAAAATTTTTATTTTATTATTAGAGATAATGATAATTGTAGTTGGTATTTTGATTCTGTTATCTTAAGAGAACAGGGTTAAAGTTAAGATATATGGATTATACACAATTTTTTGGAGGGAAGAAATGAAAGAAAAAAAAGATTTATTAAGTTATCAGATCAAAAAAGATCCGGATCGTGCGCCGCACAGAGCATTGTTATACGCGACTGGAATTTCTAAGTCAGATATGCAAAAACCTTTTATTGGTATAGCATCATCTTTTAGTGACATAGTTCCTGGCCATGTGAACATGCGAGAATTAGAACGTTGGATAGAACGTGGAATTTCAGAAGCAGGAGGAGTTCCTTTTGTATTTGGTATGCCAGCAATTTGTGATGGTATTGCTATGGGACACAATGGTATGCATTATTCACTTCCTTCAAGGGAACTTATTGCGGATAGCATAGAATCAATGGTTAAAGCACACTGTTTTGATGGATTGGTTTTACTAACAAACTGTGATAAAATTACTCCAGGAATGTTAATGGGTTCAGTTCGTGTAAATGTTAATATTCCTACGATAGTAGTTACTGCAGGACCAATGCTGTCAGGATTTTATAATGGTAAACGCAGATCGTTGGTTAGAGATACTTTTGAATCTGTAGGTCTTTATCAAGCAAAAAAAATTTCTCAACAAGAATTGGAAGAGTTAGAATGTAAAGCATGTCCAGGGTCAGGGTCGTGTCAGGGATTATACACAGCGAACACTATGGCATGTTTGGTTGAAACTATGGGTTTATCTTTACCAAAATGTGCAACGACATTGTCTGTTTCAGCAGAAAAAAAACGTATTGCATATGAGTCAGGAAGAAGAATTGTTCAAATGGTACTGGAAAATATTACACCGTTAAGAATCGTAAATTCTAATGCATTATACAATGCTATAGTAGTTGATATGGCTTTAGGTGGATCTACGAATACAGTTTTACACTTAAAAGCAATTGCTTATGAATCTGGGGTAAAATTAGACTTAAAACTTTTTGACGAGATTTCACGAAAAGTTGCTAATATTGTGAGATTAGAACCTGCTGGTGATATGTATATGGAAGACTTAGATCGTGCAGGAGGGATTCCTGCAATTTTAAGTGTTTTGAAAAATACTTTGAAACCAAATTCTACTGTTTATGGAAAAAATATTTTAGATATTGCAAAAGAAGGAAAAGTTTTGGATGAAGAAGTTATTAGAACAAAAAAACCGTATTCAGAAGAAGGTGGTATTGCGATACTGTTTGGCAATATTGCTCCTGAAGGTGCTGTGGTAAAACAGTCAGCAGTAGTACCAAAAATGCGTAAATTTGTAGGTCCGGCAAAAGTTTTTGATTCGGAACAAGATGCAATGAATGCTATTTTGAACAAAAAAATTAAAAAAGGTGAAGTTATAATTATTAGATATGAAGGACCAAAAGGTGGTCCTGGGATGAGAGAAATGTTAGGTCCAACAAGTGTTCTACAAGGCATGGGTATGACAGAAAGTGTTGCACTAATTACCGATGGACGGTTTTCTGGAGGAACTCGTGGTCCTTGTATAGGTCATGTATCGCCGGAAGCTGCTGCTGGTGGACCTATTGGTGTTTTAAAAGATGGGGATATTATAGAAATTGATATTCCAGCAAGAAAAATTAATGTTAGATTGACAAACACAGAACTTGGTGCAAGATTAGTAAAATTTCAACCACAGTATAGAGAAAAAAAGTTTAAAACAGGTTGGTTGGCAAGGTATGCTGAAATGGTTACTTCGGCATCCGAAGGTGCTGTGTTAAAAGTTAAGTAGAAAAAAATTTTTTAGTGTTTTTAATGATTGTTATTATGGATATGTTCAATAATTATGTTTTTGTGTTTTATAGAATTTATGGTTGATATTTTTATCTTAGATCTAATTTTTAGAATTACAAATTGCAATGATGCAAGAGATTGTAGATTAGTTATTTTCGCAGGACTAAATTCTTCTGAGTTACGTTAATATAATTTTAAAAATAGGGAAATATAGGTAATATTTAAGCAAAACAGATTACCTCCGTCCCAATTTTCATCACTTTTATAGGAGGATTTTTATGTCTATGGAGAAAAATGATAAATCTTTGAACGAACTAACTGGATCAGAAATTTTTGTTAAAAGTTTAGAGATGGAAGGTGTTGAAATAATGTTTGGAATACCTGGGGGTCAGGTGTTGCCAATTTTTGATAAACTTTATGATTCAAAGATAAGATTTATTTTAACTCGCCATGAACAGGGTGCAGCACATATGGCTGAAGGTTATGCTCGTGCCACAGGTAAAGTTGGTGTTTGTTTATCAACTTCCGGTCCTGGTGCAACAAATTTGGTTACAGGGATTGCGAATGCTTATATGGATTCAATACCAATAGTAGCATTCACAGGACAGGTTCCAACACATTTAATAGGTAACGATGCGTTTCAAGAAGCAGATATAACTGGTATTACAAGACCTGTGACAAAACACAATTATTTAGTAAAAGATGTGAAAGATTTAGCAAGAACTATTCGGGAAGCATTTTACATTGCTAAAACTGGTCGTCCTGGACCTGTTTTAGTAGATATTCCTTCAGATGTACAACGTGCAAAAACAGAATTTATATGGCCACAAGAGGTTGAAATAATTTCTTATAAGCCAAGTTATAAAGGTCATCCGGGACAAATTAAAAAGTTAGCACAGGTTATTAATGAATCTAATCAACCAGTTTTATATGTAGGGGGTGGGGTGGTGAGTTCAAACGCATCTGATGAATTAATAGAATTAGCTACGAAGTGTAATATCCCAGTTACAACAACACTGATGGCTTTAGGATCATTTCCTCCAGAGAACGAATTGTCATTAGGGATGTTAGGAATGCATGGTAGTGCGTATGCTAACAAAGCTATTCAGCAGGCAGATTTAGTAATTTCTTTAGGTGCAAGATTTGACGATAGATGTACGGGAAAATTATCTGCTTTTGCACCAAAAGCAAAACATATTGCACATGTTGATATAGATCCTACAAGTATTTCAAAAAATATTGTTGCAGATATACCTGTTGTTGGTGATTGTAAATTAGTATTACAAGATTTATTAAAAGAAGTAAAACCAAAGAAACATACAGAATGGCTAAATCAGATTAAAAAGTTGAAGGAAGAGTTTCCATTGAAATATTCTAATGACGACAAGTTACGCCCGCAGTTTGTTGTTGAAGAAATTTCTAGGTTAACCAGAGGTGAGGCTATTGTAGTAACTGAGGTTGGACAACATCAAATGTGGTCAGCACAATTTTATAAACCTGCTCGTGCAAGAAAATTTATCTCCTCAGGTGGTTTAGGTACAATGGGATTTGGTTTTCCAGCAGGTATTGGTGCAAAGTTTGGAAAACAAAAAGAAAAAGTTATAGTTATTGCAGGAGATGGATCATTTCAAATGAACATCCAAGAACTTGCTACTGCATCAATTAACAAAGTGAATGTAATTGTTTGTATTTTAAACAACTCATTTTTGGGCATGGTACGGCAGTGGCAACAGTTGTTTTATAATAAAAGATATTCTCAAGTGCAACTATGTAGCCATTCGCATGATCCAAAAAAATGTCCAATACCAGATTTTGTAAAAATTACACAAGCGTATGGAGGAGAAGGGTTCAGAGTTACAGAAAAAAATGAAGTTGCAAGTGTATTAAAGGAAGCGTTTAAGATAAAAAATAAACCTGTTGTAATAGATTTTATAGTTGAAGACGAAGAAAATGTTTTTCCGATGGTTCCTGCGGGAGCATCTTTGGATGAAATAATGATAAATTTGGCATAAAGTTGTGTACATAATTTTTAAAATTAGTTTTTGTTATATCAAGACAAGGCATATTATCATAACAGGAGAAAAAATATGAACGAGAGAAAGCATACAATTTCTGCTTTGGTTTATAACAAATCAGGTGTATTAGCACGTATTTCAACTTTATTTGCAGCACGCGGGTATAATATAGATTCTTTAGCAGTTGGCGAAACTGAGAATCCGGAAATTTCGCGTATGACAATTATTGTTCGTGGTGATGAAAAGATTTTAGAACAGGTTGAAAAACAATTAAACAAACTTATTGATGTTATAAAAGTTTATGAATATAGTAAAACAGAACACATAGAACGTGATTTGATGTTGATAAAAGTTAGTGCTAACAAAAATAATCGTTCTGAAATTATTGAAATTGTAGAAGTTTTTAGAGCTGATATTGTAGATTTTTATCATGATAGTTTGATTATAGAAATTACAGGAGATGAGGACAAACTTACTGCATTTATTAACCTATTGAAACCTTATGGAATTAAAGAAGTTGTAAGGACAGGTATTGTTGCTATTGCAAGAGGAAAATAATTTTTTTGTAAAATACAAAATTTTAATTATTTACTACCTATATTTCTCAATATTACAATAAAAGTTATGAGACAAATAAGTTGTGAGTTGTTCAGTAACACTTTAAAAAGTTTACTTTTTGAGACGCAATATTTTATCCCAGAAGATGTCCTAGAAAATATTAAAGAATGTTATATAAACGAATCAGACAGTATTTCAAGAGATGTTTTGAACAACATTTTACAAAATGCCAAATTGTCTGCAGCAACAAAACTTCCTTTGTGCCAGGATACTGGTATACCACAAATATTTTTAGAATTAGGATCATATGTGTATCTTAATTTTAATTTAGAAAAAACAGTGAAAAATGTTGTGAACATAGTTTATAATGAAGAAAAGTTGCGTAGTTCATGTGTTAGTGATCCATTGATAAGAAAAAATAATTTACACTGTTATTCTTTGCATGTAGATATTGTTGATAATGAAAGTTTAAAAGTCTCAGTTTTAATTCGTGGTGGTGGGTCGGAAAATATGTCAAAAACAGAGATGTTGTTACCGGGAACAACTGCTGATGAAATAAAAAATTTTATAGTAGATAATGTTATAAATATGTTACCATACACATGTGCACCGGTAATTGTTGGGGTAGGTATTGGAGGAACATTTGAACAAAGTTCGTTGTTGGCAAAAAAAGCACTTCTTAGAAATATAGGACAACGTAACCAAGAAAAATTTTATTCTATGTTAGAAGATATGATAAAACAAAATGTTAATTTGAAAGGTTGTGGTGCGCTGGGTTTAGGAGGAAGAGTAAGTGTTTTAGATGTTTTTATAGAAACTAAACCGACGCATATTGCAACATTGCCTGTGAGTATAGTTTTGCAGTGTCATTCTGTAAGAAAAGCAAGTAAAGTAATATAGATAATAATATTGTAGATAAAATATTGCATATATACTAAATCTTTAGGATTAAAAAAATGGATATAGCAATAAGTTTACCAATAAAAGATGAAACTTTGTTACCAAAATTAACTATTGGTGATAAGATAAGAGTTAATGGAGAACTATTTTTATTTCGTGATCAGGTTCATAAAAAAATTGCAGAAAATGACACTGATCAGTTAGATAGTATAAATTTTTTAGGTTCTGGTGTATACTACTGTGCTCCAACACCGGTTAAGGAAGGTTTTTTAATAGGTTCTTTTGGTCCAACTTCATCTTACCGCATGGATAAATATACAGAGTATGTTTTAAAATTAGGATTTAAAGTAATGATTGGTAAAGGATACAGAAGTGACGATATTGCATTATTATGTAAAAAATATAATGCAATATATGTGATAACATATGGAGGTTGTGGTGCATTGTTAAACCAATATGTTAAAGAAGTAAAACTATTGGCATATCAAAATCTTGGTACAGAAGCAATGCAGCGTGTTTTAGTGAAAGATTTCCCTGGTTATGTCGCGATTGATACTTTTGGAAACAAGTTGTGGAAATAATAATTTGAAATTGGAGAGGTTGATGAAAAAACAAAAAATACAAGAAGAAATTTCTTATTTCAATTCGCAATTATCTAACATGGAACAAGAAGTATTTAATTTTTCAAAATTGAGAGTGTATTCTAAATATTTTAATTTCGACAATATGAAAGATATTGAAATTTTAGAGATTGGTGGTGGATTAGGAAAATTTAGTTTTTGGTTAGCAGACAGGTTTCCAAAAATTAAAATTATTTCTACTGATATAAACGATACACTTATTAAAAAAGCTAATGATATTAACAAATATAAAAATTTAAAATTTCAGTGTGCCAACTGTGAAAAATTACCTTTTCCAGACAAATGTTTTGATATAGTTTTTGGAGTAGGGATTTTACATCATTTACCCAGTATTGAAAAAACAGTTTCAGAGATTAAAAGAGTTCTTAGGACAAACAAACAAACAAACAAACAAACAAAAACAACCTATATTGGCATAGAACCTAATTTTTATAATTTGTATAATTTATTTAGAATAAAATTTTGGCCAAAAGAAAAAACTGTAAATGAAAGACCAATTTTTATTTCGGAAATAAGAAATATATTTCAAAAAAATGATTTTAAAGTTAATTTTGAATTTCTTTTCCCAAGATTTCCTTCAATAAAAAACAAAATATTATCTTCGTGTGTTAATATAGTTGCTGAGATAGAATAAATTCTTATGCACAAATATAAATTAGCACTTATGTTCTTTTTTATATATAAAAAAACTTTATTGTAAAATATTGACAATTGTCTTTAGGTTTGTTATATTTTTAATAACTTCATTAAAAAAATCTAAATATAGTAAAAGTTTTAGTAAAATTTTGTTAAGCACATAGTTTTCTAACAATTTGAATTTAAAAAAAACAATTTTTTAAAACAGGAGATAAAATAGTATGAGAAAATCACAGGAAGTTAAAAAAAGTTTAACAAAAAATCGTAAGTACGTATATTTTTTTGGTGGAGGGAAAGCTGATGGTAATGAAAAAATGAAAGAATTACTTGGTGGCAAAGGTGCTAACTTAGCAGAGATGGCTGGGCATCCAAAGTTAAGATTACCTGTTCCACCAGGGTTTACAATTACAACTGAAGTGTGCACTTATTATTATCAAAATAAGAAAAAATATCCAAAAGAATTAGAAGAACAAGTAAATACAGCGTTGAGAAAAATAGAACTTTTAATGAACAAAAAGTTTGGTGATCCAGAAAATCCGTTGTTAGTATCAGTTCGTTCCGGAGCAAGAAAGTCAATGCCAGGAATGATGGAAACAGTTCTTAACATAGGCCTTACTTCAAAAACCATTCCAGGAATGATCAAACAAACAGGTGGAAATACAAGGTTTGTTTATGATGCTTACCGAAGGTTGATTATGATGTATTCTGATGTAGTAATGGAAAAAGCTGCTGGTATAGAACCGGAAGATGAAATGGGTATTAGAAGACAACTTGAAAGGTTAATGGACGAAATGAAAGAACGTAAAGGGGTAAAAAATGATACTGACTTAGACGCAGATGATTTAAAGGTTTTGTGTGAAGAATTTAAGTCTAAAATTAAAGAAGTTTTAAAAAAAGAATTTCCTGATGATCATATGGAACAGTTGTGGGGCGGGATAGGGGCAGTGTTTGCTTCTTGGAATGGAAAACGAGCAGTAGCTTATAGAAAAATTGAAGGTATTCCAGACGATTGGGGGACTGCAGTGAATGTGCAGACAATGGTTTTTGGTAATATGGGGAACGATTCTGCAACAGGGGTAGCTTTTACAAGAAATCCTGGCAATGGTGATAATAATTTTTATGGTGAATATTTGGTCAATGCTCAAGGAGAAGATGTAGTTGCCGGGATAAGAACACCGGCACCAATTAATGATTATAGTGCAAGTGAACACAACAAAAATTTAGTAACTTTAGAAAAAAGTATGCCTGAAATATACAAGCAACTTTTTATAATTCAAAAAAAATTAGAAAAACATTATCGTGATATGCAAGATATTGAGTTTACAATTGAAAAAGGTAAGTTATATATGTTGCAATGCAGAGTTGGAAAACGTAACGGTCCGGCAGCAGTAAAAATGGCAGTTGATATGGTAAAAGAAAAATTAATTACAAAAGAAGAAGCAATTATGAGAGTAACTCCTTCACAGCTTGATGAACTTTTACATCCAATAGTAGACCCAAAAGCAGAGAAAGAAAATAAACCCATTACTAAAGGTTTACCAGCGGGTCCGGGAGGTGCTGCTGGAATGATAGTTTTTTCAGCAAATGATGCAGTAGAGTGGAGCAAACAGGGAAAAAAAGTTATACTTGTTAGAGAAGAAACTAATCCAGAAGATGTAGAAGGTATGAGAGTTGCACAAGCAATTTTAACTGCGCGTGGTGGTATGACATCTCATGCAGCACTAGTAGCACGTGGTTGGGGAAAATGTTGTATAGTAGGTTGTGATGAATTAGAAATTGACTATTCAAACAAAAAATTAGTTGTTGGAGAAAAAGTTTTAAAAGAAGGTGATTGGATAACTTTAAACGGTACAAAAGGTTTGGTTTATGAAGGACAGTTGCCAATGTTTGACGCTACCGAAGAATCAACTTTGTTAAACGAATTTTTGTCTTTGTGTGACAAAATTCGTAAGTTAAAAATTAGGACAAACGCTGATACACCAAAAGATGCTAAAAAAGCAAGGTTTTTTGGTGCTGAAGGTATTGGTCTTTTCAGGATAGAACATATGTTTTATGGGGAAGGTTCTGACGAGCCATTATTTAAGTTACGTAAAATGATAATGTCTAAGACAGAACAAGAACGTAGATCTGCATTAAACGAACTTTTTCCTTATATGAAAAAAGATATAAAGGCAACTTTGGAAGCAATGGATGGATATCCTGTTACAATAAGGTTAATAGATCCACCTTTACACGAGTTTGTCCCGCATGAAGAATCAAAGTTGTTAGAACTTGCAAAAAGTTTAAACATTGATATATCTAACTTAGAAAAACGGGCAAATAGCTTAAGAGAGTCCAATCCTATGATGGGGCATCGTGGTGTGCGGTTGGGTGTTACATATCCAGAAATTACCGAGACACAAGCAAAAGCAATTTATGAAGCAACAGCAGAGTTGTTAAAGAATGGAAAGAAAGTTTTTCCTGAGATTATGATACCTGTTGTATGTAAAGAAACAGAAATTTTTGATCAAATAAAAATAATTAAGAAGGTTTATGAAGAAACTCTAAAAAAGTATGCAATGAAAAAAATTCCTCATTTGGTTGGTACGATGATAGAAATTCCGCGTGCTGCATTGGTAGCAAACAAAATTGCCGAAGTGGCAGAATTTTTTTCTTTTGGGACAAACGATTTGACACAGATGAGTTTTGGTTTTTCCAGAGACGATATTGGCGGATTTTTGGCAGATTATCTGGACAAAAAGATTCTTAAAGAAGATCCGTTCCAAAGTATTGACCAGGAAGGTGTTGGCGAGTTGATAAAAATTGCTATAGATCGCGGTCGTAAGATTAGAAAAGATTTAAAAGTTGGGATTTGTGGAGAACATGGTGGAGATCCTGCTTCAATAATTTTTTGCCACAAGGTAGGAATGAATTATGTAAGTTGTTCACCATTTAGAGTTCCAATTGCGAGGTTGTCAGCGGCAAGAGCTGTGCTTGAGTTGAAAAAATAGTTATTATTGGAAAATTTAACATTAGTGTGTTAGTTTATATATTTTGCGAGAATTGATAATAAAATTTTTTCTTTGGGTTTATTTTATATCCAAATTTGGAGTGTAAAAATATGATAAAAATTGACCAGTTAAAAGAATATGTAGATTTTTTAAAAACTACCGATATTGAAGAGTTGGAAATTGAAACTGTAGATGGAGAAAAAATTCATTTAAAACGTAACGAAGTTGTGCCTGTCCAGGAAAATGTTTTATCTTTGCAAGAAGATGTTAATTCTAATGATAAAGAACCAGTTATACCTGAAAAAAATACAAATTTTATTGTAAAATCTCCAATGGTAGGTAAATTTTTAATTTCTACTTCAAAAGATCATCCGCCGTTTGTTGTTGAAGGGACAAAAGTTAAACAAGGACAAAAGTTAGCTGTGATTGAAACTATGAAAATGTTTAAAGATGTTGTCTCACCAGTTTCAGGAACGGTAAAAAAAATTTTAGTCCAGGATGAAAAGTTTGTAGAGTATGGTCAAGACTTAATTATAATAGATACGGAGAATAATAAATGATAAAAAAGTTGTTAATAGCAAACCGTGGTGAAATTGCAGTTCGTGTAATACGTTCTGCAAAAGAGCTCGGGATAAAAACTGTAGCTATATATTCAGAAGCGGACAAAGATTGTTTGCACACAATTCTTGCTGATGAAAAAATTTGTATAGGACCGGGTCCTTCAAGTGAAAGTTATCTTTCTATTCCAAACATAATATCTGCATGTGAAGTTACAAATGCAGATGCGGTTCATCCCGGATACGGTTTTTTAGCTGAGAACTCGTATTTTGCGGAAGTGTGTGAGACATGTGGAATAACTTTTGTTGGTCCTAGTAAAGATTCAATGGAAAAAATGGGAGATAAAATTGAAGCGAAAAAGATTGCAAAAGCAGCTGGTGTACCAACAGTTCCCGGTATAGAAGAATCAGTAACAAATCCGGAAGATTCTGCTTTAATTAAAGAAGTAAAAAAAATTGGCTATCCAGTAATAATAAAAGCTGCTATGGGTGGTGGTGGGAAAGGGATGAGAGTGGTAACTTCTGAAGAAGGGTTGAGAATTGCATTGTTAACTGCAATGGAAGAATCACGGAAAGCATTTAGTAGTGATAAGATTTATATTGAGAAATATATTGAAGAACCAAAACATATTGAGATACAAATTTTATCTGATAAAAAAGGTAAATCGGTATATTTTCCAGAACGTGATTGTTCTGTGCAGAGAAGACATCAAAAACTTATTGAAGAAAGTCCATCTCCAAAAGTTGATGAAAAAACCAGACGTCATCTTGGCCGTGCAGCAATTAAACTTGTAGAAGAAATTGAGTATACATCTGCCGGAACGATAGAATTTATTATGGACAAAAAAGGTAATTTTTATTTTATGGAAATGAATACGAGAATACAGGTAGAACATCCAGTAACAGAGATGGTTTCTGGAATAAAAGGTAAGTCAGGGCTTGACTTGGTTAAAGAACAACTTTTAATTGCTTCAGGAGAAAAGATTAAGTTTGATTCTGAAGATGTAAAAATTTTAGGGCATGTAATAGAATGTCGTGTTAATGCAGAAGATCCTAACAAAGATTTTATGCCTTCTCCTGGTAGAATAGAAAGTATAATGTTTCCAGGTGGAAATGGAGTTAGAATTGATTCTCATGTATATGCTGGTTATACAATTCCAACTTTTTATGATTCGTTAGTTGCAAAAGTTATTGTATTAAGTTACAAACGTAGCAAAGCAATTGATAAAATGGTTCGTACACTGAACGAATTTAAAATTAATGGTATAAAAACAACAATACCATTTCATTTAAAAGTTTTAGAAACACAAGCGTTTAGAGAAGGTGATGTTAATACGAATTTTTTACAGAAATACATTTATGAACAAGGACTTTGAAATTTTAATAGACATTTGATTTTAAATAGTATTGCTAATAACAAAATGCAAGAAAAGATTAAAAAACAGTTGGAAGAAAGTATACTGATAAAAAAACTTTTTGTTGAAAATAAAAACAATCTTGATTTAGTTAAAAACATTGTACAAAAAATTGTTGGTTGTTACAAAAATAATAGAAAACTTATAGTATTTGGTAATGGAGGTTCTGCAGCGGACGCACAACATTTTGTAGCGGAACTTGTTGGTAGGTTTAAACGTGACCGTTGTGCATTAAACGCAGTTGCTCTTTCCACGAATACATCAATTATTACTTCTTTAGGGAATGATTACAGTTTTGATATAGTTTTTTCTAGACAAATAGAAGCAATTGCACAAAAAGGTGATATTGTGTTTGGAATTTCTACAAGTGGAAATTCTAAAAATGTTTTAAAAGCAATAGATACTGCAAAACAAGTTGGTTGTTTAACTGTTGGATTAACAGGAAAAAATGGTGGAAAGTTGAAAGATATGGTTGACTATTGTATTTGTTCTCCTGTGGAAGATACTCCAAGAATTCAGGAGTTGCATATTACAATAATTCACATAATTTGTGATTTGGTGGAAGAATTTTTTGTTAATTAGAATTGTTATTCAGGTTTATTTGATATTGAAATTGTTTAAAAAAGTAATAGTAATAATAAAGTTATTTTATATATTATAAAACAAAAATAATTTTTTGAAAAATTGTAACATAAAATGCTGGAATTTAAGTAAGTGACAAAATTTTTAAAATTATTTAGATATTATTTGAACATATAATTTTTCAAATTTTTAAGATGTTTCAAAAAATTTAGTATTTTAAATGTGTTTATGATAATAATTTTTAAATGTTTAAAAAATTAAAACTCCCTGAAAAACTTAATCACTTAATTTAATATAAAAATGATAACCAACTTATCAAAACTAAAAAAAATAGTCAATAAATTAAAACAACAAAAGAAAAAGATTGTTTTTACTAATGGATGTTTTGATATAATTCATAGTGGACATATACAAATCTTAAAGAAATCAAAAAGTTTTGGCGATGTTTTAGTTGTAGGATTGAATACTGATTCTTCAGTTAGACGTTTAAAAGGAAGTTTGCGTCCTATAAATAATCAGATAGATAGAGCAAAAATTTTAGATAGTATTAAATTTGTAGATTATGTAGTTTTGTTTTCTGAGGATACACCATTAAGGGTGATTAAAGAGTTAAAACCGGACATTTTGGTTAAAGGTGGAGATTATAAATTGGACAAAATTGTTGGTTACGGTATTGTGCCCAAGGTTGTGCGAGTAAAACTTGTTAATGGAAAGTCTACAACAGATTTGATAAAAAAAATTAAGAATTTATATAAAAAATAAACAGTTTATAAATTTAAAAAATGGAAAAACAAATTTTGAGAATAATAGATGCTAATTTTAATCGTGCTATTGAAGGTACACGTGTAGTTGAAGATATTTTACGGTTTGTTTATGATGATAAAAAAAGTTATTTGCAATTAAGAAATATTAGACATCATCTGGCAAAAATTTTTAGCAATATGTATGAACAACTTTTAACAACTCGTAACAGTAAAATTGATCCAGGCAGAAAAGTTGAAGAAAGAAAATATAAGAATTTAAGTGATATATTAATTTCTAACCTTCATCGTGTTGAAGAATCATTACGTGTGCTGGAAGAAGTTTGTAAACTTGAATTTGTAGAAAAAGTTTTAAAAATAAAAGTGTTAAGATACAAAATTTATGATATTGAAAAAAGGTTGTTAAAAATTAAATAAAAATTTTTATTAAGATATTAATTTAAAATAAAATATTGTTAAATAAAAAATTTTAAGAATTAGAATAAGTACTATGTAATAATATTAAATAAGGAAAAATAATGACAATAATAGAATATCTAAAACAAAAAATATATCCAAAACATTTAGAAACAATTTGCGGGGAAGAGAAAATTTCTAAAGAAACACTTATAAAAAATATTATTAGTGGTAAGATTGTAGTTTCAAAAAATATTAATTCTAAACGCAAATATATAGCCATAGGAAAAGGGTTAAAAACAAAAGTTAATGCAAACATTGGTACCTCACCAGACAGTATGAACTTGAGACAAGAATTAAAAAAGATTGATGCAGCTATAAAAGCCGGGGCTGATGCTGTTATGGATCTTTCAACAGGAGGAGATTTAGATAAAATAAGAAAAGAAGTTTTAGAATATTCTACAATTGCTGTCGGAACAGTTCCGATTTATCAAGTGATTTGTGATACAGTGTTTAAACAAAAAGAAATTAAAGATGTTGCAGTTAATGAAATTTTTGAAGTGATAGAAAAACATGCTGAAGACGGGGTAGATTTTATTACAGTACATTGTGGTGTAACAAAAAAAAATTTAAAAATTTTGAAAAATAAAAAACGTATTTGTGGAATTGTTAGTCGTGGTGGTTCATTTATGGCGGAGTGGATTGTAAAAAATAATAAAGAAAATCCATTATATGAAAATTATGAAAGACTTTTAAAAATTGCCAGAAAATACGATGTGACACTAAGTTTAGGTGATGGGTTACGTCCAGGTGCAATTGTTGATGCGAACGATGAAGCACAGATTGATGAGTTAAAAACACTTGCAGAACTTGCGACAATTGCTAATAGAGAAGGTGTTCAGGTGATGTTAGAAGGTCCAGGACATATGCCATTGAATGAAATTGAACAACATATAAAATTAGAAAAAAGGATAAGCGATGAAAAACCTTTCTATCTTTTAGGTCCTCTGGTAACTGATATTGCAGCTGGGTATGATCATATAACTTCTGCAATAGGTGCAGCAATAGCAGCTGCTTCGGGAGCAGATTTTATTTGTTATGTTACCCCAGCAGAACATTTACGATTACCGGATGAAAAAGATGTTTATGAAGGGGTAATATCAGCACGAATTGCTGCACATGCAGGTGATATTGTAAAAGGTGTTCCTGGAGCAAAAGAAATAGATATTGAAATGTCAAAAGCAAGAAAAAAATTAGATTGGAAAAGACAGATTATGTTTGCACTTGATCCAAAGAAAGTTAAAATAGAACGTAGAAAATTTTTTCCGAAAGAAAAAGATGTTTGTTCAATGTGTGGAACATTTTGTGCAATGAAAGAATCTAGTAAAATTGGAATATAATTTTATTGTAACTGTTTTTAAATATACAATTAGGTAACTATGAATATAAAAGTTAAAGTTCCTGCAACAACAGCAAATTTTGGTCCTGGGTTTGATTGTTTAGGTGCAGCGTTAGATTTGTATAATGAATTTGAAGTTAAAAAGTTAAAAAATCAAAAGTTGAGAATTGAAGTTTTTGGTGAAGGAGCAGATGTTATTGCTAAGAATGAAAAAAATATTGTTTACAAAGCAATAAAAAAAGTTTGTTGTATTTGTGATAAAAGTGTTCCAAATATTAGTATAAAAATTGTAAGTAAAATACCGATAGAACGCGGGTTAGGGTCATCAGCATCTGCGATAGTTGCCGGAGTGTTATTGGGAAACATTTTATGTGGAGAAAAGTTAAGTGTGGATGAATTGATAAATATTGCAACAGAGTTAGAAGGACATCCTGATAATATAGTTGCAGCTATAAAAGGTGGGTTATGTATAGCAAGAGAGGTTAGGGTAAAAGTTAAGAATTCAAAAGTTGTCCAGGTTAAATATATTAAATTAAATATGCCAGATGATTTGTGTGCACTAATTTTTATACCTGAGGTAAAGGTTTTGACCGAAAAGGTAAGAAGTGTATTGCCTAAAGTAATTAATTATGAGTCAGCAGTAAAAAATCTTGGTAATACAGCGTTGTTGATAGCAAGTATTTTAAATAATAAATATAGTTTAATAAGTTTTGCAATGGAAGACTATTTACACCAACCTTTTAGAAAAAAAATTATGCCTTGGATGCAAGAAATATTTCAGTTGTGTTTAAATAATAAATCTTTAGGAGTTGCACTTAGCGGTTCTGGATCAAGTATTTTAGCATTATATAGGAAAGAAGTGTTAAACAAAAATCTTGCTGAAAAAATAAAAAAGTTAATTGATGAAAAAGTAACAGTAGAATATAAAATTTTAAATTTTGTAAAAAATGGTGCACAGTTGATATAGATTATTTATCTTAAATAGTTTATACAAAATTGATTTTTTTGGGGGAAAAATGAAAAAAATAAGTCCTTTAGTGATGAAATTTGGTGGTAGTAGTGTGGCAAATGTGGATAGAATAAAAAATGTAGCAAGTATTATTATAGAGCAGAAAAGAGTTTTTAAATATGTTGTTGTGGTAGTATCTGCTCCGGGAGATACTACTGATGATTTAATAGAGAAAGCAAATCAAATCACGCAAAACCCTGACAAACGTGAACTTGATATGTTACTAGCAACAGGAGAACAAATGTCAATAGCATTACTTTCTATGGCTATTAAAGAAATTGGACATGACTCAATATCACTTACAGGTCCACAGGCAGGTATTTATGCAGACGAAATTCATACAAAAGCAAAAATTATTGATATTGATACAAAAAGAATAAAAAAATATTTAAAACAAGATAAAGTTGTAATAGTTGCAGGATTTCAAGGAATAAATCCAAATGAAGATATAACAACCCTGGGTCGTGGCGGGTCTGATTTAACTGCTATTGCATTAGCTGCAAAACTTAAAAGTCCAATATGTGAAATATATACAGATGTAGACGGTGTTTTTACAACAGATCCAAGAGTTGTCCCTGAAGCAAAAAAAATTGATTATTTAACATATGAAGAAATGCTTGAAATGGCAGGTACCGGCGCACAGGTTATGATGGCAAGATCAATTGAAGTTGCAAAAAAATACAATGTAAAACTTGAAATAAAATCTTCACTTACAAGAAAATCAGGAACAATAGTTTATAAATGATAAAAAGAATTTATTGTTTTGTTTTTGCTATTATTTTATTTTTTATTTCATTGTCAGAAATAAATCTTACAAATTCAGACATTGGAAGACATATAAAAAACGGTGAAATTATACTAAAAAATTTTTCTGTTCCAAAAACAAATCTGTATTCGTATACTTATCCAGATTTTACTTTTTATAATCATCATTGGTTAAGCGGTGTAATTTTTTATCTTGTAAAAATCATTTTAGGATTTAAAGGACTTACAATATTTTTTTCTATACTAACATTTTTTACATTTTTGTTTTTTATAAAAGTAGTTGAAAAAGATATAGATTCTTTTTGGCTATTAGCAGTAATATTTTTATTAACAGTTGTTTTAATTTGTGTAAGAAAAGAAATAAGACCTGAAATTTTTAGTTATCTATTTTCTTCTATTTACTTTTTTATATTATACAAATTTTTATATGAAGAAAAAAATTTTCTTTATATCTTGCCAATTTTACAGATAATATGGACAAACTTACATATTTATTTTGTTATAGGATTAGTTTTAATATTTTTTAGTTTAGTAGAACTGTTAAGCAAATATTTAAAAAATAAAAGTGAACTAAAAATAAAAAAACAATTAAAATACTTATCCTTTATTCTTTTTTTAAATATTATAAGTTGTTTAATAAATCCTTATGGTGTAAAAGGAATTCTTATACCTTTTAACATTTTCAAAAATTATGGATACAAAGTTTTTGAAAATCAATCTGTATGGTTTATTGATAAAGTTGTAAGAAATTATATACCAAATTTAAATTATAAAATATTACTTGGTATTCTTATTTTAAGTTGGGGGCTAAAAATTAAATATAAAAAAACTAATTTCGCTATATTTAATTTTTTAATCTTTTTATTTTTTAGTATTTTATCATTATTTGCAATACGTAATTTTGCTATCTTCGCTTATTTCTGTATTCCTATTTTGATATTAAATCTTAAAGACATAAAAATTATAAAGAATAATTACTTTTTGTTTTTCGTTACAACAATATATTTTTTGTTTTCATATAGGATAAATTCTTATATTTGGAACTTTGATATTAACTTAATCGGGTTAAAAAAAGGAAATGAATCTGCAGCAAAATTTTTTTTAGATAACAATTTAGAAGGTCCTATTTTGAACAATTATGATATAGGAGGATATCTAATTTATTATCTGTTTCCAAAAGAAAAAGTTTTTGTTGACAACCGTCCTGAAGCATATCCTGAAGAATTTTTTAAGTCTATATATATACCTATGATGGAAGATGAAACTAAATGGTATGAATTGGAAAAAATTTATAATTTTAATTCTATATTTTTTTACCGGCACGATTATACTCCCTTTGGACAACAGTTTTTAATTAATCGTGTATTTGATACTAACTGGGCAGTAGTTTTTGTTGATCAAGATTGTATAATATTATTAAAAAGAAACGAAAAAAATAAAAAAATTATAGAAAAATTCGAAATACCTAAGGATATTTTTAAAGTAATAAAAACAAAATGAAAAAAATTTCAATTCTTCAGCTAGTTTTAATATTCATTATAACATTTATAGTTTATAGTAATGTGATAGATGGAAAATTTTTGTTTGATGATGAACATTTTATATTAAGGAATGTCTACATAACTGATTGGAAATATATAAAAAATATTTTTTTCTCAAATGTTACTTCAGGAGCAGGATTAAAAGATAATTTTTATCGTCCTTTGTCTACTTTTATGTGGTTAGTAATAAATAAAATCTTTGGTTTAAATAACAAAGTTTTTCATATCGCAAATATACTGTGTCATATAACAAATACTATAATAATATATTTGATCATATTCAAAATGTTCAACATTAAAACAATATCAATCTTTGCAAGTTTATTTTTTTCTCTGCATCCTGTTAATACAGAAGCTGTATGTTATATTTCAGGTTTAGCAGATCCGTTATCGTTTATTTTTGTACTTTTATGTATTTATCTTTATATTTTATTAAGAGAAAAAAATGATGTTATAAAAATTTTTATTTTTGTAGCCAGCAATATTTTAGCAATTTTATCAAAAGAACGTAGTGTTGTTTTACCGGCTTTGTTAATAATAACAGAAATTTATTTTTCTATAAAAGAAAAAACAACATTTTTATATTTATTAAAAAGAAAAACTTATCTTATAACGACCTACATCATTTCATCTTTATTAAGTATCTTGTGGTTTATATCAAGAATAACAATATTTAATTTCCAAAATACATTTAATTTTTTCAAATTACCAAATGTTTATAGCCAGAATTTGTCTGTAAGAATTTTTACATTTTTAAATGCTTTTAAAGAATATTTGAAATTAATAGTAAAACCATATCCTTTGTATATAGAACGAACAATACCTGTGTTTTTAAATTTTTTTAACTCTCAAGTAATATTAGGATTTTCTTTAATAATAGGATTTATGATTTTAAGTATTGTAAAACTAAAAAAATATCCTGAAATTTTTTTTGCTTTTAGTTGGTTTTTAATATGCCTTTTACCAACTTCAGGAATAATACCTATCAACTCATTATTTATGGAACACTGGTTATATTTTTCAATGTTTGGGATTTGTGTTTTTGTATCTTTATTGTTAAAAAATTATAGCTGGTTAAAGATTTTTATATTTTTCATATTAATAATTTTTGGTATACTTACATATAAACAAACTCTTATTTGGCTTGAACCATATACATTTTTTAGACATATACTTAAATATAACCCTAACTCAGTTGCTGCAAACAACAATTTTGCAATGGCAGCAGCTGAAAAAGGAGAACTTGAAACTGCAATTTTTCATTACAAAAAAGCAATATCCTTAGATGACACTTTTCCACAACCACATCATAATCTTGCAAGAATATATATCTTGATAGGAGAAATTAACAATGCCATTGAAGAATACAATAAAGCTTTAAAAATAGATCCTGATTTTATATATTCTCATTTAGATCTGTTTAATATATACACTCAACTTAAACAAAAAGACAAAGCAGATTTTCATAAGATAAAAATAGAACAAATATCAAAAAAGATTTATGAATAAAAAAAGTTCTGTTTTATTACACATTTGTTGTGGGATATGTTCAATTGGTAGTATACAAAATTTGCAAGAGGAAGGATTTGATGTATACGGATTTTATTTCAATCCAAATATTTATCCTAAAGAAGAATATTTGAAACGGTTAGAAGTATTGAAAAAGTTAAAGTCTATTTTTAAAATAAATTTAATTGAACAAGGTTATAATTATGAAGAATGGAAAAATTTTTGTACATCGTCAGTAGATTATGAAAAAGAGTATGAAGGTGGCAAACGGTGTATGTTATGTTATGGGTTTAGGTTAAAGAAGACATACTTTAAAATGCAAGAATTAAATTTAAGTTTTTTTACAACTACACTAACAATCAGTCCATATAAAGATAGTAAAAAAATTTTTGAAATTGGTAAAAAAATCGGTGGCGAAAGATTTTTAGATATAGATTTTAAGAAAAGAAATGGATTTAAAAAAAGTGTAGATATTTCAAAAAAGTATAATTTTTATAGACAAAATTATTGTGGTTGTGAATTTAGTATGATTAGAAAATAAATTTTTTATGGAATTTATAAAAAGGTATTATTCATTTAATGATTATTTAAGAGAAAAATTTGGTGAGCGGGTACATAGAATAAGTATTGATGCAGGTTTTAGTTGTCCAAATCTTGATGGAAGTTTGAGCAAAGATGGATGTATTTATTGCAACAATAAAGCGTTTAGTATGCACTTAAGAAGAAACAGTGATGATAACTTATATAATGAAACTGGCAGGATAGAAGGTATAAAAGAACAGATAAAAAGCTCAATAAAATTTTATAAAGGAAAGTACAAAATAAAAAAGTTTGTTGCTTATTTTCAGAGTTTTTCTAACACATATGCAGATATAAACACACTAAAAAAAACTTATGATGTAATTAAAGAATTTCCAGAATTTGTTGGTTTATTTATCTCTACAAGGCCAGATTGTGTTGATGAAGAAAAGTTAGATTTGATAGAAAGTTATAAAAAATATGATAATATCAAAACTGTTTGGATAGAGTATGGATTACAAACTACAGATAACAAAATATTAAAATCTATAAATCGTGGGCATACATATGAAGATTTTTTAGAAGCGTTAAAATTAACTAAAAGGTGTAATATTAAAGTTGGAGTGCATTTAATTTTAGGTTTACCGGGACAATGTTATAAAGATATTATGTCTGATGCGGTTAAAATTGCAAAGTTACCTATTGATGGAATAAAATTTCATGTTTTGCATATATTAAGAAATACATTGTTGGAAAAAATATATTATGAAAAAAAAATTAAAATTTTTTCTGATAAAGAATATGTTTCAACAGTGTGTGATTTTATAGAAAGAATTCCCAAAAATTTTGTAATATTGAGATTAATTTCAAATTCAAAAAAAGAATATTTAATTTCTCCTCAGTGGATTAATAAGAAAAATGAAATTATAACAGAGATTAAACAAGAATTAGAACGAAGAGATACGTTTCAAGGTAAATTTTTAAGTAAAGATTAACTTTGTAATTTTACATTTTAAACTTGACCTTAGATTAAAAAAATTGTAATTCAAAAAGCTAAAAGGTTAGAAATTTTTATATCAGGGGTATAACTATGGTTAAAAGAATTCAAAAGAAAAAAATGGAAGAACCTGTCGTTACTGCAGTAACATTTGATAAAAATCAGGTGAAGATGTCAATTTTAGATGTTCCAGACAAACCAGGTGTTGCAGCATATATCTTCGGAGAGTTAGCAAGAGAAAATATTAATGTAGATATGATTATTCAATCAGCAGCAAGAGAAGAAACAAACGATATTTCTTTTACAATTTCAAAAACAGATTTAGATAAAGCAAAAGAAGTTATGTCAAAAGCAGTTAAAGAGTTAAAATCAGATGGATTGATTTTTTCTGACAATGTATGTAAAGTTTCAATTGTAGGTGTTGGTATGAAAAGTCATCCAGGTGTTGCTTATAAAATGTTTAAGACGTTGTCTGACAATGGCATAAATATAGAGATGATTTCTACTTCTGAAATAAAGATATCTTGCATAATAAAAAAAGAACAGTTAGAATTAGCAGTGAAATCCTTACACAAAGAATTTATCGGGTAAGTTCTAAAAACTTAAATTTAGAATCCAGTATTACTTTCTTCTATATCGGGAGTATTTTCCATCGGAACATCATAAAATTCTGGTGAATATTGTGTTGGTTCAGTACCTTGAATAAAAGTTTCTACATATACACGTTTTGAACTGGAAGAAGGCAAAAGTCCAGTGTTTTTATCAATAGTAACTTCAACAATTGTTGTTGGTTTATCAAAATCTTTATTAGGCAAATCTTTTGTTGCAAGTTTCATAAATTCTGTCCAAATAGGACAAGAAATTCTACCGCCAGTAGCATCTTTACCTAAAGATTTTTTTGTATCAAATCCAACCCAAACACCGCAGGTAATGTCTGGGGTATATCCTATAAACCATGTGTCAGTATTATCATTGGTAGTGCCAGTTTTTCCAGCACAAATTTTTTTCAGATTTTTTGCATATTGTCCAGTGCCATTTTGGACTACACCTTTAAGTAACGAGGTAATAATATAGGCACTTTCGTGCGAAATTACTATGTTTTCAACAGGTTTATATTCTTCAAGTATATTTCCAAACTTATCTCTGATTTCAATTATACCATAAGGAGTTGTTTTTATCCCATTATTTGCAAGTACATTATATGCAGAAGTTAGTTCTAAAAGGTATACTTCAGAAGCACCAAGAGCTAAAGAAAATGTGTTTGTAAGAGGAGTTTTGATTCCAAGTTTTCTTGCATATTCTATTACGTTTGTAGGTCCTACTTCCATTATTAGTCTGATAGAACAGGAGTTTAATGATAGTTCTAATGCTTGTCTTAATAAAACTTTTCCATAGTATTTATTTTTATAATTTTCTGGTTGCCAGATATTTTTAGGATCTGTTGGAAGTTGCTTTTTAGGAAAGTTTTCAACTGGAATTTCGGCAAAGTTTGTTGTAGTTGCAACTAATCTCCAATCAATACCGTCATTGACAAAAAATAGTGGAGTATCTTCTATTATTGAAGCTGGTGTAAAACCATGTTCTATGGCTGCTAAATATACAATAGGTTTAAATGAAGAACCGGGTTGTCTTAAAGCTTGTGTTGAACGGTTAAACTGTGATTTTCTAAAATCTTTTCCTCCGACCATTGCAAGTATTCCACCAGTTTTAGTATCCAAAGCAACTAATGCTCCCTGGACATCTATAGTAGATTTTACCACATTAGAAAGTTGTGATATTTGTGCAACTAAAATTTCTTCTGCATAACGTTGCATTTTAAAATCAAGAGTTGTTTTTATAACAAGTCCACCTTGATATAAAACCTCATCAGGGTAACGAGGTTCAAGTTGTTCTTTTAGGTATTCAATAAAATAAGGTGCTGTCGCAGAAGATGTTGGGAAAGTTACAATTTCAATATCTTCTTTTATAGCCGAATTATATTCTTCTTGTGAAATAAATTTTAATTCCAGCATTCGTTTTAGTACAACATTTCTTCTCTTAATTGCGCGATTATAGTTTCTTATAGGAGAATAATAATTTGGTGATCGCAACATTCCAGCTAACAAAGCAGATTCTGCAATTGTTAGATCTGATACATTTTTAGAAAAAAATATTTTTGAAGCTTGTCCCATTCCATAAGCTCCATGCCCGAGATAAATTTGATTCAAATACATCTCCAAAATTTCATTTTTAGAAAAGTTGTATTCAAGTTTTAATGCTAGTGCTAATTCTTTTAATTTACGTGTGATAGTTTTTCTTTGGGACAAAAAAGCGGTTCGTGCAAGTTGTTGTGTTATAGTAGATCCGCCAGCTGCAAACCTTACTTTGATAAAATTGTCTATGAAAGCTTTTAGTATACGTTTGAAATTTATACCCCAATGTTTATAAAAGTTATGATCTTCAATTGCTAAGACAGCATTTTTTAAACTATCAGGGAATTCTTGATAAGTTGTCCAGGTTCGTTTTTCAGTAAAAAGTTCAGTAATAAGTAGTCCATTTCTATCCAGTATTTTTGTAGATAAAACAGGAGTATAATTTTGTAGTTCATCTCCTGAAGGTAAATTTTTGTATAAATTAAAAAAGTAATATATTCCCAACACAAACAACAAAAATAATGTTGCGGCGATATAGCTTAGATATTTTTTCATAAGTAAGACACATAATACAAAAAAAAGTTTTATTAAGCAAGGATAGCAACTTTAAATGTTTAAGATTTTAAATTTGAGTTTTAAAAAATTGATTTTTAGATAATAAATTTGTATTTTACAAAAATACGCTCATGATAATTTTCGGAGGTTTTTAATAATGAAATTTAATTTACCGATATCTTTTTTTAAGAAAGGTGGAAAAATTACTATAGGACAAAAAACTATCCAAACAGTTACTACGCAAAAACAATCAATCCTGCATCCTGAAATATCAAAACAAACAGAGACAGAATTAAACCTCAACACAGTAGATGCTTTAATAAAATCTCTTTCAGAGAGAGATCCATTTGTTAGAGCAATTGGGTGTGAAGTTTTAGGCAAAATGCGAGAAAAAAAAGCGTTAAAACAAATAATGATGTTATTAAAAGACCCATCTAAATATGTAAGAGAGAAAGCAGCGATAGCTTTAGGACAGATAGGAGATAAAAGAGCAGTTCCTATATTGGTTGAAGTATTAGAAAAAGATGATGCAGAGGAAGTTAGAGTAACAATTGCAGGTGTTTTGGGACATTTAAGAGATAGAGAAGCAGTTCCTGTTTTGATAAAAACTTTGGAAGATCCTTCACCTACTGCAAGAATGAAATCTGCAATATCGTTGGGATTAATAGGAGATGTTAATGCTATTACACCGTTATATAAAGTTTTAAAAGACCCACATGAGTTAGTCAGAAAATATGCTTGTGAAGCTTTAGGTAACATAGGTCGTGCAGCAATACCAGCATTACTTATGGCATTAAAAGATGAGAATGTTAGATCTCATGCAGCTCAGGTATTGATAAAGATTAAATAAAAATTTTTGTAAAAAACAGTTTTTGTTGTTAAACTAAAATATTTTAAAAAGGATGAAATTATAAAAATGTTTTGGGAACAAAATTTTTCAGAGTTAGAGTTAAAATGGCAAAAATATTGGGAAGAAAATAAAATTTTTGAGTCACAGATTTTGAAAGATAAAAAGAAATTTTATTGTTTAGTAATGTTTCCCTATCCTTCAGGAAAAATTCATATGGGACATGTTAGAAATTATGTTATTGGAGATGTTATTGCACAATATAATAGAATGAAAGGGCATAATGTTTTTCATCCTATTGGTTGGGACGCATTTGGACTTCCTGCAGAAAATGCTGCAATAAAAAATAATATACATCCTGAACAATGGACAAGAGAGAATATATCTTTTATGCGCAAACAGTTAAAAAGATTAGGTATTAGTTATAACTGGTCAAAAGAATTTGCAACCTGTGATCCAGAATATTACAAATGGAATCAATGGTTTTTTATTAAGATGTATGAAAAAGGGTTAGTATATAGAAAAAAATCTGCGGTTAATTGGTGTCCAAAATGTGAGACAGTTCTTGCGAATGAGCAGGCACAAAACGGGACATGTTGGCGGTGTGATAGTGAAGTTTTACAAAAAGAAATTGAGCAATGGTTTATAAAAATTACAGATTATGCTCAAAGGTTACTTGATGGACACGAATTGTTAAAATCTGGTTGGCCACAAGAAGTTATTACAATGCAAAAAAATTGGATTGGCAAATCTATCGGAGCAGAAGTGAAATTTAAAATAAAAGGATTAAATAAAGAACTTATAATTTTTACAACTCGGCCGGATACACTTTTTGGTGCTACATTTGTTTCTTTAGCACCAGAACACGAATTTTCGTTGGAAATTGCAAGAACTAATCACGAAGTAGCAGAGTATATTGAAAAAGTTTCAAAAGAAACAGTACAAGAACGTAAACTGTCAAAAGAAAAAACAGGTGTGTTCTCAAATTATTATGCGATAAACCCTGTAAATAACAGAGAAATTCCCATATATGTTACTGATTATGTTTTAATGGAATATGGCACAGGGGCAATAATGTGTGTTCCTGCGCATGATAGACGAGATTTTGAGTTTGCCAAAAAGTTCGGGCTAGAAATTATTGAAGTTATTAAACCAAAGGAAGGTAAAACTTCATTACCAAAATCTGCATTTGAAGACGTAGGAATAATAACAAATTCTGGCGAATATGATGGGTTAGAATCAGAGTTAGGTAAAGAAAAAATTGTTTTTATGTTAGAGAAAAAAGGTTTAGGAAAACAGAAAGTAAATTTTAGGTTAAAAGATTGGTTAATTTCTCGTCAACGTTTTTGGGGAACACCAATTCCAATGGTATATTGTGAAAAGTGTGGAATTGTTCCTGTGAAAGAAAACGAGTTGCCTGTGGTACTTCCAAAAGATATAAAAATTACTGGTTCTGGTGATTCTCCATTAAAAAATTCTAAAGATTTTTTGGACACAAAATGTCCAAAATGTAGTTCTTCTGCTAGAAGGGAAACTGATACAATGGATACATTTGTAGATTCTTCTTGGTATTATGTTCGTTATTGTGATCCAAAAAATTCTCAAGAACCTTTTGAAAAAAATATTGCAAAATATTGGTTACCAGTAGATCAATATGTAGGAGGTATAGAACATGCCTGTATGCATTTGATATATTCACGTTTTTGGCATAAGGTTATGTATGATTTAGGTTTGGTAGATACTGAAGAACCATTTTTAAATTTGTTAACCCAAGGAATGGTAACTTTAGGTGGAAGTGCGATGTCAAAATCTAAAGGTAATATTGTAGAACCAGATGTTATTATTACGAAATATGGTGCTGACACTACAAGATTATTTATATTATTTGCAGCACCACCTGAAAAACAACTTGATTGGAATGATAGTGGTGTTGAGGGTTGTTGGAGATTTATTAACCGAGTTGATAGGTTAGTAGAAAAAGTTTTAAATAAAAATTTTAAAGAAGAAAAAAGTGAAGAATATAACATTGCTAAAAATGGTTTATTGAAACAGTATAATAAACAACTTAAAAGTATAACTGAAGATATAGAAAAAAATTATCAATTTAATACTGTTATAGCGAAAATTATGGAACTTACAAATTATTTATATTCATACAAATACTTAGGAGACAGTGTTTCAAAAGAAGTGATAAAAAATTTGGTTGTAATATTAAGTTTATTTACTCCACATATGTGTGAAGAGTTATGGAAAAAATTTAATGAAGAAGAATCTGTCAGGGTGAAACCATGGCCGGTCTATGATTCTGAATTTGTAAAAGATGAAGAAGTTGAAATTCCAGTTCAGGTTAATGGTAAGTTACGTGCAAGGATTGTTGTTGAGCGTGGTTTGGATGAAGAGAAAGTTAAAGAAAAAGTTTTATCTGATAAAAAAATTAAGTCTTTGATAGGTTTGGACAAAATTGTTAAGTGGATAATAATTCCAGACAAACTTATTAACATAGTAATTCGGGGGTAAAAATGAAAAATGTTTTAATAAAAAATTTTTTTGTTTTAATTTTAATATTCTTATTTGGTTGTGAAAGTTTTCAGCCATCGGTTCAGGTTTTACCTTCTCATATTAAGAAACTTTCCGTGCAACAGTTTGTTAACAAAACAAACATTTTTGGATTAGAAGAAAAACTTAAATTAAATACAATTAACGAATTTTTATTAGATGGACGGTTTGAGATTGAACCTGAAACTAAGGATAGTGATGGGTATATTACGGGAGAAATTTTGTACTACATTTTACAACCAATATCTTATGGACCAAACTATGAACCTCAACAGTATAAACTTAGATTAATTATAAACTTTTATTTTGTTGATAAGGCTAACAATGTAACTTTATGGTCTGAACCTAACATTGAAGAAGTTTTATATTTTTTATCTGCAACATTTCCTGGAGGACTTACAGAAGAAGAAGCTAAAAATACTATTTTGATTAATATGGCAAAAAAAATTTATATAAGGACAATTGAAGGATTTGGTTCTGTTACTGGAACTTCGCATAAAAAAGTTCCTCAAAAATAATTTTATGAACAATTATTCATATAAACAGTTTAAAAAAAATTTTGATCTTGTAATTAAAAAAGAAAAAAAATATTTTTTTTATGGTGAAAACAATTTTTCTATGATTGCTATGGTAGATTTTATGATAAAAAAACTTGTTAATGCATATAAAGAAACAGTATATGCAGGTGATTTGGCTATAGAACAAATTTATTCAAAATTATCTACTGCAACATTATTTTCTGAAAAAACGGTTATAGTATTACGTAATTATGACATTTCTAAAAAAAAGTTTCGTAGTTCGTTAATAGATTTTATAAAAAATTATACTTGTGAACAATATTTTATAATAATGTATGAGAAAGAAATACCTTATTATGAAAAACAAAAAGATGATACAATTAAATATTTATTAAACAACACAGTTGCAGTAAATTTTTCAAATTTCACAAAACAAGAAATTATTGATGAATTTATTCCAGAAAACTGTAATAAAGATATTACCCAGGAAGGAAAAGAGTTATTGTATGAAAATGTTGGGCATGATATGTGGTTGTTATATAATGAGTTACAAAAAATTTCTTATTGCGATATAAGTACAAATATAGTAACAGAATCTGATATTAAAAAACATTGTAGTGTATATGAAGTGTCAGAGATTAAAGATTTATTATCCAACATTGAAAACCATGATATTTCAAAAAGTTTGGCTGTACTAAACATACTATTTTCTACCGGGATAGAGCCTATACACATTTTAGTCGCAATATATAGATATTTTAGAAAACAATTTTTATGGGGAAAGTTTCAGCCAACAAAGTCGTATAAAATACTTAAAGAACTTTATGATACTGATTACAAACTAAAATCTACAAACAACAAACACTACATTATAGAAACTTCAGTTTTAAATTTATGCAAAATTATGAATAGTTAATTTTTTTATTTTAAACTTTTAGCAATACTTTTTGCAACTTGTGATTTTAATCTTGCAGCTTTGTTTTTATGGATAAAATTTATTTTAGCAGCTTTATCAACAATTTTATAAAATTGTTTAATAAGATCTTTTAGTTTTGTAGAATCTTTATCTGAGATAAGTTTTATAATTTGTTTTTTTAACTGTGATATTTTTGTTTTAAATTGCAGGTTATGTTGATGTCTTTTTATAGATTTTCGTGTTTCTTTAATACTGGAAGTGTGTCTTCCGGTTTTAAGTTTTGCCATAAAAATTTCTCCTTAAAAATTAAGTTTGTTGATTGGTAGTAATATAAATATTTAAATGTTAAAGTCAATAAATTATGAAAAAAAGTAACAATTTGTTAAAAGAGATGTCATTTGTTTCTTTAGGCACGATGTTTTCACGTGTGATGGGATATTGTAGAGACATGTTAGTCGCAAACGTTTTTGGAGCAAGTTTTTTTGCAGATGCATTTTATGCTGCATTTAGGATACCAAACCTTTTTAGACGACTTTTTGGCGAAAGTTCGCTTAATGCTGCGTTTGTTCCTGTGTTAAGCGAATATTTAGGTGTGAAATCAAAGAATGAAACTGAAGAACTAATTTCAGCAGTTGCAACTGTTCTTTTTGTGATTTTAGGGATTATAACTATTTTAGGAATTATATTTTCATATCCTATTACAAAAACAATAACATTTGGCTTTCCTGAAGATAAGTTAACGTTAACGTCAAGGTTGTTACAAATAATGTTTCCATTCATGTGGTTAATATGTCTTTCAGCGCTTGGGCTTAGTATTTTAAATTGTATGAAGGTATTTTTTATTCCAGCGGCATCATCTGCATCATTGTCTGTTACAGAAATAATTTTTATATTATTTTTTTTAAATTTTTTACCACCAGAAAAACGTATTGAAGGTTTGGCGGTGAGTGTGGTTGTTGGTGGAATGTTACAATTAGGCATAAATTTTTATTTGGTTAAATTAAAAAAGTATTCTATAAAAATAAAGATAAAAGATTTTTTCAATTTATTGAATATTGAATCAGTAAAACGAGTAATAATGTTGTTTATTCCTGTGATAATAGGTTTTTCTTTAGACCAGATAAATGCTTTAATAGACACATTATGTGCTTCATTTTTAAAAGAAGGTTCCGTGACTGCATTATATTATTCAAATAGATTAATGCAATTACCGTTAGCATTATTTGGTACGGCACTTGCTACAGTTGCTTTACCTAAAATGTCTAAAGATTTTGTTGTAAATGAATCAAAAGATATTAGTGAAACAATAAATAGTGCTATACGTAATGTAATTTTTTTTCTTTTTCCTGCTTCAGTAGGTTTAGTAATTTTAGGTAAACCTATAATTGTAACACTTTTTGAACGTGGAAATTTTTTACATTCAGCATCGTTGATGACATATTCATGTTTAACATACTATTCTTTAGGATTAGTGTTTTTTTCAATATCAAAGATATTAATTAGTTCTTTTTATGCAATGAAAACACCTTCGGTTCCGGTAAAAATTGTTTCATTTTGTATTGTTATAAATTTGTTTTTTAACATAATTCTGATGAAGTATTTAGAAGTTGGTGGACTTGCATTAGCAACAACAATTTCTTCTTTTATTGCTTGTATTTTGTTGGTTAATAGATTAAAGAAAAGAATTGAGATAAAAATATTTAATACAGAGATGAAAAAGTTTTTAATAAAAATTTTTATAATAAATGTATTTATGGCCACAATAATATATGCAATAAAAATATATTTTGCAAAATCTTATTTTTTTATTACTTTTGTCGGAATTCTTTTATCAGTAACATTTTATATTTTTGCAACAAGACTGCTAAAAATAGAAGAAACAAAAATAATCTTTTCTTGGTTAAACAGAATTTTTTAAGGGTTTAAATGATAACGAATTTTAATACAATTCCAAATCTTCCTGGTGTATACATAATGCGTGATGCAAAAAATACTATAGTTTACATAGGTAAGGCGAAAAATTTGAATAATAGAATAAAATCATATTTCTATGGAGAAAAAGGTGGTAATCGTATTATAAACATAATGTTTTACAATGTAAAAGAAATTGACTATGTGGTGTGCGGGTCAGAGCAGGAAGCATTGTTGTTAGAACAAAAATTAATTCATGCAATTAAACCTTTGTATAATGTTTCCTGGAAAGATGATAAATCATATCCTTTTTTAGAGATAACTTTGGAAGATAATTTTCCAAAAATAAATTTTATTCGAAAAATAATTTCAGTAAGTGATAATGAAAAAATTGTAAAAGAAAACAAAAATAACAGATATTTTGGCCCGTATCCAAGTGCACAAAAGTTGAAATATTTTATTTTATGGTTATCAAAATTTTTTAGGTTAAGATTATGCAAATATGATTCAGCTAAGTTTCCAGGTAGAACAAAAGAAGAACAATTTTTATATGAATCTTGTATTTATAACCAGACAAATCAATGTTTTGCTCCGTGTTTAAATAAAATATCTAAGAAAGAATATGACAAAATTATAAAAAATGTGGTCTTATTTTTAAGAGGAAAATGGAAACGATTGTTGTCTAAGTTAAACAAACAAATGCAAGAATATTCAAAAAATAATGATTATGAGAAAGCTATAGTACTAAGAGATATTATTAAACATTTTTATTCTATGAGAGAAAGATTTATTGTGAAAGAGACTAATGAAAAAAAATTAATAAATAGTACAATAAATATTATAGAAAAACTGAAAGGAATTAAGAAAAAGTTTGATTTAAAGGAGACTCCTGTTATTATGGATGCAGTTGATGTTTCAAATTTTTCAGGAGATTATGCAGTAGGTTCTGTGGTAAGGTTTGTTAATGGTGTCCCGGATAAAAAATCGTATCGTAAATTTAAGATAAAAACAGTTTTTGGACAGAATGATTTTAATATGATGCAAGAAATAGTTTTGAGAAGATATTTTCGTCTAATGGTAGAAAAACAACAACTGCCACATCTTTTGTTAATTGATGGTGGTAGAGGACATTTAAATGTTGTGTATAAAATTATTAAAAAATTAAATTTATCTGAAAAAATAGATTTGTTATCAATTGCTAAAAAAAATGATGAGATATATTGTTTAGATAAAAACACTCCTGTTAAATTAGATAATTCTGAACAAGATAACATTTTAAGATTTTTAAGAGATGAAGCACATAGGTTTGCTATTAGTTACAATCGTAAAATTAGGAAAAAAAATTTGTTTGTTTAAATTTTGTTTTTAAGTCAAGGATTGAATTTTAACAGGAATATATTATATAAAAAAATATATGAACAAAATATTTTTAATATTACTGACAATAATTTTTGTAGTAGGGTTGATATTCATAAATTTATTTGCAAACATAAAACTAAAATCACCAAAAACAAATATTAAAGAGTTGGTTTATAGTAATAGTTTGTACATTAATACAAGAGATGATACTGTAGAAAATTTGTTGGAAGACTTAAGATTAAAGGTTATCCGCAACTTAGATAGGTTAGTAATAAGTGACTACACTTATAAAAATAATGAATCATTAAATACAATTGCAAGTATGTATGGTACAGATGTTAATACTATTTGTAGCACAAATTATATAGAAGCAATTGGACTTTTGTATACGGGGAAACGTTTAGTGGTTCATAATAAGAGAGGTTTATTGTATAAAGTTAAACCAGGAGAAACATTAACTACAATTGCAAAAAAATTTAAAAAGTCAGAGGAAGAATTGTTGTTAGCTAATGACAAACCTGGAATTTATGAATTTCAAACAGGGGAGTATGTTTATATTCCTGGAGCATATTTAAGATTTAAAGATTTTATGGTTCCTATGTTTAATTCAAAGATAACTTCTGGTTTTGGTAACAGAATTCATCCCATATTCGGAGTGTTAAAATTTCACGAAGGGATAGATTTAAAACAAAAATATGGTACACCAGTTAGAGCATCCTGTGATGGAAAAGTAATTTTTGCTGGTTGGGCAGAAGGTTATGGCAAACTTGTTATATTAAAACATTTCAAAGGATATACAACATATTATGGTCATTTGTCTAAAATACGAGTTAAGGTTGGGACATATGTTAATAAAGGACAAATAATAGGTAACGTTGGTGCTACAGGATGGACAACAGGACCACATTTACATTTTGAAGTTAGAAAAAATGGTGTTCCAGTAGATCCAAGAAAAGTTTTTTAAAAAAAGATTGTGTAATTAAGAAAAAAGGGAGAATTAACAAAATGAAAGAAAAAATACATCCAAATTATGTAGATTGTTTAGTAACATGTGCTTGTGGATACAAATTTAAAACCAAATCTACAAAACCAGAAATAAAACTTGACATATGTGGAAACTGTCATCCATTTTTTACTGGAAAACAAAAATTAGTAGATACCGCAGGGCGTGTAGAGAAGTTTAAGAAAAAGTATGGAGAAAAAGTTGAAATAGGAAAACAACGTGGCAAAGTTAAAAAAGAAAAAAAGACTAGAGCTGAAAAAATTAAGAAAACTACTGAAAAAATATTAACCACAACACCTAAAAAAAAGAAAAAATAATTTATTGATTTTTTTAATTATTCTTGAACTTTCAAGTTTTTTAGTGTAAGATTTCATAATTAGGTTCTTGTTTGAGGAAATTTATTTTTAGAAAATCTAAACAATTCATTTCTATAATATGTTAGACAAATCTATAATAAATAAGTGCAAATTATTTGTTGAAAATAAGGTGGAGTTGGAAAAAAAACTTTCATCTCCTGAGTTAATAAATAATCCTTTAGAATATAAAAAAACAATAAAAGAATATAATCATGTTAGCGAGATAGCAAAAGTTTACAGTGAGATAAATGATTTAGAAAATAAAGTTTCTGTTTTAACACAAGAAAAAATTGTTGCAGATAGAGAATATTCGCAGATGGTTGATGAGGAAATAGATGTGCTAAAAGGACAATTATTAGTTTTAGAAAACCAACTTTTATCTTTATTAGTTCCACAAGACCCTAACGATGATAGGAATGTTATTTTAGAAATTCGTGCTGGGACAGGTGGGGATGAAGCGGCGTTATTTGCAGCTGATTTGTTTAGAATGTATTCTAAGTATGTTACAAACAAAAATTGGAATTTAGAGATTATGGACATAAATGAAACAGGATTAAAAGGTATGAAAGAAGTTATATGTTATGTTTCTGGAAAAAATGTATACAAATTTTTGAAATATGAGAGCGGAGTGCATCGTGTACAACGTGTTCCTGATACAGAAGCAAGTGGTAGAATACATACTTCTGCAGCAACAGTTGCAGTTTTACCTGAAGCGGAAGAAGTTGATGTAAAAATAGATATTTCAGAACTTGAAATTGACACACATGGAGCTTCTGGTCATGGTGGACAACATCTTCAAAAAACAGAATCTGCAGTAAGAATAAAACATCTACCAACAGGAATAGTTGTAAAATGTCAGGATGAACGATCTCAAATTAAAAACCGAGAGAAAGCGATGAAAATTTTGAGGTCAAAGTTGTATGATATTAAAATTCAAGAGCAACACAATACTATTTCACAACTGCGCAAACAACAGGTGAAATCTGGTGATAGGTCGGACAAAATTAGAACTTACAATTTTCCTCAAAGTAGAATTACTGATCATAGAATAAATTTTTCGGTGTATAACATTCAAGAAGTTTTAGATGGTAATTTAGATGTTTTAATAAAAGCATTAATGGATAATGATATAAAGAATAAGTTAGAAGAATTTTGTAAAAAATGAATGTTAGGATGTTGTTTGAAAAAATCTGTATTGATTTAAAAGAATCTGGAATAAACTGGTTTGAAACAGAAGCAAGAATTATTTTAGAAAAAGTTTTAAATATATCTAAAGAGCTTATATACACTTTTCCTAAAAAAAACGTTTCGCTTAATGAATTTTTTGAAATAAAAAAAGTAATAGACAGAAGAATTTTACGTGAACCTTTAGAATATATTTTAAATGAAACAGAATTTTATGGATTAAAGCTTTATATTAACAATAACGTTTTAGTTCCAAGACAAGAAACAGAGTTGATAGTTGAAAGAGCAATTTTGAAAATTAAAGAAAATAATTTTAAAACAATTGCAGATATTGGGACTGGAAGTGGTAATATTGCAATAAGTATTGCTAATTGTTGTCCAGAAACAAATATTTTTGCAGTTGATAATTTTAATGAAGTGTTAGATGTTGTAAAAAAAAATGTTTTTTTATACAAGTTGGAAAAAAGAATAAAAATTATAAAATCTAATTATTTAGAGTATTTTAAAAATAAAAAAATAAAGTTAGATTTAATTATATCAAATCCGCCATATGTAATTAGTAAAGAATATGAAAGCTTGCAACCAGAAATATATTATGAACCAATAACATCTTTAGTTTGTGATGAAGAAGTTTGTTCTTATAAAAATATTGCAAGTAATATAACTAAAGTTTTAAATAAAGGAGCAGTTTTGATTGTTGAGATTAATCCGAGATTAAAGGATAAAATAAAAGATATTTTTTTAGCTAAAAAACTTAAATTGAAAGAAATTATTAAAGATTACAAAAATACGATTATAGGTTTAGTTTTTCAGAATTAAACAATATGGACAAATTAATTATTCAAGGTGGTAAGAAATTAGAAGGAGAAATAAATATATCTGGAGCGAAAAATTCTGCATTACCAATACTTTTTGCTACCATGTTAACAGATGCAGATGTTGTGTTAGAAAATGTGCCTAAACTTATGGATATTTATGGTGCAATTTCTATAATAGAATATTTAGGCAAGAAAGTTGTTTGGTTAGGAAATACATTAAAAATTGTTTCAAGTAAAAGTATACCAAAAGAAGGAAAGTATGTTGTTGCACCATATGATTTAATTCGTAAGATGAGAGCAAGTTTTTTGATTTCAGGAGTTTTGTTAGCTAAAAACAAGAATATAAAAGTTGCTTTACCTGGTGGTTGTGCTATAGGGGTAAGACCTGTAGATATTCATATATCAGCTTTTGAACAGTTGGGTTGTAAACATTATTTGCAAGAAGGTTATGTGGTTTTTAATAGAGAAAAATTAAATTCTGCAAAGGTAAAGTTCAAATATCCAAGTGTTGGTGCGACAGAAAATGTTATGTTGTTAGCGAGTGGTATTGATGGAGAAACTATTATAGAGAACGCAGCACAAGAACCTGAAATTGTAGATTTGGCAAATTTTTTAAAAAAGATTGGAGTTAAAATAGTTGGAGATGGTAGCAATAAAATTAGTATATACGGGGCTAAAAAGTTTAATAATACAAAAATTGTTCACAGAATTATTCCTGACAGAATAGAAACTGGCACATATGTCATTGCAGTTTCAGCGACCAAGGGTGAAGTAATATTAAAAAATGTAATATTTCAACACAATAAAACTTTGATAAAAAAACTAAAATCTTGTGGGATAAAAATATTTTTAGAAAATAATAGTATTTATATTAAGTCAACGAAAAAAATAAAATCTAAAAATATTGTAACATCTCCATATCCTGGTTTTCCAACAGATTTACAGGCACAGTTTATGGTGTTAATGAGTTTGTCTAAGGGAAAAAGTGTAATTAAAGAAACAGTTTTTGAGAACAGATTTGTTCATGCTGCAGAACTACAACGTATGGGTGCTAATATAAGAATTAAAGGTAATAGTGCTTATATTTATGGTGTAGAAAAGTTAATAGGTTGTCCTGTTATGGTATCAGATTTAAGAGCAGGAGCTGCACTTGTAATTGCAGGTCTCGCTGCTGAAGGTAAAACTATAATTAATAGAATATATCATTTAGATAGAGGTTATGAGATGTTAGAACAAAAACTTTCAAAATTAGGAGCAAATATTAAAAGAATAAAATAAAATTTTGTAAAATTAAACTTATGGATAGATTATATTTTAAGGTAAATAAGATTATTTCTGAAGTTAAAAATTATGGTGATTTAGCAGTGGTAAAGTATACAAAAAAATTTGATAAAATTATTGATTTTGATAAAAGAAAAATAAAAGTTAAGGTTAAAGATATAAAAATAAAAGATGAGGATTTTATTTCGTCAATAAAATATGCAATAAACAATATAAAAAAGTTTCATTTAGAAGAAAATAAAAGAATAAAAAAGTCATGGAATATTTATTATGAAGGGATGTTTTTAGGTCAAAAGATCGTTCCTGTTGAAAGGGTTGGAATTTATGTCCCTGGTGGTAAGTATGGGTTTAATTATATATCATCAATATTGATGTCTGTTATTCCGGCACAAATTGCAAAGGTAAAAAAAATAGTTGTTGTTACGCCACCAGGAAATATTTCGGAAGAATTTATTTTTGTATGTAAATTGTTAGGTGTGAGAGAGATTTATGCAGTTGGTGGTGTTTGTGCAATTGCAGGGTTAGCTTTTGGTACTGATATTATTCCTAAAGTAGATCTAATAATTGGTCCGGGTAATATGTGGGTTACGGAAGCAAAACGACAATTGTATGGTGTTGTAGGAATAGACTTGCTTGCAGGACCGTCAGAGGTGGTTGTTGTTGCAGATAAAAATTCAGATGTTAATGAAGTTGTGTATGAACTTTTAGCACAAGCAGAACATGATAAAAATGCTAAGTGTGTATTAATAAGTTTAGATAAACTATTGATTAGTATAGTAAGATCAAAAATTAAAAGTTTGGATAAAAAATATTTAAAACAAATTAGTTTTATATTTTCTAAATCTATTTATGAAACAATAAATTTAATAAATACAATTTCGCCAGAACATTTAACATATTTGTCTGAGAACAATGTTGAAAAGATAATAAGAGGAGTTATAAACGCAGGAGCAATTTTTTTAGGTAAACATGCTTCAACAGTTTTTGGGGATTATGTTGCAGGTCCTTCGCATATTTTACCAACAAACAAAACTGCAAATTTTAGTTCTGGAGTTTCTGTTCAGACATTTATGAAAAAGATTAGTTTAGTAAAATTTGTAAACAAAAAGTTAACTTCAGTAATAAAATCAGCTTCTATAATTTCACAAAAAGAAGGAATGAAATTTCATAAATTAGCTGCTTTATCAAAAATTAAATATTATTCTGGGAGTGTCAATGAATAGAAAAGTGAAATTATTAAGAAAAACAAAAGAAACTGTTATAAAACTAAATTTAAATTTGGATGGGAAAGGAAAAAGTAAAATAACGACAACAATACCTTTTTTTGATCATATGTTAGATTTGTTAGTTTTTCACAGTGGGATTGATCTTTTGCTAAATGCAAAAGGAGACACAGAAGTTGATGAACATCATTTGATTGAAGATTTAGGTATATCATTAGGTATTGCTTTTAATAAAGCATTAAAGAATAAAAGAGGTATTGTGAGATATGCTGAGGTTTTGACACCTATGGACGAATCTTTATCTTATGTCGCAATTGATATTTGTGGTAGAGGATATTTGAGTTATAAAATAAAATTTTTTCCTGAATATAAAAAATCAAATTTTGATTATAATTTGATAAAGGAGTTTTTGGTAGCATTTGTTAACAATGCAAAAATAACTTTACACATAAAAGTTTTAGAAGGAGAAAATAATCACCACATTTGTGAATCAGTATTCAAAAGTTTAGGAAGGGTTATTAAAAAAGCTATATTTATTGACACAAAAAGAATTCCTTCTAGCAAGGGGGTTTTATGATAATAATACCTGCAGTAGATTTACATCAAGGCAAATGTGTTCGTTTGACACAAGGAAAGTTTGATGAAGAAACAGTATATTCAACAGAGCCTGTTTTTATATCTCGTTTATGGCAGGCAAAAGGTGCTCAAAGGTTACATTTGATAGATTTAGATGGAGCGTATTGTGGCACAGTTCAACATTGGAATATAATAAAACAGATTCGTGAACAACTATCTATCATAATAGAATTTGGTGGTGGAGTTAGAACTTTAAAGACTGTTGAGAAACTTGTAGCCATAGGTATAGATAAAATTATTATTAGCACGATAATGATTAGCAATCCTGTTGAAGGAAAAAAAATTTTGCAAAAATATAAAGATAAAATTATGTTAGCGATAGATGTTCGTGATGGTAAAGTAGCAATTGGTGGATGGAAAGAACAAACACCAATTAATGCAAAAGAGTTTATTAAAAATTTGGAAGATTTAGGTGTAGAAGAGATAATTTTAACTGATATTGTCAAAGAGGGAATGTTAGAAGGAATAAATTTAGATACTATAACAGATCTTATAGAAAATACAAAATTTAAAATAATAATTTCAGGTGGTGTTACAACATTAGATGATTTGAAAAAAATAAAAACTCTAGAATCGAAAGGTGTTTTTGGTGTAATAATAGGAAAAGCGTTTTATGCAGAAAAAATAAGTTTTGAAGATGCACGAAAAGTAGTTGAGGAAAAATAATAATATGAATAAAAAAGTGATAGATTTTATAGAAAACATAAAATATGACGATAAAGGATTGGTGCCAGTAGTTGCACAGGATTATAATGATAATACAGTTTTAATGGTTGCTTTTATGAACAAGGAAGCTTTAATAAAAACTTTTGAAACTTTTAAGGTTCATTATTATAGCCGTTCACGAGGAAAATTATGGTTAAAAGGAGAAACTTCTGGCAATGTTCAGATTGTGAAAGAAATATATTTTGATTGTGATAAAGATTGTTTATTGGTAAAAATTGAACAAGTGGGTATTGCGAGTTGTCATACAGGACATAGAAGTTGTTTTTACAGAACCATATCTAAAGATGGAGAAATTTCTATAGTTGCAGAAAAAGTTTTTAATCCAGAAGATGTTTATAAAAAATAATAAAATGTTAAATTTAAGTATAGAAGAAGTAAAAAAAATTGTAAAAAAATATTTACATAAAAAATGTGATGTAGTTGTGCCTTTATATAAAGAGATTTTAGTCGACACAGAAACGCCTGTATCTTTATTTTTAAAACTTGCTGTTGATGAAGAATACGCTTATTTATTAGAAAGTGCACAGACAAGTCTGCATTGGGGACGGTATTCTTTTATATCATTTTCTCCAGCAAAACTTATTAAAATAGATAGTATAAGGGAATCTATTTTGCCAAGATTGAGACAAGAATTAAATAAATATTATGTTCCACAAGAGTTGGTAAAAAATTTGCCAAGATTTTTTGGCGGATTTGTTGGATATTTAAGTTATGAATTAGTTCACGAAATAGAACCAAAAGTTAAACGCCCGAAGAAAACATATTTGTGTTCATTTCCTGAGATTTTTTTTATGTTCAATTCTGTTACAATAATATTTGACCACTTTTTAAATAAGTTAAAAATAGTAAATTTAGTTATATCGGATAAAATTGAAAATATTGATGAGTTATATAGATTTTCGGAAGAAAAAATTGATCTTTTGATAAACAAAGTGTTTCAAAAAAAGTTAAATGAAAAAAGTTTGAAGTATAAAAAAAGTAACGAAAAAAATTTAATTAAAGAATATTATTCTAACATATCAAGAAAAAATTTTATTAAAAAAATAAAAAAGGCAATAGAATACATTAAAAAAGGAGATGTTATACAAACTGTAATTTCACGAAAATTAATGAAAAAAACTTCTGCAGATACTTTTGACATTTACAGAAGTTTAAGAATTATAAATCCATCCCCATATATGTTTTATCTCAAATTTAGTGATATGTGTTTAATAGGTTCTTCTCCTGAAATTCTTATAAGGAAAGAAGGAAATATTGTTGAAACAAAGCCTATTGCAGGTACAAGACCAAGAAGTGCAGATGAGATAAAAGATAAAAATTATGAAAAGGAACTAATAAATTCTGAGAAAGAAAATGCAGAACATATAATGTTAGTAGATTTAGCAAGGAACGATCTGGGCAAAATTTCGGAGTATAAAACAATTTTTTTGCCTGAACTAAAAGTTATAGAACGATTTTCACATGTTATGCATATAGTGACTTCAGTTAAAGGTGTTTTGAGAAAAAAATATGATAGTATAGATGTATTATCAGCAGCGTTTCCTGCTGGTACTGTTAGTGGTGCGCCAAAGGTTCGTGCTATGCAGATAATTTCGCAGTTGGAAGAATATGTTAGAGGACCATATGCTGGTGCAGTTGGATATTTTAGTTTAACAGGTAATATGGATATGGCGATTACAATAAGAACAATTGTTTATAAAGATAAAAAAGTTTTTATACAATCAGGGGCAGGAATAGTTGCAGATTCTATTCCTGAAAAAGAATATGATGAAACATTAAACAAAGCAAAAGCTCTAATGATCGCAATAAAAATGGCTGAAGTAAAAATTAAGGAATAAAAATGATACTAATAATAGACAACTATGATTCTTTTACTTACAATCTTGTACAGTATTTAGGAGAATTATGTATTGAAAACGAAAGTGTTTCTCAACCAATAAAGGTTTATCGTAATGATAAAATAACTATATCAAAAATTAAAAGTTTACGACCAAAGTATATTATAATTTCGCCTGGTCCGTGTACTCCAAAGGAAGCTGGTGTTTCAGTCAAGGTGATAAAAACTTTTGCAACTAAAATACCTATTTTAGGTGTATGTTTAGGTCATGAATGTGTAGTGGAAGCATTTGGAGGTAAAATTATTAAATCAAAGGAAATTTTTCATGGCAAAGTTTCAGAAATATTTCATGATAAAAAAACAATTTATAGTGGATTACCAAATCCTATTAAAGCTACAAGATATCATTCATTGATTGCAGAAAAAAAAACTTTGCCAGATTGTTTAGAGATAACTTCGTGGACTAAAAATGGTATAATAATGGGAGTGCGACTTAAAAATAGTGATTTAAAGAAGTTTTGTGTTGAAGGAGTGCAGTTTCATCCAGAATCGATAATGACACCGGAAGGTAAAAAGTTGTTACTAAATTTCTTGATTTTAGGCAAGTAGAAAAAATTATGGAAAAAAGAAAAGTTGTGGTTATAGACGATGCTGAATCAGTAGCTATTGCTATTCAATATTTATTAGAAACTATGGGTTATGAAGTTTATGTTGAAAACGATGGTGAAGCGGGTATAAAAAAAGTTTTTGAAGTAAGACCTGATTTGGTAATTTTAGACATAAACATGCCAAAAATGACTGGATACGAAGTTGTTGATATAATGAGAAAGGAAGTTTCTACTATGAACACACCGATATTAATGATGTCTGGTTCTACAGATGAGATGGACGAGATTAAAGGGTTAGAATTAGGTGTAGATGGGTATATTACTAAACCGTTTAATAACGAACTATTTATTGCAAAACTTAAAGCTATATTGATGAGAGCACAACAAAATATTTCTGTAAACCCACTTACAATGCTTCCTGGTAATATTGCTATTAATAAAGAAATCGAACATAGAATTTTGTCAAAAACAAAATTTGCTGTAATATATACTGATTTAAACAATTTTAAAAGTTTCAATGATTATTACGGTTTTGCACGTGGTGATGAAGTTATTAAACATACGGCTAATATTTTGGTTAACGCAATAAAAACAAAAGGTCACTATAGTGATTTTGTAGGACACATTGGTGGAGATGATTTTGTGGTAGTTTGTATGGTGGACAATGTGGAAAACATTTGTGAGACAATAATTAAAGATTTTGATAGTTCAATAATAAATTTTTACAATGAGGAAGAAAAAGTTAAGGGTTATATTGAAACTTACAATAGACAGGGAGAACTTAAAAAGTTTGGTATAATTTCAATAAGTTTATCAGTAGTAACAAATGTTAAACGCGAGATTAAACATATAGGTGAAATTTCTGAGATAAGTGCTGAATTAAAAAGTTATGTAAAACAATTTGGGAAAAGCAAGTATGTAATTGATAGAAGAGCGGGGACATAATTTTTTATAAAAACAGGGTGAAAATATGATTAAAGATATGATACAGAAAATTGTTAATAGAGAAAATTTATCTGAAAAGGATATGATAGAAGTTATGACAGAAATAATGTCAGGCCAGGCAACAGAATCGCAAATAGCATCGTTTATAACTGCTTTAAGAATGAAAGGAGAAACTGTGGAAGAAATTACTGGTGCAGCAAAAGTTATGAAACAGTTTGCTACTCGTGTAGAAATTAAAAAACGAGTTTTAACAAATGTTAATTATGAAACAATTTTAGACACTTGTGGTACCGGCGGTGATTCAACTAAAACGTTTAACATTTCTACAGCGACTGCTTTTGTAGTATCATCTTGTGATGTTTTAGTGGCGAAACATGGTAATAGGTCGGTATCTTCCTTATGTGGTTCTGCAGATGTCGTAGAACAACTCGGTATTAAGTTGGAGATAACGAAAGATAAAGCAGAAAAATGTTTGTCAGAATTAGGAATAGTATTTTTATTTGCTCCGATTTGGCATAGTGCAATGAAATATGCGCTTGGTCCACGAAAACAAATAGGTATTAGAACAATTTTTAACATTATAGGACCACTTACAAATCCTGCAGGTGCAAATGCACAAGTTTTAGGTGTTTATTCAAAAACTCTTTTAAAACCGATTGCTGAAGTATTAAAAAATTTAGGTTCTAAACATTCGTTTGTTGTTCATAGTGAAGATATGATGGACGAAATAAGTATTACTGGAAAAACTCATATAGCAGAGTTAAAAAATGGTAGTATTTCGTTTTATGACATTGTCCCGGAGCAATTTGGTATAAAAAAATGTTCTATTGACGATTTGAAAGGTGCTGATGCTAAAGAAAATGCAGAGATTATTTTAAGAATAGTTTCTGGTAAAGAGAATGGTCCAAAAATGGATGTTGTAATTTTAAATTCAGCATTTGCATTGGTTGCAGCAGGAAAGGTAAAAAGTATTGAGGAAGGTATAGTTTTAGCAAGAGATGTTATTAACAGAGGTTTGGTAATAGAAAAAATTAATATGTTAAAAGAATATACAAATGAATAATTTGCATCCAGTATTAGATTCAATATTAGATAAAAAGAGGCATACTATTGCTCATAGAAAAACAATATTGCCAATAGGCAAAATTTTAAAAGATATTGAATTAAAAAAGAAAGAACATAGAAATTTTTTAAATTCAATAAAACAGGATAAAAAAATATCAATAATTGCAGAATGTAAACGTGCAACGCCGTCTATGGGAATAATTAGAGAAAAATATAATTTAGAAAAGATTTTGTTAGAATATCAAAAAAATGATATAGCAGCTATTTCAATTTTAACCGAGGAACATTTTTTTCACGGGGATTTATATCATTTATTTCAAGCTAAAAAAACAGTTTTTTTACCTGTGTTGAGAAAAGATTTTATAATTGATAAATATCAAATATTTGAAAGTTTATTTTTTGGTGCTGATGCAATTTTGTTAATAAAAAAAATTTTAACTAAAAAAGAGATGTTAGAGTTTTATACAATTGCACGAGATTTAGGTTTAGAGGTTATCTTTGAAGTTACTAACAAAGATGAGATAGAAGAAGTTTTAGAACTAAATCCAAAAATTATAGGATTGAACAATCGTGATTTGGAAACATTTGAAGTTGATGTCTATAAAACATTGAAATTAAGAAAATATGTTCCGGAAAATATTTGTTTAATTTCTGAAAGTGGAATAAAGTCTAAGTCGGATATGGAGTTGTTAAAAACTGCAAATGTAGATGCAGTTTTAATTGGAACACTTTTTATGCAGTCAAACAATATTACTCAAACAATAAATTCATTAAGAAATTAATTTATGGTAAAAGTAAAAATTTGTGGAATAACAAATAAAGAAGATGCTTTTTGGGCGTCAAGTTTAGGAGCAGATTTTATAGGGATAAATTTGTGCAAACATTCTACAAGAAAGGTATCGCTAAAAACTGCAAAAGAAATTGTTAATTCATTACCAAAATATACTACAGCTGTATTAGTATTTGTTAATGAGAGAGAGGAAGATATTGTTAAAATTGTAAATAAATTAAATGTTCAATATGTTCAGCTACATGGTGATGAGACAGAAGAGTTTTGTTCACAGTTAAAAATGAAGATTCCAACAATAAAGATTATTAAAGTTATAAAAATAGTTTCAGATTTTACTGACGAAAATTTAGAAAAATCAACTATAATTAATGATTATGTAGAAAAGATAAAAAATTTTGTCTCTAAAGTTGATTATATTTTATTTGATACATATATAGATAATAAAGAAGGTGGGACGGGAAAAGTTTTTGATTGGAATATATCTAAATTAGTGAAAGAAACTTTAGAAAAACAAAATTTTAAACTACAATTTTTTGTAGCAGGTGGACTTAATTCAGAAAATGTTAGTAAAGTTATAGAAGTTTTAGAACCGTTTGCGGTTGATGTTTCTTCTGGTATAGAGAGGTTACCAAGAAGGAAAGATTTTGAGCAAATGAAAAATTTTATAAGAAAGGTTAAAGGAAGTTAAGGTATGATTAAAAAAATAATTCTGTTGATAATTTTAATATTTTTATTTAACAAAAATATTGTTATTTCTAATAACGATATTGTGAAAAAACCAGTTGCTATAGTAGTAAAAGTAAGGGGTGAAACATATATTATTCGGAAAAAAGAAAAATTAAAAGCTAACATTTATATGCCATTATATATTCAGGATAAAATTCAAACAAAATCTGCTTCCACATTGGAACTAATTTTTGATAATGGTGTAAGTTTTAAGATTGAAGAAAATTGTGATATCGAGATAAAAATGATAACAACAACGGTTATGGAAGGAAAAAAACTTTCTTCAGTTGAATTAGAAATTGATGTTGATAATGGTGGTCTTTTAGTAGATGCAAAAACTATTGATAGTGAGTATAAATTAACTAAGATGAAAGTTTATACTCCAACTGCGACTGCTGCAATACGTGGCACAGTGTTTTATACATTAGTCAAAGATGATGGTAGAACAGATTTAGCCGTATTTGAAGGAGAAGTTGAAGGATATGTTGGAAAGAAAGAAGAATTAGATGATTTAGATATTAAAACAAAAATTATAAAAAATCAGCAAACAAATATCACTGAACTAACAACAGTTCCGCCAGTAGTATCTTTATCATCTGAAATGAAAGAGTATAGAGATACGGTGGTGAGAAAATTTGTTGAAGAAGTTCAATTATATAGAAAAAAAATTGATACTTTAAAACAAAAAAGACAAGATTGGATAAACAAAAATAAGTCAGACTTTGAAAAAGATATAGAAGATAAGAAAAAGAATTTTAGAAAAAAATATTTAAATGAATAAATAGAGCAGGAGATTAAAAATGGATCAAAAAATAAAAGATAAAATTAAACAAAAACTTGAAGAAGTAAAACCGATGTTACAACGTGATGGTGGAGATTTAGAATTAGTAGAAATTACTGATGATGGTGTTGTGAAAATAAAACTTATAGGGATGTGTGCTCATTGTGCAATGTCTACTATGACAGTAAAAATGGGAATAGAAAGTGTTTTAAAAAAAAGTTTTTCAGAAGTGAAATCAGTAGAAAATGTTTAAAATTTGTTTTTATGACAAGCAACTGAATAAATACTTTAAAAATTCTAAGATAAAAATTAAAATATTCTCTGTCCATTATGACTACATAAATTTAATTACACAAGACAATATAATAATAACAATTATAAAAGAACACTTACAGAATTTACCTTTTTCAAGTCATAGCATAGTTTTAGATAAAAAAAGTTTAACAGAAGATTTTGATTTTAGAGACAAGATAATTCTAAACGATAAAATATGCTTTAATAAAACAAAAATAATTTTTTTTAAAAGTAATATAATATTTGATTTACATGGTTCCAAAGCACAAAAATTGCCACAGATAAAAATAAAAAATTGTAATATAAACCGTCAGTTATTAAATTATTTTTTGAAGTGTTTAATTTTAAGAAAAAAGATGATTACGAGAAATACCTTAGTTTTAAGTATAAAATTTTTCAATAATTTAAACATAGATAGTTACATAGAAACGATGATAAAAAAATTTATAGGTTTAGGGACAGGTTCAACGCCAGAATTTGACGATTTCATCTGTGGTGTATTGACTTCATTTTATATTTTTGATAAAACAAAATCCTTGTCGGAAAAAGGTAGAAGTAAGTTTATGCTAATAAAAAAAACATTAATTAAACACAAAGAAAAAACAACTTTACTAAGTCAAAACTTTATCACACAAGTTTGTAATTCAAAATATCCTTTGTTAATAGTTAGATTTGTGGAAAGTTTGTTTAATAATAATATTTGCAAATCAGAAAAAATTTTTAATTTAATTTTAAATAAAGGCAATAATTCTGGATGGTGGTTTTTGTATGGATTTTTAAAAACGATGAAATTAAAAAAAGTTTAAAAAGGATGATAAAAAATGAAAAACATAATAAAACCAAATTGTTTTTATGATTCTATACTGTTGATGCAAATAGCCAGTGTTTTATCAAAACAATATTCAAGTGAAGTTACACTTATGATGGGAACGGATGCAAACAAATCTTTGTTAAGAGAGAGAAAAATGTTAACTTCAGATGGAGAAAAAGCTTCTGTTAACGATTTGATAATATGTTTTGATAAAAATGTTGATGAAAAAAAAGTTTTTGATACTATAGAAACTTTTTCAAAATCTTCTTCAAATCAAAAACAAGATTTAATTGTAGAAGACAAAATACCTCAGAATACAAACTTGATTTTAGTGTCTATTCCTGGCGAGTTTGTTTTTTATGAAGTTAAAAAAATAATAGAAGAATTTGTGTCGCAAGGAGAATCAGTTTTAGGACATAAACTTTGTATTTTTATATTTAGTGACAATGTTTCTATTGAGGAAGAAAAAGAACTAAAATTATCAGCCTTAAAAAAAAATATTTTAATAATGGGACCGGATTGTGGAACAGCAGTTGTAAATGGTTTAGGATTAGGATTTTCAAACAATATCAGAACAATTTTTGATAATAACAATATTTCTAAACAAGGTATTGGAATAATTAGTGCAGGAGGTACAGGATTACAAGCAATAATGACTATGATACACAACTTTGGATATACCATATCTCAGGCAATAGGTACAGGAAGTAGAGATTTGTCTGAAGAGGTTGGGGGTATAACATTTCTGGAAAGTATAAAATATTTGGAAAAAGATCCTTACACTAAAACTATAATATTATTTTCAAAACCACCTTCGGAAAAAGTAGTAAAAAAAATAACTGAGTATATATCTAAAAATTGTAGAAAAATGTATGTTTTAAACTTGTTAGGTTTAAATAAGAAACAAGAGGTTAAAAATATTTTTTTTGCACAAACTATGCAAGAAGCAGTTGTTAAAGCAATTAAAGTTATTAACCCAAAGTTTGAAATAAGAAATAAAATAACAGTATCAACATCTTTTTGGGTAAACAAATTAAAAAAAACTAACAGAAAATATGTCAGAGGATTATTTTCAGGAGGTTCTTTGTGTGAAGAAACTGCTATAGTGCTAAAAAAATATATTGGTGATGTTTATTCAAATATCCCTATTGAAAAAAATCATAAATTACCAAATCCGTGGAAAAGTTTTAAAAACACAATAATAGATTTAGGAGATGACATATTTACTCGTGGTAAACCACATCCAATGATAGATTTTACATTTAGAAAAGAAAGAATGATAGAAGAATCAAAAGATAAAGAAGTTGCTATAATAATTTTTGATTTAGTTTTAGGTTGGGGATCTAATATAGAACCAATAAAAGAAATAAGAGATACAATAAAACTATCCATAAAAAATTCAAATTCGCAGATACTATTTTGTGCAATAATTGTTGGTACAGAAAAAGATGTGCAAAATTATGCCAATATAGAGAGGCAGTTAAAAAAATTAGGTGTTATGACATTTAATTCTAATGTTACTATGTCAGAATTTGTAGGAAAAATTTTGCAGGATTTGGGGTAATTAAAATTATATTATCTACAGGGAGCAAAAAAAATGAAACAGTGTTCATCTACAAAACTTAAAGTTGCGAATTTAGGTGTGAGATGGTTTTATGAAAGTATTTTAAAACAAAAAAATATTGATGTTGTTCATATAAACTGGTCTCCAAAAGGTAAGACAAAAAATGTTTATCGTTTATTGGACAAATTATATAAAAATAAAAATTTGCAAAAAAAGATTGATGTTGCGAACAAAGTTGTAATTGACAAAATTTCTTCTTCAGCACCATTTTTAGTTGGTATAGAACAAGCATACAAAGTTGTTCCCGAGATGAATAAGTTTACAATTTTACATGCGGGACCACCAATAGAATATGAAAAAATGTGTGGTCCGATGAAAGGGGCAGTTTTAGGTGCACTTATGTATGAAGGAATAGCAAAAGATAAATTTGAAGCAGAAAAAATTGTTTTGAGTGGAAAAATTAAGTTTGACTCTTGTCATCATCATAATATGGTAGGACCAATGGCAGGGGTTGTTTCAGCTTCAATGCCAGTATGGATTTTAAAAAACTTAACTTTTAATAACTATGCTTATACAACACTTAACGAAGGTTTAGGGAAAGTATTACGTTTTGGTGCGTATAGTAAAGAAGTAATAAAACATCTTAAATGGATGGAAGAAATTTTATTTCCAGTTTTGAAAAAAGTTATAAAATTAATAACAAAAAAAAGTTATGGTATAGATATAAAAACCATAACCGCTCAAGCATTAACTATGGGTGATGAGTGCCATAATAGAAATGTTGCAGCAACAAATTTGTTTTTAAAAGAAATATTACCCTATATGATAGAATTAAATCTAAACAAAAAGATATTTTTAGATATCATAAAATTTATTTCCTCAAACCCACATTTTTATTTAAATATTTCAATGCCTGCGTGCAAATGTAGCACAGATATTGTAGAAGGGATAAGATTTTCGTCAGTGATATATACAATGGCACGAAATGGAGTTAATTTTGGGATAAGAGTTTCCGGGTTACCAAAAAAATGGTTTGTTGCACCATCTGGTATGCCAAAAGGATTATATTTTAGCGGATATAAAGAATCTGATGGCAATCCTGATCTCGGTGATTCTACAATTTCAGAAGTTGTTGGTATTGGAGCATTTGCAATGGCTTGTGCACCTGCGATTGTAAAGTTTGTTGGTGGTGTTGCAGATGATGCTAAAAAATATACTTTAGATATGTACAAAATTTGTATTGGTGAACATAAGAATTTTTTAATACCACAATTTAATTTTAGAGGAACACCGTTGGGAGTTGACATAATTAAGGTTTTAGAAACAGGGATTTCGCCCATAATAAATACCGGAATTGCACACAAAGAACCTGGAATAGGACAAATTGGTGCTGGGATACTTTCAGCTCCGATGGAATGTTTTATTACTGCATTTGAAGAATTTATGAACGAATATAGTTGATAGTGTTTAGATAAATTATTATTTGAACTAAAAGGTTTGATTTTATTTTTAAGTTTTTTTTGCTAAAAAATATACGCAAATAAACTTTTATTATAAAAAATATTCTGAAAACATAAAAATAACATTAACCAAATAATGGAGATAATTATGAAAGAAAAAAAGATATTGTTGTTAGAAAAAGAAATACCACAAAAGTGGTATAATATAACTGCTGATTTACCTGGTCAAATACCACCACCATTACATCCTGTAACAGGAGAACCTATTGGTCCACAAGATTTATCTAAAATATTTCCTATGGGTCTTATTATGCAGGAAGTTTCACAGGAAAGATGGATAGAAATACCTGATGAAATTTTAAGAGTATATAACATATGGCGGCCAACACCTTTAGTTCGCGCATATGAATTAGAAAAATTTTTAAATACACCTGCAAGAATATATTACAAAAACGAAAGTGTATCTCCAGCAGGAAGTCACAAACCCAACACAGCAGTTGCTCAAGCATATTATAACAAACAAGAAGGAGTGAAACGTTTAACTACAGAGACAGGCGCAGGACAATGGGGTTCATCATTAGCTTTTGCGTGTAACATTTTTGGATTACAATGTACAGTTTATATGGTAAAAGTTAGTTACCAGCAAAAACCGTTTCGTCGATCACTAATGCAAGTTTGGGGTGCGGAAGTTTTTGCTTCGCCTACGGAAAGAACCAATGCTGGAAAAAGTGTTTTGTCTAAAGATCCAAATTCACCTGGTAGTTTAGGTATTGCAATTTCTGAAGCTGTAGAAGATGCATCTACGCATGATGATACTAAATATACTTTAGGTAGTGTATTAAATCATGTAATGTTGCATCAGACAATTGTAGGGCTTGAAGTTCAGAAACAATTATCAATTGCCGGTGAAAAACCGGATATTTTGATAGGTTGTGTTGGTGGAGGAAGTAACTTTAGTGGATTTATATTTCCCTTCGTTGCAGATAAAATTTTAGGTAAAAATAACATAAAATTTTTAGCTGTGGAACCTACTGCATGTCCTACATTAACAAAAGGAGAATATACTTACGATTATGGCGATTCTGTAGGTTTAGCCCCATTAATAAAGATGTATACTTTAGGTCACAACTTTATGCCAGCAAAAATTCATGCTGGTGGATTAAGATATCATGGTGATTCTCCTCAATTATGTTTTTTAGTTAATAAAAAGGTTGTAGATGCAGTTGCGGTATCACAAAAACCAGTTTTTGATGCAGCAATAATTTTTGCAAAAACTGAAGGTATAATACCTGCTCCTGAGTCAGCTCATGCAATAAGAGTCGCAATTGATGAAGCGTTGAAATGTAAACAAACTAAAGAAGAAAAATGTATTGTTTTTAATCTAAGTGGACATGGACATTTTGATCTATCTGCTTATGATCAATACATAGAGGGTAAATTGGAAGATTATGAGTATCCAGAACAAGAAATTAGGAAAAATTTAGAAGAAATTAAAAATATGGTTAAGAAAAAAGATTTTTAGACAATGTTGCTTTTTCTAATAAGTTTTTGAACAAAAAATTTGTAAAAGGAATAAAAAATTGTAATGTGGAATATAAAAATTTAACAACAATGAAAGATAAAGAGAAATTTATTAAAATGCTTAATTATGGATTAAATTATGAATATACAGATTTTTTTACATATCGCAAAGAGTCTGCTATGATGCAAAAAAAGATTGTTTCTGGCGAAAAATTAGCCGATGAATTTATAAGGTTTAGCAACATGGAACTTCGACATGCGGATATTCTTTCCAACAAAATAGTAGAACTTGGTTTTGAACCTATTTGGCAGATGGAAAATATTTTTTATAATGATTCATTACGAGAAACTTTGTTAAGACATATTGAAAAAGAAAATTTAGCATATAAATTTTATACAGAATTACAAAAAATTAACACAGACCTAACTTTTGAAATTGTAATAAAAGGAATTCAACAAGATGAAAAGGAACATTTGAACCGGTTAACAAATTTGTTTAAAAAAATAGGAAACTAAAAAATCTGATGGACCAAAAAATATTACCAATAAAAAAAATTGCACAAAAATTGAGTATAAAAGAAACAGAGATTGCACTTTTTGGTGAATACAAGGCAAAAATTAAATTAAATATTTTAGATAGAATAAAAAATAACAAACCTGCAAAATATATCAATGTAACTGCAATTACGCCAACACCTTTTGGAGAAGGTAAAACTACTACTACAATAGGTCTTTCAATGGCTTTAAATAAAATAGGTAAAAAAACTATCGCAACTATACGACAGCCATCGTTAGGACCAGTTTTTGGTATAAAAGGAGGAGGTGCAGGCGGTGGAAAAGCTAAGTTGATTCCTTACGAAGATATAAACTTACATTTTACTGGTGATACGCATTCTGTTAGTGTTGCACATAATTTATGTGCAGCATTTTTGGATAACAGTTTGTTTAGAGGAAACAAACTAAACATTGATTTGAAAAATATTTTATGGAAACGTGTAGTTGATGTTAACGATAGGGCGCTAAGAAATATTGAGATAGGTCTTGGAGATAAAACTGATGGAATAAAACGAAATACTGGATTTGATATCACTGCTGCATCAGAGATAATGGCAATTTTAGCAATGTCAAAAAATATATCTGATTTAAGAAAACGTCTTGATAAAATAGTTGTTGCGTTTACTAAAAATAAACAACCGGTTTTTGCAAAAGACTTAAAAGTATCTGGAGCAATGGCTGTGTTGTTAAAAGATGCCTTAATGCCTAATTTGGTACAAACAAATGAACATACACCTGCTATAGTTCATACAGGACCTTTTGCAAACATTGCTCATGGGAACAGTTCTATAATCGCAGATCTTATTGCAACAAAGTTGTCTGATTATGTTGTAACAGAATCAGGTTTTGGTGCTGATTGTGGATTAGAAAAATTTGTCAATATAAAGTGTCGTTATAGTGGTTTACATCCGGATTGTGTAGTAATAGTATGTTCAATAAGAGCATTAAAAATGCATTCCGGTATTAAATTATTACCTGAAAATATTAAGAAAGAAAATCTTAATTTAGTTGAACAAGGATTACCAAATTTGGAAAAACAAATTCAAAATGTAACAATTTATGGAATTCCTGCAATAGTTGTAATAAACAGGTTTGATACAGATACTGATAGAGAACTTTTATTTGTGCAAAAAAAATCAATAGAATTTGGTGCTTCAGAGGCAATAGTTACTGATATTTATTTAAAAGGTTCAAATGGAGGCCTAGAATTAGCCACAGCTGTAATTAGACAATCTAATAAAAAAAGCAAATTAAAATTTTTATATTCGTTAGATTTGCCTATAAAAGAAAAAATAGAAATTATTGCAACAAAAATTTATGGTGCTAAGTGTGTAAAATATTCTTCAATTGCAGAAGAAAAAATTAGGTTGTACAAATCTTGTGGTTGGGATAAACTTCCAATTTGTATGGCTAAGACACATTTATCTTTGTCTCATGAGCCAAACCTTAAAGGAAAACCACAAAATTTTGTTTTACCTGTGGTAGATATTAGACCATCAATAGGGGCAGGATTTTTATATCCGTTGTGTGGTCAGATGCGGACAATGCCAGGGTTGCCAAGAGAACCTGTCGGTGAACGAGTAGATATTGACAAAAATGGTAATATTATAGGTTTATTTTAAAATGAAATATACTGATTCTAAAATAAAAGATTTTTTAAATGACTTGTCATCTAAAAAACCTGTTCCTGGTGGTGGTGCTGCAAGTGCATTAGTATGTGCAGCAGGGGTTAGTTGTATTATGATGGTAATAAATTATACTATTGGTAAACAAGGGTATGAAAAATATAATACTAAATTAAAAGTAACATTAAATAAACTTTTAAAGATAAAAAATGAAGTTAGAAAATGTATAGATTTAGATGTTCTAATTTTTGACAAAATAGCCAAAATATATAAACTACCAAAAAATACAAAGAAACAAATAAATTTTAGAAAGAAAAAATTAAGAAAATTTTTGGTTAAAGTTAATTCTGTTGAAAGAAATATTATAAAATTAAGTTTAGAAGCAATAAAACTAACTTTACCATTACTAAATATTACAAATAAAAATTTAGTTTCAGATCTTGGTTGTGGAGTATTGTTTTTAAAATCTTCTTCTGAATCGGCGTTGTTAAATATAAAAATTAATGCTAAAAGTTTAAAACATAAAAAAATTGATAGAACAATTTCTATGACAGAAAAAATTGTTAATTTGTCAGACAAATTTTTAAAACAAATAAATTTTAAATTAAAATTTTAAATATAATGAATAGAATAAATTTTAACGATGGTAAAATTTGTACAATAATAGGTTTTTGGATAAATTTTTTTTTAATTATAATAAAATTTGTTGCAGGGATAGTTGGTAAAAGTCAAGCAATGATTGCAGATTCGTTACATTCGTTATCTGATGGTATTGCTACCATAGCGGTATATTTAGGTATTAGTATATCAGAAAAACCGGCTGATGAAGAGCATCCATACGGACATGGAAATATTGAAGTAATAGTAGCATTGTTTGTCTCGGTATTGTTGTTAATTACGGGAATGTTTCTTGGATATACAGCAATACATTCTATGATGCATAGACATTTTTCTGTCCCGGGAAAAATTGCAGTTTATGTGGCAATAATATCTATTTTTGTTAAAGAAATTTTGTATAGATATACAATTATGGTTGGAAAAAATTTGAATTCTCCTGCGATAATTGCAAATTCGTATGATCACAGATCTGATGCATTTTCTTCGATAGGAGCATTATTAGCAATTTTAGGTGCCAGGTTGGGGATTAAATATTTAGATCCTTTAGGTGGTGTTATTATATCAATTTTTATATTAAAGATGGGTATTGAAATAATAACTTCTAACTTAAAAATAGTTATGGATTCTGCACCAGATAAAAATATGCAAACCCAGATTAACAACAAAATTATGAACACTAAAGGAGTAAAAACTGCTTCTACAGTGAAAATTCATCCTGTGGGAAGAAATTATTTTTTAGAAGTATCAATTACTGTCGATAAAAATATTACAGTTAAAGATGGGCATAACATTGCAGAAAAGATAAAAGATGTTTTAATGAATATGCAACCTGAAATAAAAGATGTTACAGTTCATGTAGAACCTGATTGAGAGAAAGTAATAATAATTTTTAATTCATAAGGAAGAGTAAATGTTAAGAAAAATCATAGATGGAAAAAAGATAGCTGCTAAACTTAAAAAGGAAATCATTTATGACTTAGCTAAAATAAAAAAAAATAAACCTTTTTTGCCTAAATTAGTATCAATAATTGTTGGTCAAAAACCTGAAACAGAATCGTATTGTGTTACACAAAAAAAAATTTGTGTACAATTAGGCATAAGTTTTGAAATAATAAAATTGTCATCTGCTATTTCAAATAAAAAGTTGATCTCTATAATTAAAAAGTTAAACTTAAATAAAACTGTTAGCGGAATAATCTTGAATTTACCATTGCCAAAACATATTAACCAATACGAAGCTCAAAATACAATTTTACCTATAAAGGATGTTGAATCTGTTACTGCAAAGAATTTAGGCATACTTTTTTATACTGAAAAAAAACTTTTTATTGTGCCATGTACAGCATGGGCAGTTATGGAATGTATAAAAGAATCAGGTATACAATTAAGTGGTAAAGATGTTGTGATAGTTGGTCATAGTGAGATTGTTGGAAAATCGTTAGCAATGTTAATGTTGAAATCGAGATTAAATTCTGCAACTCCTACAGTGTGCCATATAGGCACAAAAAATTTGTCTAAACATACAAAACGGGCTGAAATTTTAGTTGTAGCTGTTGGAAAACCAAATTTTATAAAAGCGAGTATGATAAAAAAAGGTGCAGTAGTTATAGATGTTGGTATTAATAAGTTAGAAGATAAAATTGTCGGTGATGTAGATTTTAAAAATGTAATAAAAAAAGTAAAAAAGATAACCCCTGTCCCTGGAGGAGTAGGTTGTATAACACCATTTTTGTTAATAAAAAATTTGTTGAATTTGTATAAAAAACAATGTAATATGTTCATTAAATAATTATATCTAAAGTTACATAACAAATTAAATAAAAATCAATAAAAAATTATAAGTATAAACGATAGTTATGATTTAAGAATTATTAGATCTAATTTTTTACTTAGAACTTAAAAAGTATAATTTGTTTTGCTAATAGTATAAATTTTTAGTATAGAATTTTTTGTTTTATAGTGAATTTGGATATAAATTTTTTGTAGAAAAATATGATTATATTAAATGGTAAAAAGGTTCGCAATCCTTTAAGTATATTGAAATTGATTAAAGAATATGGGTATTCAAATAATATATGTATTATACTAAATGGTAAAGTAATAAGAAAAATTTACTGGGATAAAGTAAAACTTAAAGATGGCGATGAAGTAGAAATAGTTGGTTTTGTAGGTGGTGGGTAGTAGTTAGTAAAAAATTTAAAATAAAAATGTATGAATAAATACTTTGAGATAGCAGGCAAAAAACTAAAGTCAAGACTTTTTATAGGAACTGGCAAACTTCCTACCTATAAAATAATACCGAATATAGTGAAACAATCCGGTGTACAAGTTTTAACTGTTGCTGTTAGAAGAATAAATCCTAAGACAAAAATAGAGAATGTTTTAGATTATATACCTAAGGATATTATAATAATGGTAAACACTTCAGGAGCAAGAAATGCTAATGAAGCAGTTAGAATTGCAGAAATTGGTGCTGAATTGACAAACTCTAATTGGATAAAAATTGAAATAGAAGCAGATACAAGATATTTAGTTCCAGACAATGAAGAAACAGTCAAAGCAACAAAAGAATTGGTCAGAAAAGGATTTAAAGTGTTCCCTTATATTACTCCTGACTTGATAACTGCAAAAAAACTTGTTGACGCAGGTGCTGTATCTGTGATGCCATTAGGTTCATTTATTGGGACAAACAAAGGTATTACAGCAAGATCGCTTATTGAACCTATGATAAAAGAAATTAATGTGCCAATTATTATAGATGCAGGTATAGGTAGACCTTCACATGCAGCTGATGCTATGGAGATGGGAGCACAAGCTGTTCTTGTCAATACTTCAATAGCAATATCAAAAGATCCTGTAAAGATGTCTGTAGCAATGTCTAAAGCTGTTATTGCAGGAAGAATTGCATATGAAATTGGAATATTAAAAGAGAAAGAATTTGCAATGCCTTCATCTCCGCTTACAAATTTTTTAAGATAATATGTTTTCAGATATAATTGGTTTTGAAACAAAACAGTTTAAAAGAATAAAAAAAATAATTAATGATATTGATATATCATATAATGAAACGGATAGATTGCAAATAGTTAAATTTTTAAATTTTGATGTTGATATAGAAAAATTAGCTTTAAGATCGAAAGAGTTGACCGACTATTTTTTTGGTAAAACAATTCTTTTGTATACTCCACTTTATATTTCAAATTATTGTATAAACGGGTGTCTTTACTGTGGCTTTTCTGCGTTAAACAAAATAAAAAGAAAAAAACTTAGTTTAAATGATGTTAAAAAAGAAATTATATCTATAAAAGAAAAAGGTTTTGATACAATCTTAATATTGACAGGTGAAGATAGAAGAAATTCATCTTTGGAATACATTTTGAAAGTAATAGAAATTGCAAAAAAATATTTTTCAGAAATACTTATAGAAATTTATCCGTTAGAAGAATATGAATACAGAAAACTTGTGAATAATGGTATTACTGGAGTTACACTTTATCAAGAAACTTATGATAAAAAATTTTATGACAGGATACATAAATTTGGTCCAAAGAAAAATTTTAATTATAGGTTGGATGCTGTAGAAAGAGCAATAAATGCAGGTGTGAAAGAAGTTAACATAGGCCCTCTTTTGGGGCTTAATAAAAATTATGATTTTGATGTTTACATGACAGTTATTCATGGGCAATATATTCAAAATAATTATCCCGAAGTAGAGCTTGCAATATCATATCCAAGAATACAATCATCTGTTTCAAAGATTAAAACATATCCTGTTAAAGACATAGATTTTGCGAAAATTATATTTATTACGAGACTATTTTTAAACAGAGTTGGTATAAACATATCGACAAGAGAGCCACAGTATATGAGAGACAATCTTATAGGTCTTGGTATAACCAAAATGAGTGCTGAAGCAAAAACTACTGTAGGTGGGCATGCAAAAAATTTTTATGATGCGAAACAGTTTGAGATAAACGATAATAGGAATTTAGTTGATATAATTAAGGTTCTTAAATTAAAAAATTATCGTCCAGAATTTACAAACTGGGTTAAAATTTAGATGAGTAATATAAACAATATTTTCAATTTATATTTTTCAAAAGAACAGATAGAAAGAATAAGAAAAACAAAAGTTTTAATAATAGGATGTGGTGGTCTTGGGTCAAATGTGTCAAATATACTTGTAAGAACAGGTTTTATAAATTTTACAATTATTGATTTTGATAAAGTAGAATTAAAAAATTTAAACCGACAACAATTTTTTACCTCAGATATAGGAAAAAATAAAGTAGATGTTTTAAAAAAAAATCTTTTAGAGATAAATCCAGAGTTAAAAATAAAATCTATAAATAAAGAATTGGATAATAAAAAACTTGAAAATATAATAAAAACATATGATCCGGATGTTGTTATTGAAGCAGTTGATAAAGAATATACTAAAACAATGATATTTGAAACTACATTAAAAATGGGCAAAACGTTGATAACTGCTAGTGGAGTTGCTGGTTATGGAGATGTAGAAAATATAAAAATAATAAGAAAAAGAAGCTATACATTAATAGGAGATTTAGTTTCAAGATGTGGTTGTTGTAACGAATGTTATTCTTACAAGGGAACAGAATGTAATATAGAAAAGTCGCTAAAAAAAGGAGAATATAAGGTGCCACTTGCACCTAAAGTTATTGTAGTTGCAGCTATGCAGGCAGATGAAGTTTTAAGAAGAGTTTTAACCGGTAGAACTTATGAAAAAAAAAGAAAAAATTAAATTTTTTGAAACTCCTAATATATATTGTATAACTGACGAAAAACATTCTAACAATAGGGACAACATAAAAGTTGTAAAAGAGATGTTGAAATCAGGGGTGAAAATAATTCAGTATAGAGAAAAATATAAACAGTTAGGAGATAAATATAGAGAATGTTTAAAAATAAGAGAATTAACATTAAAATATAATGCTATATTTATAGTTAATGACCACCCAGACATAGCTATAATGGTTAACGCTGATGGTATTCATATAGGACAAGATGATTATCCTATTAGAGAAGTTAGAAAATTGGTAGGGAAGAATTTTATAGTAGGTATTTCAACACATAATCCGAGCCAGTACTTAAAAGCGGTAAAAGAAGGTGCAGATTATGCAGGCGTAGGACCTATTTTTGAAACCAATACAAAAGAAAATGTTATCCCGCCAGTAGGGTTAGAATATTTACGTTGGGTTGTTAAAAACAAGAAAATACCTTTTGTTGCAATTGGTGGAATAAAAGAATATAATGTTGATAGTGTGATAAAATCTGGTGCTAGATGTGTTTGTTTGGTGACTGAAATTACTCAAGCAGAAAATATAAAGTTAAAAATTAAAAATATTTGGAAAAAATTGTACAAGTGTAGTTAAAGATATACTTTTTAGGCGTAAATTTTACATACTTAAAACAAAAATATCAATTATTTATACACGACTAAAATGGGAATTTTTTATTTATAGAAACATATAATGAATAAAAAGGTTGTTAAGATGTAAATTAGATGATCAGAACAGTTATTATTTGAGATGGAAGAATTGCTAAAATTTATAATAGTTAAAAAAGGAGAAAAGTATAAGATAGAATTTTGTTTTACACGGATAAATTTTTTGTTTGGAGAAGAAATAAAATTTTTATCAGACATTTTGTTTTTAATAAAAAAATAAGTTGTTATTAGAAAATGCCAAAGGTATGAATCGACCAATTTTAAAAGTAGAATTAATTGACAAAGATAAAGCAGAATGGTCTGGTGTTAACGATTTTGTGCAAAGAGGCTCAAACAGATTCTTGAAAAGATTTTACAATTATACTATTATGAATTCACCAACATTTTGTATTTGTTATGAATGTATAATTGCATTATTGCCAGAATGTAATGAAGTAACGGTTGTAGATTGCGAATATACTGGAATTACACCGGTAGGTATAAATTTTGATACACTGGCAAATTTGATTAGTGATGTTTATCATACAGAAGGATTTTTAGGTGTTGGGCGATTATATTTAGCAAACAAAAAATTTTAGGTTTCTGAAGGTGTATTAAAACGTGTTGTTTGTATGACCAAAAAATTAAAAAGATTTTTGTTTGACAGATTAACAAAACAATTGTGCGATATTGCTGATATAGATTTTTTGTCTAAAATTGCAGATTAAACTGTTACTACAGATATAAAAGAATTGGTACATTTTATACAAAAAGTTGAACATTCTGTATTAAATATGCCATCTTTAATTTAAAACTACAAACTAAAAATTATAAATGAATAAGTTAACAAGAAAATTTTTTTGTAGAGAACCAGAAGTTGTAGCCAAAAATTTGTTAGGGAAAATCTTGGTTCGTAGATTTAGTAAAAAGAAGGAGTATTTTAAAATTATAGAAACAGAAGCGTATTCTGATGGTGATGATGATGCATGTCATGCGGTAAGGTATGGGAAAACTAAACGAACAGAAACATTATTTGGTAAGGTGGGATTGAGTTATGTATATTCTGTTCATATAAACATGTTTTGTTTTAACTTTGTTGCACACAAAAAAAATCGTTTTGGTGGGGTATTGATTCGTGGTGTTGAGAGAATAAAAAGTCTGAAACAAGGAACCAAAAATTTTATAGGAGAAAAAATTTTAGGTCCAGCACGTGTATGTAAAGCGTTAAAAATAGATACAAAATTTAATAAAATAGATTTGTTAAACAACAAAAATTTTTATATATTAAACAACTATCCTGTTAGTAATAATAGAATAGTTGTAGGAAAACGAGTTAACATAGATTATGCCAAAAAATCAAAAAATTGGTTATGGCGATTTATGATTGTGCAAAAATTAAAAAATTTAGATCCAAATTGAATAATTTTACAAGGATAAAAAAATGGAACAAGTTATAGAAAAGTGGAATTCTGAGATTGTAACAACGGTTATTGGTAGTACTAATATTAATGGTGGGACACGTTCTACTGTTATAAAAGTTGGTGGGCAGATGTCGTTGCCAATGTTGAGTTTTGAAGGAAAAATTCCAAACAGACCTGTTGTTTTTGCAGAAGTTTTAGATTTTTTATCAGACGATTTGTGGCCACTGTTTTATTCAAACTATAGTGAAATGACAAAAGATTTGTTCAGTTGGATAAAAGAAATTGAGAAAAATGAACCAGATGGATTATGTATAAGGTTAACTTCTTGTGATCCTGAGACAAAAAATAATTCCACAGAATATATAAAAAAGATTATCCCGGAAATTTTAAAAATTACAAAATTGCCTTTGATATTTTTAGGATGTGACAATGTAGAACGTGATACAGAAATATTGCCACTTATTTGTGAAATTACTAGAGGAGAAAAAATTTTGGTTGGTATGGCAGTTAAAGAAAATTATAAAACAATTTCATTGTCTGCATATGCTAATGAACATAGTGTTATTGCACAATCGCCTTTAGATATAAATTTAGCTAAACAGTTAAATATTTTAATAAATGATATTGGAGTTCCATTGGAAAGAATAGTTATGCATCATACAACAGGTGGGTTGGGATATGGGTTTGAATATTGTTATTCCATAATGGAACGTTGTCGGTTAGCAGGTTTGCAAGGAGATAAAGTTGTTGCAACCACAATTATAAATCTTGTTGGAGAAGAAACATGGAAAACAAAAGAATCTAAGGTAGGATTAGATGAAGAACCCAGATGGGGCAATCCATTACACAGGGCAATAAATTGGGAATTTGTAACTGCGTTAGGATATCTTCAAGCAGGGTCTGATATTTTAGTGTTAGTTCATCCTGAAAATATAAAAAATGTAAAAAGAATAATAAATACGTTTTAAAAAATTTTTTTTATCGTTGACAAATTATTCAAAAACTTATATACAGAAAAAATAACCTTTTTATAGATTGATAAAGAAAGGAGGTGGGAGGATTATATGTCAGTTGCAATAAGGTTGCAAAGAGTTGGTAAAACAAATCAGCCACAATATAGAATAGTTGTCATTGAAAATAAAAAACGAACTAAAGGAGAACCGTTAGCCATTGTTGGTCACTATGATCCAACGAAACATAAGATAGAGTTAGAACCAGAAGAGTATGATAAATGGATAAATAACGGTGCACAACCAAGTGATACCGTTAAAAGTTTGTATAAGAAGTTTTCCAAAAAACAAAAGATTCAATCAGAGATTATTACAGCAATATCTTCAAACGTATAAGTTTAAATCTAAAGAAAATCTATTATCAAAAGCAAATAGTGAAAATTTACAATGGAGGTTGAGAAAATGAAAGATTTAAAAGAACTGTTAATATTAGTTGTTAAAGCGTTGGTTGATTATCCTGAAAAAGTTGAAGTTAAAGAAGTAGGTGGTGAACAATCTCTTATATTAGAGCTAAAAGTTGCAGATACTGACCGTGGGAAAGTTATTGGTAAAGAAGGGAGAATAATACGTTCTATAAGAACGATAATAGGTTGCTCAGCAGCAAAATTAGGTAAAAGAGTAGTAATTGAGGTCATAGAATAAAATATAACTTAATTTTTTGTGATATTAAGGATAGGCAAAGTACTAAGAGCAAAAGGTTTAAAAGGAGAGTTAGTTGGACAATTTTTGTTTTCGAGAATTATGCCTGGTGTGGGAGATGATTTGTTCTTTGAAAAAAGTGTAATTTTTAGTGTAGAAAAATCAACTAATATTAAAAATTTTTTTGGTCCATACAAAGTTGAAAAAATAAAATTTTATAAATGGAGCAAAAATTCTTTTAAGAAGTATATAATAAAATTAAAAGATGTTAATGATTTAAACACAACAACTCTTTTAACTAATACTTTTATAGGGAAAGAAATTGATTTGTTACCAAAAAATGTTTTTCTTGTCTCAGAATTAAAAAAATGTGAGTTATACGATGATAAGAATAATTTCATAGGAAAAGTTGTGGATGTTGTTGAGAACAAGAATTACTATGCCTTATTAGTTGTAAAAAAAAATAATAGTGAAGAGATTTTTATTCCTTTTGTTAAAGATGTGATTGAAAAAATTGATTTAGTACACAAAAAAATTAGTTTAAAAAATGTGGATGGCATTCTTGAACAATAAAAGGATTTCTGATGAATATTGATGTGGTCACAATTTTTCCGGAGATGTTCAATTGTGTATTTAGTTATGGGGTAATTTCTAGAGCTATAAAAACAGGTAAGATAAATTTTAATGTACACAATTTACGTGATTATGCCTATGATAAACACAAAATTGTTGATGATAAACCTTATGGTGGTGGTTGTGGAATGGTGTTAAAGCCGGAACCTATTTGCCGTGCAATAAAAAAAATTAAAAGTAAAAAAAAGGTTTATGTAGTTTATATGTCACCACAGGGTAAAATACTTACTCAAAGTAAAGTTTTTGAACTATATAACAAAAAAAGTTTAATAATACTCTGTGGCAGATATGAAGGTGTAGATGAACGTGTAATGCAATATGTTGATGAAGAAGTTTCTATAGGAGACTATGTCCTTACTGGTGGAGAGATTCCTGCAATGGTTTTAATAGATAGTGTATGTAGGTATGTTGAAGGTGTAGTGAAAGAAAAAGGATCTTTAGAAAAAGAAAGTTTTTTGAATAAATTTTTGGATTATCCACAATATACAAGACCATATAAATATTTAGGCAAGTCAGTCCCTAAAATTTTAGTTTCAGGAAATCATAAAGGAATAGAACTATACAGAAAAAAAGAGAGTATAAGAAATACTTTTAAAAAACGGCCTGATTTGTTAGAAAAAGTGTGTCTTACAGAAGAAGAAAGTAAAATTTTATCAGAAATTATTATGGAGGAAAAAAATGAGTTTAGATCTTTCAATGTTAGATCAAAATGTAACAAAAAAAATAAATGAATTTTCAGTAGGAGATTTGGTAAAAGTTAATTTTAAATTTAAAGAAGATGGAGTGGATAAAAATCAAGTTTTTGAAGGAGTAGTAATTGCAAAACGTGGTCGTGGTATGAACGCAACTTTTACTGTGAGAAAAATTTCTTATGGTGTTGGAGTAGAAAGAATTTTTCCTTTATATTCTCCATCTATAGAATCAATTACAGTAGTAAAAAAAAGTAAAGTAAGACGTGCAAAATTGTATTATTTAAGAAAAAAAGTCGGTAAAGAAGCTAAGATGCAAGAAGTTAGAGATACAAAAGAAACTGTTGATAATAAAAAAATACAATAAAGTGTCAAGGGAAATATTTGATTTTGATAATAGCATTAGAAAAAAGTTTAAAACAGAAAATCTTTGTGGAGTGGACGAGGTTGGACGAGGTAGTATAGCAGGACCTTTAGTTGCTGCATCAGTGGTTTTCTCATCTAAAAATTATATTTCGCAATTAAAAGAATCAAAAAGTGTTTGTGCAAAAAAAAGGAAAATTTTGTTTAAAGAAATTTTAAACACTGCAAAAGATATTTCGTGTTGCATAGTTTCAACTAAATGTGTCAATAAAGAAGGTCTTGGTCAAGCAAATATTATAGCGTTAAAATCAGCCGTAGAAAAGTTAGATACGGATTTTAGAATAGTAGTTGTTGATGGATATAAAATAAACAATCTTGATAAAAAACAAATTCCATTAATCAAAGGAGATCAAAAAAGTGCTGTTGTTGCTGCAGCATCTATAATTGCTAAAGTTATAAGAGACACAATTATGGAATTTTATGATAAAATAATTCCTGAGTATAATTTTTGTAAAAATAAAGGTTATGCTACAAAAAATCATAGAAAAATTGTTTCTTTTTTAGGTTTAAGTGAATTACACAGAAAATATGCATATAAATTCATATCATAATAGGCGAATTATAGGAAATATAGCAGAAAAGTTTGTGTGTGAATATTTAATAAAAAAAGGGTATAGAATAATAGAAAAGAATTATCGGGCACAAGTTGGGGAGATAGATATTATTGCTTATTATCCACAAAATGATTGTCTTGTTTTTGTAGAGGTAAAATATAGGAAAAATGATTTTTATGGTTTACCACAGGAGGCAGTAACAAAAACGAAACAAGATAAAATTATAAAAACGGCAATGATATATCTGAAACAAACTAAAATTAAATATAACAATTACAGATTTGATGTGTTGGCAGTTTTTGACAATAACAAAATAGATCACATTGAAAATGCGTTTATGATTTAAATAAAAGAGATAAAAAAATGTTTTGGTTTAAATACAGAAGAGCTATTGATTTTATAGATAAAGAAAATTATGATGAAGCATTTTTTATACTATCAAACCTAATTAACAAAAACAAAAATAAACCAGAATTATATGTCTCATTGGCAAAAGTATTATTAACAAAAGGAAAAGTAAAAGAAGCTAAAATAAAATTGCAACAAATGTTGTCTATCAAAGGTTGGTATAAAAAAGGTATCATTAAAGATATTTTAGAGATAACCAACTGGAAAATGTTAGTAGAGAATAAATTTTTTTGTAAAGAACCATGTTTTTCTCCTGATGGTGAAAAGATATTGTTTATTATGGCAAACAAAGATACAAATGAAGATGATAAAATTAATAATTCTGACAGATGTGGAATATATCAAATAGATCGAACAGGAAAATCAATGACATGTTTAGTTGAAGATAAGTATTATAATTCATCTGCAAAATTTTCTCCAGATAATAAATATATAGTTTTTTTATCAGCTCGCAGAGATACAAACAACGACAACAAATTAGACAATCATGATGATTTAGGTATGTATATTTTAAATCTCGTTACGGGAGAAGAAAAATTGTTAGTCGAGGATGTTTATAAACCTAAACATCCATCTTTTTCACCAGATGGGAAGAAGATTATATTTACTTGCTGGAGATCACCGGGAAGTTTTAGTGGTGTTTATGAAATAGAGATAGAAACTTTAAACATAAAAACTTTGGTTAGAGAAACTTATGAGAATGCTTTTCCTTCATATTCTCCTGATGGTTCAAGAATAGTTTATTCTTCTTGGAGAGATGAAAATTTAGCCTATGGTTCTGTTATTGGTAAATCGGCAATTTATGTAAAAGATTTATATTCTATGAGTGAAATTTGTATATCTTCAGATAAATATATAAATTCATTCCCAATATTTTCTAATAAAGGTCGTTATATTGCTTATCTTAGTAAAAGGCGTGATACAAATAATGATGGAGTTATTAATTCGTTAGACAATGATGGTTTGTATATATACGATTTGTGTGATAAAAAAGAATTTTTGATAAATTCTGATATGTATTATAATAAATATGCAAATTTTACATTTGATGATAAAAACATAATTTTTTTATCAAATTATAATGAAAATTATAATAAAAAAACTGAAAAAAGTTATTTTGATTTTAAAGGAATTTGTAAATCTGACTGTAGTGGCAAAAAAAAGTATCAAATTGTTTCTAACAAGTATAACGGTTGTGTGTCTTTAGAAGTATCAAAAACAAGAGATGAAATAGTATATGTTTCTTTTAGAAGGGATACTTTAAGAGGTTTATACCTTGCTTATTTAAAAGGTTGGCCGTCTAAGGAAGAAATTGTAGAAATTATAAACAAAAACTTAATATGAAACGTAAAAATATTTGGTATTTATATGTTTTTACAAAAATTTTAGGAGATTTGTTGTTATCACTGGTAATATTTTTTTCTTCGTATTATTTAAGGTTTTATAACAAAATTTTTATATCTTTTTTTCCAGTGGTAAAAGGTATTCCAGATTTTAGTTTTTATTTAGAATTTGTTCCATTTTATATTTTAGTAATATTTTTCACATATATTTATCGTGGTTATTATAAAAAAATATTGTTAAGTGCAATAGATGAATTTGTTACAGTTTTTGTTGGATCTATTATTTCAGGAATTTTGTTATTAGCAATAGGATTTTTTTATAGAGGATACGAGTATTCAAGGTTGTTTATTATAATAGTGGTACTAAAAAATATTTTTATAATATATTTTTGGCATCAACTCATAAAAAAAATTTATGTTAAATATATAAAATACATTTTTGGAAAACCGCGTATTGCTATCATAGGTCCAGATGATAGAATAAGAATTATCCGAGACAGAGTCGTTAAAGAAAAAACAATTAGACCATATTTTTTGACAAACGTTAATAAAAAAGAAGATGTATTGCTTTTTTTGGAAGAAAAAAATATTAGTGAGTTAATAATAGATTATCATATTTTTAACAGTTATATATTCCAAGATTTGTTGCCAGAGATAGATGCAAAAAATGTTGAAATGAAAATTTTTGTTGATATTCCAGTTAGATTATCAGATACTACAATTGATGCTACTTTAGGTATTCCAGTGATAACAATAAAACCAGTTTCTTTATCAGCAACAAATTTTTTTGTTAAAAGAACTATAGACATTTTGGTTTCAATTTTAGTATTGTCTATATTAGTAATACCATTTATTTTAATTGCAATTCTTATAAAATTAGATTCTGAAGGTCCGGTGATATATTCACAAGATAGGGTAGGACTGAGAGGAAAAAAATTTAAATTTTTTAAGTTTAGAAGTATGTATAAAAATGCTCATAGTAAGTGGTATAGTTTATTAAACATAAGCGAACGAGGAGAAAAAGTTTTTAAGATTAAAAATGATCCACGTATAACAAGAGTTGGTAGAATATTAAGAAAATATAGTATTGACGAGTTACCACAATTTTTTAATATTTTAAAAGGTGATATGAGCATTGTAGGTCCAAGACCACAAATTGTTGAAGAAGTAAATTTTTATGATAATTATGCAAGAAGAAGATTAATGGTAATTCCTGGACTTACAGGTCTGTGGCAGGTTTCTGGTCGTGCGGATGTGAGTTATGAAGATATGTTAAAATTAGATTTATATTATTTAGAGAATTGGTCCATAGGATTAGATTTAAAAATTATTTATAAAACTTTTTCTGCCATTTTTTCAAAAAAAGGAGCTTATTAAAAATTAAATGAAAGCGTTTGTTATGGCAGCAGGGATTGGTACAAGGCTAAGACCTTTAACTTATCATATCCCAAAACCTTTAGTTCCAATAGTGAACATTCCTGTAATAGGGCATTTAATGCGAAATTTGTCCGACCATGGTATAAGTAAAGTTATGGCGAACTTACATTATTATCCGCATATGATAACATCATATTTGAACGGTGGAAAAAGATGGGATTTGCAGATACACTATTCATATGAAAAAACCCTTTTAGGAACAGCAGGTGGAGTAAAGTTACAGGAAAAATTTTTTGATGATACTTTTATTGTTACTTCTGCAGACGGGTTAAGTGATATAAATTTTTCCGATTTGATAAAATATCATAAATCAAAAAAATCTATTGCAACCATTGCACTGAAAAGTATTAATGTTAAGTTAGAATATGGTGTAGTTGAGACAGATAAAAAATTTAAGATAAAAAAATTTGTAGAAAAACCTTTTTGGGGAGATATTTATTCTGATTATGTAAACACTGGTATTTATGTTTTAGAACCAGAAATTTTTAAATATATTCCAAAAAATACTGAATATGATTTTGGGAAACAATTGTTGCCAAAATTAGTTGAAAAAGGATTACCTGTTTATGGATATTTAATGAAAGAATATTGGTGTGATGTTGGTAATTTGCAAGAATATAAAAAAGCTCAACACGATTGTTTAGATGGAAAAGTGAAAGTTTTAATAAATGGTGAACAGATTGAACCTAATGTTTGGGTGGGAAAAGGGACTAAAATACCAAAATCGTTGAAAATAATTCCTCCGGTAGTAATAGGTAGAAATGTTAAACTGGGAAAAAATTGTGCTGTTGGCAATTATTCTGTTATTGGTAGTATGTCAGAATTTGGTAATTTAGTAAAAATTAACGATTCTATTCTATGGCCTAAAGTGAAAGTAAAATCGCATGTAAACTTAAATTCTTGTATTATAGGATATTCAGCAGTTGTTTCAGAAAGTATTTCAATGTTTGAAGGAGCAGTTTTGAATATAAAAGTGTAATAATATCAAAAAAATTATAAAAAAGGAGAAAAATTTATGTATCCAAAAAATATGTTTTTTACTTCAGAATCGGTAACAGAAGGACATCCAGATAAAGTTTGTGACCAAATTTCGGATGCTGTGTTAGATGAATGTTTAAAACAAGACAAAAATTCGCATGTTGCTTGTGAAACATTTGTTACTATGGGTCTTGTTATTGTAGGTGGAGAAATTACGACAAAAGGGTTTATTAATGTTCACAAGATTGTTCGTGAGATAATAAAAAATATAGGTTACACTTCGCCAAGATATGGGTTTGACTATGAAACATGTTCAATTTTAAATGCTATACATTCACAATCACCAGACATTGCACAAGGTGTTAATAGAGGGAAAGAAATTGGTGCTGGTGATCAGGGAACAATGTTTGGTTATGCAAATAACCAAACAAAAGAGTATATGCCTTTACCAATATCTTTAGCACATAAGTTATCATTAAAACTTACCGAAGTTAGGAAAAAAAATGTTATTCCCTACTTAGGTCCTGATGGTAAATCACAAGTTACAATTGAATACAGAGATGGTGAACCAGTACGCACAGATTATGTAGTTATTGCAACACAACATACGGAAGATGTTGTTTCTAAAGATGGTAAACATATGGTAGAAAGTGCAAAAAAAGAAATTATAAATAAAGTTGTAGAACCTGTTTTGGGAAAATATTTAGATGAAAAAACAAAGATTACAATTAACGGTACAGGAAAATTTGTTGTTGGAGGTCCTCAGTCAGATACAGGTATGACTGGTAGAAAAATTATAGTTGATACTTATGGAGGATGGTCTGTTCATGGAGGGGGAGCTTTTTCAGGTAAGGATCCAACAAAAGTTGACCGCACAGCGTCTTATATGTCAAGATACATTGCAAAAAATATTGTTTATGCAGGTTTAGCAGAAGAATGTCTTGTGCAACTTGCTTATTGTATTGGTATTATTGAACCAGTATCTGTTATGGTTCACACGTATGGTTCAGGTAAAATTTCAGATGAAAGATTAGCAAAATTAGTTAAAAAAGTTTTTCCACTAAGTCCAAAAGGTATGATTGAACATTTAAAATTATTTCGTCCAATATATCAAAAAACTGCAGCATATGGACATTTTGGTCGTTTGGATAACGATTTTACCTGGGAAAACCTTGATGCGAAAGAAGAGTTGTTAAGCAATATTAAAAAAGTGTAAGTTTAAATAAAAATATTTTGGAGAAAAATTATGAAAATTAAACATCATATAAAAGACATTAAACTGTCAGAAAAAGGTTTTTTAAGAATAGAATGGGCTCGTCGTGAAATGCCTGTGCTAAAAATTATAGAAGAAAGGTTTAAAAAACAAAAACCGTTAAAAGGTTTAAAAATAGGTTGTTGTTTACATGTTACAACAGAAACAGCAAATTTAATGATAGCACTAAAAACTGGTGGAGCAGAAGTTTTTCTTTGTGCATCAAATCCGCTTTCAACACAAGATGATGTCGCAGCTTCTTTGGTTAAAGATTTTGGTATTTCAGTTTTTTCAATTAAAGGCGAAAATAACAGTGTTTATTATTCGCATATAAAATCTGTTTTATCAATGAATCCCAACATTACCATGGATGATGGAGCAGATTTAGTTTCCTCAATACACAAAAGTCAGGAATTAATTGAAAACGTTATTGGTGGGACGGAAGAAACTACTACTGGAGTAATACGGTTAAAAGCGATGGCAAATGATGGTGTTTTGAAATATCCAATTATTGCAGTTAACGATGCACTGACTAAACATCTTTTTGATAATAGGTATGGTACAGGTCAGTCTACGATAGATGGAATAATAAGAGCTACAAATATATTGTTAGCAGGGAAAAATGTTGTTGTGGCTGGTTATGGTTGGTGTGGTAGAGGTGTTGCAATGAGAGCACGAGGTATGGGTGCACAAGTTACTGTTACAGAAGTTGATCCTACAAAAGCAATTGAAGCGTTAATGGATGGTTTTTGTGTTACTACAATGGACGAAGCAGTAAGATACGGAGATCTTTTTATAACTCTAACTGGAGATATAAATGTTATTGATAAGCAGCATTTTTCAAAAATGAAAGATGGGGCAATTGTATGTAATTCGGGACATTTTAATGTTGAGATAAACCTTACTGCATTAAAGAAAGAAAGTAAAAAAGTAAGAATTGTAAGAGATTTCGTTGAAGAATATACATTAAAAAATAACAAAAAAATATATGTTTTAGCTGATGGACGTTTAATAAACCTTGCTTCTGCAGAAGGACATCCGGCATCTGTGATGGATATGTCATTTGCAAACCAAGCTTTGTCAGTTGAATATTTAGTAAAATTAAAAAATGAAGGTACTTTAAAAAATTTGGGAAACAAAGTTTTTTCAGTACCACAAGAAATTGATAATGAAGTTGCAAGGTTAAAATTGAAATCTATGGGAATAAAAATTGATGTTTTGACAAAAGAACAGAGAGAATATCTTGCTTCGTGGAAACACGGAACATAAAAAAAATTAATTTTTTGAATATTTTTATAAAATAAAAGGATATTTTATGGAAGAAAAACAAAATCTGCCAATTGAAAATATTATAAATATAAGAAAAGATAAACTAAAAAAATTAAGTGAAATAAAAGTTAATCCTTACCCAAATAGTTTTAATTTTAATAATACTTTCAAAGATATTTTTGATAAGTATTTTAGTATTAAAGAAGGAGAAGTTTCAAAGGAAACTGTTACAATAAAAGGTAGAATAGTTTTAAGGCGTGAAATGGGGAAAAGTATTTTTTGTCACATTCAAGAAGGAACTCACAGGATACAGATTTATTTAAAAAAAGATTTTGTCGGGGAAGAAAAGTTTAAACAGTTTTTAGAACTTATAGATATTGGAGATATAATTGGTGTTGAAGGTGAAGTGTTTAAGACAAAAACAGGAGAACTTACAATAAATACTAAAACTTATGTTTTGTTAAGCAAATCGTTACGTCCTTTGCCGGAAAAATGGCATGGACTAAAAGATGTTGAAATAAAATATCGTCAAAGATATCTTGATTTAATAACAAATCCAGATTCTATGAACATTTTTATTACAAGAAGTAAAATAATAAATTCTATTCGCGAAACCTTAAATGAAAAAAAATTTTTAGAAGTAGAAACACCTATGATACAATCTTTACCTGGAGGTGCTATTGCACAACCTTTTAAAACTTTTCATAATGCTTTAGGGGAAGATTTTTATTTACGTATTGCTCCTGAGTTATATTTAAAAATGTTGTTAGTTGGTGGATTTGAAAAAATTTATGAAATAGGAAAATCTTTTCGCAACGAGGGTATTGATAGGTTTCATAATCCAGAATTTACTATGGTAGAAATTTATCAATCGTATGCAGATTATAATGATATGATGAATTTAACAAAAGATATTATTATTAACTGTTGTGATGTTCTAGGTATAAAAGGTAAAATAAAATATAATGTTTCAGAAGAGAAAATTTTTGAAGTAGAAATTAATAATTTTGATAAATTTACTATGGCAGAACTTTTTGATAAACATGTAAAAATTCCGTTAGAAAAATTTGTTAACGACAAAGTTGAAGATAAAGTTTATGAAGATTTAGGGATTGACATATTTGAAGTTTATCCAAGTGGACAGAAGATTAGAAAAACAACAAAAAAGTTGGTAGATTCTGTTTTTGAAAAATATATTCAACCAAACTTAATAAATCCAACATTTGTGATAGATTATCCTGTAGAACTGTCTCCATTAGCAAAATATAAGTCTGAAGATAAAAATGTTACAGAACGATTTGAACTTTACATTGCAACACAAGAGGTTGCAAATGCATATAGTGAACTTAACGATCCAATTGAACAGTATAACCGTTTTGTTGCTCAAAAAACTTCTGAAGATAAAATGGCGTTAAACTTAGAGTTTATTACAGCATTAGAGTATGGTATGCCACCAGCAGGTGGATTAGGGATTGGGATTGATAGGTTGTGTATGATACTTACAAATTCTCTGTCTATAAGAGATGTAATATTTTTCCCATTGTTAAAATCAGTCAAGAAACAGTAAACTTATTAGATGAAATTTACAACTTTTCTTGCAATAAAATATTTAAAACCACAAAAGAATAAAATTTTTTCTTATGTATCAACAATAATTGCAGTTTTAGGTATCACAACTGGTGTTGCTACTTTAATAGTTACAATGGGAGTAATGTCAGGTTTCCATAGAGAAATAAGAAATCGTTTATTAACGATGTATCCACATATAGTGATAACAGGTGTATCAGATATTCCCGAAGTAGATATTTTAAGATTGAAAGAAATAGATGCTGGTTCGCCGTTTGTATATAGTCAGGCAATATTAAAATCAAAAGATGTTGTTTATTCTACAGTTGTTAAAGGGATTGATTTTGAGAAAGAAAAAAAAGTTTCAGGAATAAAAAATATTTTTGTAAAAGATGAAGTTATAGAATTGAAAGATAACGAAATATTTTTAGGCAAAGAACTTGCTCAAAATTTGAATTTAGAGATGTATGATGAAGTTGTTATGATTTTACCAACGCAAGTGCGGACACCTTTTGGTGATTTGCCAATGACAGAAAAGTTTTTTGTAAAAGGGATATTTAAATCTGGAATTTTTGAATATGATAATAATTTATGTTATATTGATTATAATAAAGCAAAAAAAATTTTTTTTGATAAACAAACTAAAACTTTTAATGCGGTTTTAGGGTTTGGAATAAAACTTAAAAATGATAATGACATAAATATTGTGGTGAAAAAGTTAAGTACTATGATGGGGTATATTTATAAAATTATGTCTTGGGAACAATTAAATTATAATTTGTTTTCTGCTTTAAAACTTGAAAGGACTATGATGATTATAATTGTAAGTTTGATAATATTAGTTGCTTGTTTTGTTATTGTTACAAATCTTATGATGTTAGGAATACAGAAAAGTAAGGATATAGGAATTTTAATTGCTATAGGATCTACTAAAAATGAAATTAAAAAAATATTTTTTTTGCAAGGAATAATTTTAAATATTATAGGTATAATTTCTGGAACTGTACTTGGTTTAGTATTAAGTTTTTTGATAAAAAAATATCAGTTTATAAAATTACCTAAAGAAGTTTATTATATTGATAAAATACCTGTGTATATATCAATATTAGATCTGATTATAATTTTGTTGATAGCGATTTTGGTTGGAATTATTGCGTCAATATATCCGGCAAAAAAAGTTGCACAGTTTGATCCTGTGGAAATAATTAGGTATGGATAAAAATTACAAAAATAATATTAAACAAAATAAATGACTGAAAAGGTTATAAAATTAAAAAATGTTATAAAAAAGTATACTGATACAAATGTTTCTGTATTAAAAGATTTATCATTAGAACTTGAGCAGAAAAAAATATATTTTATCTGTGGTCCATCAGGAGTTGGAAAATCGACTCTTTTACATATTATAGGATTAATGGACCATCCTACTTCAGGAGAAGTATATTTATTTGGCGAAAGAATAGATTATAAAGACAAAAATAAGATAAGTAGTTTAAGAATAGAAAATATTGGTTTTATGTTTCAGTTCCACTATTTGTTAGAAAATCTTACAGTTTATGAAAATATTTTACTACCGTACTGGATAAAAAATAAAGTTGTTACTAATATGAATATTAACTTATTTGATTTTGTAGAACATTTAGGTATTAAAAATTTATTGTCTAGGTATCCATATGAACTTTCTGGTGGAGAACAACAAAGAGTGTCTTTAGCAAGAGCTATTGTAAACAACCCAAAACTTATAATTGCCGATGAACCAACAGGTAATTTAGACCATTATAATGCAATAAAAATTGTTGAACATATAAAAATGATTGTGGAAAAATATAGTATGACAGCATTAATTGCTACACATAATTTGGAACTTACAAAATATGGAAATTTTATTATAAATCTTCAATCTGGCGAGATAAAAAATATTATAAAAAATAGTTAAATATGTATAACAAAAAATTTATGTTAGCAGCTTTAAAAGAAGCTAAAAAAGCTTATAATAAAGATGAAATTCCTGTAGGAGCTGTGATTGTAAAGAATAATAAAATTATATCTCGTGGGCATAATTTAAGTATAACAAAAAATGATCCTACTGCTCATGCAGAAATTATTGCAATAAGAAATGCATCAAAAAAATTAAAAAATTATCGGTTAAATGGGTGCCAGATGTATGTTACATTAGAGCCATGTCCTATGTGTGCAGGGGCAATTGTGCATTCAAGAATAGAAAAACTTTTTTATGCAGCAGAAGATACTAAAACTGGAGCTTGTAAGAGCGTTTTTAATATTGTAAATAACAAAAAACTTAATCATAGAATAAACTTTTTTTCAGGTTATTTTAAAGAAGAATCTAAAAGTTTGTTACAAGAATTTTTTAAAAATAAAAGATAAAGAAACATATTTCTGGCACAAAAATTTTTTAGTAATTTTTAATATGTGCTTATAACATTGTTAGTGGTTTATGTATAATTGTTAATTTCTTATAAAATTAAAACAGATAGAATTCATAATAATAGATAGTGGGGGGGTGAAATGGTCTCGACAGGAAGTTTAAATGATATTTTGTGCAAGCAGTGGTTGGTCGAAGGGCCACTTTAAAAATCGGCCAAAAATAAGTGCAAATACAAATTTTGCATTTGCTGCTTAATTAAGCAGATATATTCTGAAAAAAAGCCTGTATTTTCAGAATGAAGGATTTCAGGTGCCTTCCCTGATAGGTAAAACCAGGGTATTTTATACAACAGGTTCTTATGTTGTATAAAAGAAAATTTTTAAAAAGAACTTTAGCTAAAAATCTTTTCATAGAGAGATTTTTAGCCGAGAATTCTGACTTTTGTCAGAGATTATCTATGATAAGCTTGTAGGACAAAATATTATTTTCTTCTTGGACGCGGGTTCGATTCCCGCCACCTCCACTAAATATGTTGCTGTAGTATTTAATTAACTTTAATATCAAACTAAGATATTATAATTAAGACAACGTTTTAAACATTTTAATTCTGAGATAAAGAAAAAATTATTTCCATTCATATAAAAAAGATATCTTTATAATATAAACTGATAAATTCAACTAAAAATTATATGTTTGGTTTGAAATAATAATAAAACTTTATTTTTAAATTTTATATGTATATAAAAAATGTTACCAGAATATGGATAAGTATAGTATAGAAAGCCATAAACTTATTTATCATCCCGGAAGAGTTTATGATTGGTTAACAGGTAAAAATATATATCCTATATATGTTGAAATATCGCCAGTAAGCGGATGTAATCATAGATGTAATTTTTGTGCATTAGATTATTTGAGAGATAACTACAATGTTTTAGATAAAGAAATTTTAAAATCAAACTTAAGTCAAATGGCAGAAGTTGGAGTAAAAAGCATAATGTATGCTGGCGAAGGAGAACCTTTATTACATAAAGATATTGTTGATATAGTAAAGTTCACAAAAAGTTTAGGGATGGATGTTGCTATTACAACAAATGGTGTATTTTTAGATAAAATATTATCAGAAAAATTGTTGCCAAGATTAAGTTGGATAAGAATAAGTATAAATGCAGGAAATAGAGTTACTTATGCTAATATTCATAGAACGAAATCTCAAGATTTTGATACAGTACTGTCAAATTTGTATTCTGCAGTAAAAGTAAAAAAAAAGTATAATTTAAATTCGACTATTGGAGTTCAAACATTGTTATTACCTGAAAATTATAAAGAAATAATTTTTTTGTCAAAAATTTTAAAAAAAATAGAAATTGATTATTTAATTATAAAACCGTATTCACAACATCCTATGAGTAAAAGTACAATATATAAAAATTTAGATTATACAAAATATTTGAAATTGACTGAAGAAATTGAAAATATTTCAGATAAAAGATTTAAAATTATTTTTCGCAAAAATACAATTGAAAAACTAAAACAAGAAAAAAAATGTTTAAAATGTTTAGGTACAAATTTTTGGTCATATATTAAATCAGATGGTGATGTATATGCTTGTAGTTCTTTTTTAGGGAATAAAAAATTTTGTTATGGTAATATTTACAAAGATACATTTAAAAATATATGGAATAGTTTAAAAAAAGAAAAGATTTTAAAATATATAAATAATAAATTAGATGTGTCTAAATGCAGAAAAGTTTGTCGTCTTGATGAAATTAACAAATATTTGTGGGAACTTAAGAATCCTGTTGAACATGTAAATTTTATATAGAAATAATTGTCAAAAAATTAATTAAAAATTTTAATTTATAAATATATTATGAAGTTGTAAAATGAATTTATCCAGTAAAGGTATTAAAACTTTTAGAAAAACAATATAGTGTCGGTGTATGGGGAATAGCACATCCAAAGTATGAAAAAGAAATTTCTTTTGCAAAAGAATATTGTACTAAATTAGGGATAGATTTTAGAATAAAAGAGTTTTTAGGCAAATATAAAGGAAAACTTTATGGGACATATAAATATAAAGATTTTTATAAAAAAGTTGCTCAGCGTGTCAAATGTAAAACTTCGGAGTTAATAATTGGTTGTTTTGGAAATATTTATAGATGTCATAGTGATTTATATGAAGGTAGAAAATCAATCGGTCATATATTGGATGAAAAATTTCAAATTAATAACGATTTTATGCAGTGTGATTATTTTGGTTTTTGTAATCCATGTGATATAAAAATAAAAACAAACAGATTTCAAATTTATGGACATACTTCTGTAGAAATTGTAGGTGTAGATTTACGTTAAGTAATGATTCTTTTTTTTTAACTAAATATTAAAAACATCAATTAGAATAGTTTTAAAAAATGGCATTTGTAATACTCACTTATCATTTATTCTATAAAAATTTAGCACAAAGCGAAGTTAATTTTTAAAGAAAAAGTATTTAGATTTTTAATTAGAATGTGTAAACTTGACAATGAAATTACTTTTTAGTAAAATTCTTAAGATAATGAAAAAATTGTACTTGTTTTTTTTACTGATACATTTTATTACAGTTCGTGCTTTGAAATTCTATAGTCCTTATCCAGTATCTATTACAATTCCTGATAAAGATAACTCTACATGTTTAGGTTTGGGATTTCCAAATTTCTTTGAATACCAAAGAAAAATTACTAATAATTTAGATTTAGTGTGTGTTGGGTCAAATTATTATGGTGTTGGGACTGAAAGTGGTAGTCAATATAAAAATATTAGTAGTTACTATATTTTTCGGTTAGCATAAAAATAACTTTTAAAAGAGGTATAATGAATTTATGAAAAAACTTTTAAGTAGTATTTTTTGTTTATTAGTTTTTGGAACACAAATTTTTGCTGCAGAAGATGCTTATGATAAAATGGCAAGAGAATTTTCTGAAGCATCAACGTCATTAAAAGAAGGTAAGATCGCAATTGTTCCTTTTGCATACACAGATGGTAGAAAGTCAGAAGGAGGAATTGTTATTTCGGAAAGGTTAACAACAAGAATTGTAAAATTAAAAAAATTAAAAGTGATTGAAAGACAGTTGTTAGAAAAAGTTTTACAAGAATTACATTTGGAATCAAGTGGTTTAGTGGAAATAGAAGGTGTGAAACAGATCGGTAGAGTATTAGGAGTAGAAGCGATTATTACAGGGACTTTGATGGACATAGGATATAATAGAACAGAGATTAATGCAAGAATGATTAACACAGAGACGGCAGAAATTATTACAACTTCGTCCATAGAAGTAGAAAAAGTTTGGGATGGTGTTGCAGATAAAATAGTTCAACCTAGATATGAACAAAAACAAGAAATATCAGAACAGAATAAAGAAGTTCCTCAATCTAATAAGGCAAATACCGATGGGTTTATAGATCTTATGTTTGGTAACAGTAAAGGAACTATGGATTTAGTTTTTCAAAATAATACAAGGTTAGTTAGTGAGCATGACCTATATTTTAATCTTGACAATAATCCGTCAACAAATCTCGCATACAAAAAAATTAGTTTTAACAATTTAGAAGTGGAAACTGTTGGTGGACCGGTTGGGCTAAGATTCTGTGGATTTCCAGAAAAAAAACATTTAGGTATTGGGCTAGAATTTTTTTATATAGCAAACAATTTGGTTCCACAAAAAACAAAAGAATTTTATATTAACGATATTAAACAAAGTGAGTTTAATTTTAATATAAAAAATTATCTTGAAGTAAAATCTTTTTTAATGAGTGTAGATTTATTTTTGAGATTATCAAGCAAAATTTTTCAACCATATATAGGTTGTGGCATAGGGGTGTCTATGAACATTATTGCTTCACCATATATATACGAGTATACAACTACAACGACATCTTCTCAAGGGTTAAATATGCTTGGTATTGGGTTTGAGTTTAGAGTTCCATATGGGATAAGAATAAAATTAGGAAAGAAGTCCAAAGCTGCTTTGTTTATTGAAAGACGAAATGTTTCTAGTGTTTCTTGGTTTGATAGAGGAAGAACAACGGATAATGATAGTGTTGCATTAAAATTGACACATACATTGATTGGTTTAAATTTAAATTTTTAAATTAAAAGAAGAATAATTTGTTTTATATTATGGGATAAAAACATAATTTGTATAAGTCTTTAGTAGACTTTTGTATAATGTGTAAATTATGGTGAGAGTTGATTTTCTATCCATAGAACAAATATAAACTTTCAAAAAAAGAATAAAATGTATTTTTGAGAAAAATTAAAGTGTGAATAACCTAATGAATTTTAAACAAGAATGTAAATTTTTTTTAACTGATAGGCCGTGTAAGTTTCATAAAATTGATCCAAAAATTGTTTGTGAAAAATGTAAAAATTATGTTCCTATAGTAAAAGAAAAATATAATTTAAATTATGCAACTGAAAATTTTAAATTAAATAAAGAAGCAATAAAAATCAATTTCCAAAAACAATCTCCAAAAATACTTGTTATAAAACTTGCTGCGTTGGGAGATGTTGTAAGAACAACTTCACTATTAAAACCTTTATTTAAAAAATACAATAATCCAAAAATTTATTGGGTTACATATAAAGAATCGGTGTCTATATTGAAAAATAATAAATACATTAAAAAAGTATATGAAATTAAAGATTTTAAATTAAAAGTTAAAAATTATTTGTTTGACATAATGATGAATCTTGATTTAGACAAAGATGCTTTAGAATTAACAAAATTAGTAAAATCAGAGGAAAAGTTTGGTTTTTATTTAAACAATGATAATTATATAATTTGTTCAAATTCGTGGGCAGAAAAATGGTTTGAATTAAGTCATAACGATAATTTTAAAAAAAAGAATAAAATTACTTATCAGGAATATATGCTTAATATTTGTGATCTAAAATATAAAAATTACAAAGATTATCCTATAATAGTAAATCTAACAAAAAAAGAAATACAGTTTGCAAAACAGTTTGCTGCAAAAAACAACATCAGAGATAACGATTTTATAATAGGAATAAATACTGGTGGAGGTTCTAAATGGCCTAAAAAAGAATGGCCAATAAAAAATACTGTTGAATTGATAAAAAAAATAGTTGAAAATAAAATTTTTAAAGATAAAATTAAAATTTTATTATTTGGAGGTAAAAAAGAAAAAGAAAGAAACAAAAAGATACTAGAAAATTTAATGCTTAAAATTCGAAGTTCAAATATTGTTGTAAAAAATAAAAATCTGTCAAATGTTAACTATTTGCTATCTGGTAAAGTAATAGATACTGGCATAAACAATTCTTTAAGAGAATTGTTTGCATTGTTAAATTTATGTAATCTGGTAATCGTAACAGATACGTTAGCACTACATATATCATTAGGTTTAAAAAAAAATGTTATAGTATTATTTGGTCCTACTGCATCAAAAGAGATTGAAACATATGGTTTAGGAAAAAAGATAGTTGCTCCGATAAATTGTGTAGTTTGTTATTCCAGAACTTGTACCAAAAGTCCTTATTGTATGGAAAAAATTAGCTCATCAAAAGTTTTCAACCAGATAAAAAGTTTGTGTTACATAAATAACTAAATGACAAACGTCTATTCTAAAATATTTTATTCTGCTGGAAAATATGTGTTGCTAAAAAATATTTTTATGGTAATT